>JBDSYU010000089.1:0-11675 GCA_039925525.1 Variovorax sp.
TTGTCGCGACGCTTGCAGGTAGAGGTACTACCTGCGGCGCGGCGCTTCGCGCATCCATCCGGCAGGCGAGCCAACGCATCTCCCGTTTTAGTGTGAACAGGCCCTAGACCTTCCGGCGTCCCGCTGAAGCTGCAGCAGGATCCGTCGCCCGACCCCAATGTCGAACCACCCGATCTCCAACCCGGCGGTTGACGCCGAAACCACGCGCACGCTGGGAGTCGTCACCCTGGCGGTGTTCGTTGTCCTGGTCATTTCCGGCTGGCAACCCTATGACCGCAGCACGTGGTTCATGGAAGTCGCGCCGGTGTTCGTCGTCTTCCCACTCCTCTGGGCGACGCGACAGCGCTTTCCGCTGACGCAGCTGCTGATGCTGTTGATCGGTTTACACGCCGTGGTGCTCATCGTCGGCGGCATGTATTCGTATGCCCGGGTGCCGCTGGGCTTCTACTTGGCCGACTGGCTCCACCTGAGTCGCAATCCCTACGACAAGATCGGCCACTTTGCCCAAGGCTTCGTGCCGGCGCTGGCGGCGCGCGAGATCCTGCTGCGCGGCGGCCATGTGCGAGGGCCGCGCATGTCGGCGTTCCTCGTCGTCTGCGTGGCGTTGGCGTTCAGCGCGACATACGAAATGGTCGAGTGGGCCGTGGCGCTCGTGCTCGGGCATGGGGCCGACGAATTCCTCGGCACGCAAGGCGATGTCTGGGACACCCAATCGGACATGTTCTTCGCGCTCATCGGCGCGTTCGCGGCATTGGTGACGCTGCCTCGCGTGCACGATCGGCAGATGCAGGCCTTGCAAAGTCAACGAAGGCGCGAACCCGCGGTCGGTTAGCCCCACGAGCCGCTTCGCGCGGTGCGCCTGCATTGACTCGGCGGGAGGGGTGCCGCTGCCAATAAAGAGGGGCGGTTCTCAAGCGCCCGTGTCCTACGCTCGGTCGGGAACCCGTTCGCTGAGCGCGAGGGATGCCATCGGCTTAGCCTTTCATGCTTACAAACGCAAGGAACCTTCAATGCACAACGCATCAGCGACGGAAGGCGCGGCGAAGCGCTCGGACGAGTCAGCAGACGGCGGCGGTGGCAGCATGCGAGATGCCGCACAGAACGTCAGGGCGCAGGCAGGCGCCATTTTTGAAGATGCCAAGGAAAGCGCCAGGTCCAAGCTCAATGAGCAGAAGGGCGTAGCCGCGCAGGGCCTGGACAACGTCGCCGGTGCCCTGCGCAAAGCCGGCCAGCACGGAGACGACGGTGAAAACGGCCACGACCCCATTGCGGCGCTGACAGGATCGGCGGCCGATGCGCTGACTCGGGTCTCCAGCGCATTGCGCAACAAGGATGTCTCGGCCATGCTGCGCGATGTTGAAGTGTTTGCGCGCAGCCAGCCAATTGCTTTCTTCGGATTGGCCTTAGCGACCGGATTTATGGCGGTGCGTTTCCTGAAGGCCAGCGATGACGCGTCCACGCAGTCGTCGACACCGGTTCGTACGCCACGCGGCTTGCAGGAGGACACATGGACACCACGATGAATCAGGATCCCTTGGCCCGCCGCGATGCGTTTGCAACGCTCGACGGTCGTTCAGCCGGCGGCTGGAGCGATGAGCGTTCACAAGCGGGCCGCGGCCCCGGTACGCCGATGTCGGGGTTGTTCAGCACTCTGTGGCGCCAGATCGCGTCACTGGTACAGGACGAAGCGGCGCTCGCAAAAGCCGAGGTGTCGGAAAAACTCACGCAGGCTGCCGTTGCCGCCGGCTCCATCGCTGTGGGGGGTGCCGTGCTGTTTGCCGGATTCATTGTGCTGCTATTGGCTGCGGTGAACGCGCTGGCGCCGCTGCTGCCGCCTGACATCGCCAACTGGCTCGCGCCGGCCATCGTCGGACTGATTGTCATCGTCATCGGTTTCTTCCTGGTCATAGGAGGCGTCAAAGCTTTCCGGGCCAAGAATCTGGTGCCCACGCGGACGATGGATTCGCTGCGCAGGGACAAGGAAATGGTCAAGGAGCATGTATGAGCGACGTTGATAACAGAAGTCCGGAGCAGATCCAGTCGGATATCCAGCACACGCGAGAACGATTGGACGACACCATCAGCACCATTGAAGAGCGCCTGCAGCCGGGTCGCCTGATGGAGCGGGGCATCGACTACCTGCGCAACAACGGGGCTAGCGAATATGTGAGCAACCTCGGCCAGGCTGTCAAAGAGCAACCGTTGCCGTTGGCACTCGTTGGCGTGGGTGTCGCCTGGATGATGATGACCAGCGGGCGCTCCAGGGTGGCGCCTGCGTACCGCATCGGCATGGATCCAGCGTTGCGCTCCCGCGCCCAATCCGCCGAGGATGATGTCTCTTGGAGACTTTCCGACGGCGCGGCCGCGGTGAAGGACACGGCCAGGGCGGTGCGCGACAACGTCTCGGGTGCCGCCGATTCGGTTGCCGGGACGGCCCGGAACGCCGCAGAGGCGACACGCAACAAGGCCATGGCCGTCCGCGACAGTGTCTCCGGCGCCACAGACTCGATCACGCAATCAGCGCGGGACGCTGCGCAAAAAACGCGCGACATGGCACAGCAGACGGCGCAGGCATTTTCCGGCGCTGCGGGGGCGGCGCGTGAGCGCGCGGGTCAGATCGGTGCGGCGACGCGCCACGGCGCCGAGCGGGTGCGCGGTGCCTATGATCACTTGCTGAACGAACAGCCGCTGGCCCTGGGCGCCATCGGACTGGCCGTCGGTGCGGTATTGGCTGCCCTCGCACCGCGTACGCGGCAGGAAGACCAGCTGCTGGGCGAAGCTAGCGATCGCCTGACTGACGAGGCCAAGGAAGCGGGTCGGGAGCAACTGGACAAAGTCAAGAGCGCGGTTGTCACCGCCAAGGACGCAGTGGTCGACGAGTTGAAGGCCAAAGCGGACGGCAGCGCCAAAGATGGCGACAAATCCGCGACGCCGATTGGCGCAAGTGGTGGGGCGAAGATTGCGCCAGCAGTCAATGCGTCGCGACCGCCTTCAGGATCAGGCTCGGCAACGTCTCCGACGACGACCGGCGCGGGCTCTCCTGGGGGATTCAGGTCACCTGCACCGCCAGTCGCATTCCCGACGTCGACAGGGTCGCAAGGCGCCTCCAGCGCGGGTTCGGCGCGTTCTCGACTGGACGGACCCCTCGGCGAAACCAGGCCAGGGCACGCGCCGGCTGCAACGCCCAGCCAGTCCACCTATCAGCCACCCGCATCGGACGGCGCCCCGCGCTGATTTCGCTCTGCGTCACGGCGCGCTCTCTGCGCGCCGAGTGATAGCAGCAGGACGGTCAATGACGCGCCACCTGCTGCCACAACCCGCCCGGGTTTTCGCCGTGCCGCCATCGGTCTGATCGGTCAAGGCGTACTATGCATTGGAGAATCTTGTCTGTAACGCCGGTCGAAGCGGCGAATGCAGATTCCCAAGATTCGTCTGACCAGCTTCGGCGCCGACACGTCTCCGGTCGGCCTGGCCAGCACGCCGTCCTGCAACCCATCATCGTCAAGTCATGACCAGCCAGACCTCCCCATCATCCAGCGTACCGAGCAGCACACTCCCGTTCCAGGCCGAAGTGGCGCAGTTGCTGCACCTGGTCACGCACTCGCTCTATTCGAACAAGGAAATCTTCTTGCGCGAGTTGATCTCGAATGCGTCGGATGCCTGCGACAAGTTGCGCTTCGAGGCAATCAACGACGCACAGTTGTACGAAGACGCGCCCAACCTCGAAGTGCGGGTGTCGTTCGACAAGGCGGCCAAGACGCTCACCATCGCCGACAACGGCATCGGCCTGTCGCGTCAAGAGGCGATCGACAACCTAGGCACCATCGCCAAGAGCGGCACCAAGGATTTCATGAGCAAGCTGACGGGCGACCAGAAGGCCGACGCGCAGCTCATCGGCCAGTTCGGCGTCGGCTTCTATTCGGGCTTTATCGTCGCCGACAAGATCACCGTGGAGTCGCGCCGGGCTGGCCTTCCGGCCTCGGAAGGCGTGCGTTGGACCAGTGGCGGCGCCGGTGATTTCGAGGTCGAGACGATCGAGCGATCGCAGCGCGGCACCCGTGTCACGCTGCACATGCGTGACGATGGCGAGGAATACCTCAACGCCTGGAAGCTGAAGTCGGTCATCGGCAAGTATTCCGACCACATTTCGCTACCGATCCTGATGGAAAAGGAAGAGTGGAAAGAGGGCGAGAAGATCGAGGGAGACGACAGCGGCGCCACCAAAGGCGGTGAGATGGCCAAGACCGGCGAGTGGGAGCCGATCAACAAGGCCAGCGCCCTGTGGACCCGACCCAAGAAAGACATCAGCAGCGAGCAGTACGAGGAGTTCTACAAGAACATCACGCACGACTACGCGCCGCCGCTGGCCTGGAGCCACAACCGCGTCGAAGGCTCGACCGAATACACGCAGTTGCTCTACATCCCGTCGAAGGCGCCGATGGACCTGTGGAACCGTGACAAGGGCGCCGGGCTCAAGCTGTATGTCAGGCGCGTGTTCATCATGGACGACGCCGAAGCGCTGCTGCCGAGCTATCTGCGCTTCGTCAAGGGCGTGATTGATTCGAGCGATCTGCCGCTCAACGTCAGCCGCGAGTTGTTGCAAGACAGCCGTGACGTGAAGGCCATCCGTGAGGGCAGCACCAAGCGGGTGCTGTCGATGCTCGAAGATCTGGCGAAAAAGCAGATCGCCGCCTCGGCGGCGAAGGCCGAAGCGGGCGAATCGACCGTGGGTGCTGCGGACGACGAGGCAACGAGCGCCGCTGGAAAGATCGACATCGGATCGGGCGAATCGGTACCGGCGCCGGAGCCGACCGAGAGCGCGAGTTCAGATGCAGAAGGATCGGCATCATCCGAGGCGAGCAGCGATGCCGACGCTGAGGCCACCGACGTCGTCGACAAGAAAGCCGATGCAGTGGTGCCTGCTGCCGAAGCCGCCGCCGAGTTCGCCGAGCACAAGGGTGCCGGCAAGTACGCGACCTTCTACGCCGAGTTCGGCGCCGTGCTCAAGGAAGGGCTCGGCGAAGACTTCGCCAACCGCGAGCGCATTGCCCGCCTGCTGCGCTTTGCCTCGACCACCAGCGACGCCGCGAGTGTGAGCCTGGCCGACTACAAGGCACGCATGAAGGAAGGCCAGGAGGCGATCTACTACATCACCGCCGAAACGCTGGCTGCGGCACGCCACAGCCCGCAGTTGGAGCTGTTCAAGAAGAAAGGCATCGAGGTGCTGCTCATGGCCGACCGGGTCGACGAGTGGGCGCTTGGCTTTTTGCACGAGTTCGATGGCACGCCGCTCAAGAGCGTGGCGCGTGGCGCCGTCGACCTCGGCGATCTGCAGGACGAGGCTGAAAAGAAGGCCGCCGAGGAGGCCGCCGAGACCTTCAAGCCGGTGCTCGAACGATTGAAGCAGGCCTTGAAGAACGAGGCCGAGGACGTGCGCGTGACGACGCGTCTGGTCGATTCACCGGCCTGCCTAGTGGTGCAAGACGACGGCATGAGCACGCAATTGGCAAGAATGCTCAAGCAGGCCGGTCAGAGTGCGCCGGATGTGAAGCCGGTGCTCGAAGTCAACGCCGAACATCCGCTGGTGAAAAAGCTCGAAACGTCAGCGCACTTCGACGACCTGGCGCACATCCTGTTCGACCAGGCGCTGCTCGCCGAGGGCGGTATGCCGAGCGATCCGGCGGCCTACGTCCGACGGGTGAATGCGTTGCTGGTGTGATCGGGGTCGCGCGCAGACTGTGCCGACATTGATGCCAGCTGTTCATCGGCATGTCAGACCACGAGCGCTGGCTCCTGCATCGCTTCGCATTGGTCCTGCAGCATTTGCACCTGACCCTTCCAGTAGTCGCTCGAGCCGAACCAGGGAAAGTTGATCGGAAAGATCGGGTCTTGCCAACGCCGCGCCAGCCAGGCGCTGTAGTGCAACAGGCGCAGGGTGCGCAGCGGTTCGATCAGCGCCAGTTCGCCTCGGTCGAATTCGCGAAACTGTTCGTAGCCGTCGACCAATTGACCGAGCTGGCGCGTACGTTGGGCGCGCTCGCCGGACAGCAGCATCCAGAGATCCTGCACCGCGAAGCCGATGCGCGCATCGTCCAGGTCGACGAAGTGCGGGCCGCCGCCCGGCCGATCGGTCGGCGTCCACAGGATGTTGCCGGGATGGCAGTCGCCGTGCAGACGCAGCCGGATGAGGTCGATATCGCTTGCAGGGCCAAGGGCCGTGGCACCGATCAGCGACAGCGCCTCGTCGCAAGCGGCCTGCCACTCGCGCTGCACGTCGAGCGGCACGAGCGAATGGCCGAGCAAGAAGTCGCGCGACGCCGTGCCAAAGCTCGCGAGGTCGAGCGCCGGGCGCTCCACGAAAGCGCCCGCGGCGCCGACCTCATGAATGCGCGCCAGAAAGCGGCCGATCCACTCGAGCACCTCGGCGTCGTCGAGTTCGGGCCGGCGCCCACCGCGATAGGGGCTGATGCTGAAGTCGAAGCCGAGCAGGGCCTCACCTGCGCCCTTCGCCCCATCGATCGGTGGGGCGAGCGCATGGTGATGCAGCGTGTCACCGCCTAACTCCAAAGGCGCAACCGCCGGCACCTCGGCTTCTGCCAGCTGCAGTGAGAATGCATGCTCCTCCAGAATCTGCGCGCGGCTCCAGCGGCCGGGTCGATAGAACTTGGCAACCACCGTGCTCGCATCCTCCAGGTGAATGCGGTAGACGCGGTTCTCGTAGGAGCTCAGCGCTTCCATGCGGCCATCGCCGTACAAGCCCAGCGTGGCCAGGGCGTCAAGCACCACGTCGGGTGTCAGTGCCTGGTAGGGATGCGTCTGGTCAGTGGTAGCGATTGGCGACGCCGCGCTGCGATTGAAAGGGTCGGTCGACATGAGTCATTGTCGCCTCGGGGCGCTGAGGTGCCCGGAGCTTCCCGCGCGATGCGCCAAGCTGGAGCGCTGAGTGGCATCATCACCTCATCCGGTCACCAAGCCATGCCGTTCGCGCAGCCTGGCGCCGCGCGCCGACCTCACTTCGAACCTTCCCCAATGACCGCAGACGCCATGACATCTTCGACATCCAACGATCGCGTGGCCGAGGCCGAACGCGGCGACTCGCCGCTCGAGTCCGATGCGCTCGTGCTGTTTGGCTTCACCGGCGACTTGGCGAAAAAGCAGATCTTCCCGGCGCTCTTCGGCATGGCCAAGAAAGGCAGGCTCAACGTGCCGGTGATCGGCGTCGCGACGTCGAAGCTCGGCAACGACGAGGTGCGGCAGCGGGTGCGCGACAGCATCGCCGAATCAGGCGAAGGCGAGGACAAGAAAGTCCTCGAGCACCTGCTGTCGCTCGTGCGATACGTGAACGGCGACTACAGGAAAGCCGAAACCTTCGAGGCGCTGAAGCAAGCACTTGGCAAGTCCGTGCGGCCGGCGCACTACCTGGCCATTCCGCCGACCTTGTTCGAGACCGTGATCGAAGGGCTTGGCCATGCCGGCATGGCCAAGGATGCGCGGGTGATCGTCGAGAAGCCATTCGGTCGCGATTTGGCTTCCGCGAAGGCCCTCGATGCCGCGGCCCATGCGGTGTTCAGCGAGTCATCAATCTTTCGCATCGACCATTACCTGGGCAAGGAGGCGATCTTGAACCTCCTGTATTTTCGTTTTGCCAATTCGTTTTTGGAGCCGATCTGGAATCGAAACTACGTGGCCAGCGTGCAGATCACGCTGGCAGAGGATTTCGGCATCGGCGATCGCGGTGGTTTCTACGAAAGCGCCGGGTGCCTGCGTGACGTGGTGCAAAACCACATCTTCCAGATCGTCGCGCTGCTCGCGATGGAGCCGCCGGCGGCGAAGAGTTTTGCCGCGTTGCAGCGCGAAAAGACGGCGGTGTTTCAGGCCATGCGCCCTCTGACAGCGGATGACCTGGTGCGCGGCCAGTACCGCGGCTATCGCGATGCGGAGGGCGTGGCGGTGGATTCGGACGTCGAAACCTACTGCGCGTTGCGTCTGTCGATCGACTCCTGGCGCTGGGCCGGCGTGCCCTGGTACCTGCGCGCCGGCAAGTTGTTGCCGACCAAGGCGGCCGAGGTGCTGGTGCGTTTGCGCCCGCCGCCGCAACGGCTGTTCGACGATTCGCCCGCGCAATCGGTCGATGCCAACTACCTGCGCTTCAAGCTGCAGCCGAACGCCGCCGTGGCGTTGGCCGCACGCACCAAGCAGCCGGGCCCGGGCTACATCGGCAACCAACGCGAGTTATATCTATGTGATGGCCAGGCCGACGAAGAGGCGCCTTACGCGCGGCTTCTCAGCGATGCCATGGCCGGCGACCGCTCGCTCTTCACCAGCCAGGAGGCTGTCGAAGCCGCGTGGGCGGTGATCGATCCGGTGCTGGCCCGCCATCATGAAGCGCTGCCCTACGAACCCGGGAGCTGGGGCCCGGCGGCGGCCGACGCCCTGATCGCCGACGATGGCGGCTGGCACGCGCCGAGCAGCGACGCTGCCTGCGCGCCGTGACCGCTGCGTACGCTTCGGGCTTTCTGCAAACAGAGACCGCGAAAAAGCCGCATGCAGAGCAACGAACAGCCGCATCCAGCCATTGACAACACGGAGTCAGACACATGAACACCGAGCAATTGATTGCCACCGCCAACGCACTTGTCGCGGACGACCGCGGCATCCTCGCCATGGACGAAAGCACCGATTCGTGCAACAAGCACTTCGCCAAATTCGGCATTGCGCAAACCGTGGAGGCGCGCCGAGCCTGGCGTGACCTGATCGCGACGACACCGCGCCTGGGTCAATCCATCAACGGCGCCATCCTCTACGACGAAACCATCCGTCAGCAGACCCTCGCTGGTGTGCCGTTCGCCCGTGCGCTCAAGGATGCCGGCATCATCCCCGGCATCAAAGCCGACACCGGCGCCAAGCCGCTGGCCGGACACGCCGGCGAACTGGTGACCGAAGGGCTCGACGGCCTGCGTGAGCGGCTGGCCGAATACGCGCAGATGGGCGCGCGATTTGCGAAGTGGCGGGCGGTGATCACTATCGGCGAATCCGCGCAGTCCCCTGGCGAATTGCCGAGTGATGCCTGCATCGACGCCAACGCGCATGCCCTGGCGCGCTATGCCGCACTGTGCCAGGAAGCCGGCCTGGTGCCGATCGTCGAGCCCGAAGTGTTGATGACCGGCAGCCACGATCTGCAGCGCTGCGCCGAAGTCACGGCGCAAACCCTGCATGTCGTCTTCGACCATCTGCATACGCAAGGCGTGCTGCTGGAGGGCATGCTGCTCAAGCCCAACATGGTGTTGCCAGGGCTCGACTGCGGCGATCAAGCGAGCATCGAAGCAGTTGCCGATGCGACGGTCGGTTGCTTCTTGCGCGCCGTGCCGGCTGCCGTGCCCGGCGTCGCGTTTCTCTCCGGTGGTCAGAGTGCACAACTGGCTTCGGCGCGGCTCAACGCGATGAATGTCCGGTTCAAAGGACGCATGCCGTGGGCATTGGCTTTCTCGTTTGCCCGCGCGATCCAGCAGCCGGCGATGGCGGCCTGGCGCGGCGACCCGGCCAACGTGCCCGCGGCGCAGCAGGCCCTGGCCTATCGCGCCCAGTGCAATCGCGCGGCCAGGCGCGGTGACTATGAGGCGAAGGCGGATGTGGGGTCTGCAAAGAACTGAAGCGCGACGGTCCTCGGATTTCGCCTCAGACGCATGAAAGTCCTGGTCCTCGGCAGCGGTGTCATCGGCGTCACTTCGGCCTACTACCTGGCGCGCGCCGGGCACGAGGTGACCGTCGTCGACCGGCAAGCTGCAGCAGCGTTGGAGGCCAGCTACGCCAATGCCGGCGAAGTCTCACCCGGCTATTCGGCGCCGTGGGCCGGGCCCGGCGTGCCGCTCAAAGCCATCAAGTGGCTGCTGATGCACCACCGGCCTCTGGTCGTGCGCCCGCACCTCGATCTTTCGCTGTTGCGCTGGGCCCTGGCGATGCTGCTCAACTGCACGGTAGCGCGTTATGAGCAAAACAAGGCGCGCATGGTTCGACTGGCCGAGTACAGCAGGGATTGCCTGCGTACCCTTCGGGCCGACACCGGTATCGAATACGACCAACGATTGCAAGGCACGCTGCAATTGTTTCGCACCCAGGCGCAACTCGATGCGACGGCCGCCGACATCGCCGTTCTCGAGCGTTATGGCGTTGCCTACCAGTTGCTGGATCGCGCAGGTTGCCTCGCGCACGAGCCCGCACTGGCGGCGGTGCAGCAGAAGTTCAAGGGCGGCCTGCGTCTGCCGGGCGACGAGACCGGCGACTGCTTCAAGTTCACGCAGCGCCTGGCTGATATGGCGGCAGGGCTCGGCGTGCAGTTTCGCTTCGGCACGACGGTCGAGCGGCTCGACGTCGTCGCTGGCCGCATCGATGGTATTCAGACCAGCGCTGGCCGATTGCAGGCCAATGCGTACGTGCTGGCGCTCGGCAGCTATTCGCCGTTGCTGCTGGCGCCAATCGGTATGCGCGTGCCGGTGTATCCGGTCAAGGGCTACTCGATCACGGTGCCGATCACCGACGCCACCGGCGCGCCGGAGTCGACGGTGATGGACGAAAGCCACAAGGTGGCGATCACGCGCCTGGGCACGCGCATTCGCGTCGGCGGCACGGCGGAACTGGCCGGCTACTCGTTGCAATTGCACGAAGCACGCCGCGCCACGCTCGAACATGTGCTCACCGATCTCTACCCGCGTGGTGGCGACGTGCGCCGCGCCGAATTCTGGTGTGGCCTGCGCCCGATGACGCCTGACGGCACGCCGGTGATCGGTGAAACACACCTGCCCAACCTGTTTCTCGCGACCGGCCACGGCACCCTCGGCTGGACCATGGCGGCCGGTACCGGCCGTGTGCTGGCCGATGTCATTTCAAAGCGCGTGCCAGAGATTGATATGGAGGGGCTGACCGTTCGGCGCTACGCGCCACGTTGAAGACCGAGCTGCGCGGGGATCAGCTTGCGCCGCGAAGCCGGCGTTACAAACCCAACTCACTGTGCTAGCCCAGCGTACCCCTTGCAAACGGTGGGCCTCTGGCTTTCGATAGATCAGCACCAAGCCGGCTTCGACGTGGCAATCACGATGGTCCTGCCATTACGCGACTTTTAAACCCGCTCGTTGGGCAGATTCTCGCCGGCCAGCAGCCGCTCGGCGGCCCTGTGCGACGCGCGCCTCGGCCATCGCCTCGGCCTCCTCGGGGCTGTGCCCAGACCAACCGAAGCGGCGTACCGTGACGTGGCGCCCGCCGGCGCCATGCTGCCGGCGCGCCTCGCCCCGGTAATCAGCAACGATCATGATCTGGGCGCAACAGCTTCAAGGTGACGGCGTCGCGCTCGCCGTCGTAGCAGCGGTCAAGCACTTGCGCGAACGCCATCTCGTCGGCTGCGACGGTTTCGAACAGCGTCATGCATGAACGCAATTTCAGATCGTCCTGAGAGCCGAAGATCGGCTGCATAGACCGGCGCTTGCGCCCGGAGGAACCGTTCGGCTTCGAAAGACATGGCCCAACGTCTACTGGAAAGCCACCTCGGCAAAGCTGCGCAGCTTGCGGCTGTGCAGGCGGTTCGGTCCTTCGGCACGCAGGATGTCGATGGCCTTGATGCCGATGCGCAGGTGCTGCTCGACGCGCTCGCGATAGAAATGGTTGGCCATGCCGGGCAGCTTGAT
>JBDSYU010000090.1:0-13148 GCA_039925525.1 Variovorax sp.
GGCCCAACAACGGGCCTGACCCCCACAAGGGCCGCTCCACAATCAACCCCTCAAGGGCCGCCACTTAGAGCCTCTTCACCGCGATCAGCGAAGCCCTCGATTATGGCACGACTTTCGACGCCCGTCTAGCAAACCTGAACTTTGTTCGTCCGTAGCGCCTGAACTACCTCAGGCGCCTGAGCGAAGCTTGGAGGCGCTTGGGAATGCCACCGAGGCAATCTGTCGTTCGCGCTTGCAATAGGGGCGCCGATTATGAAACGACTGCTTCCGGCTGACATTCCCTTGACAACCGGCCATGGCATCAGTCGGCATCCGGATCGGCAACCGGTAGCCAAGCTCTGGACTCACTTGATACGGTGCTAGCGACGCTGTCACGTACAAAGGCAGCCGCACATCGGATCGCCCTACTCTCGCGAGCGTCGACGCGCATGCGCAACGACTCGGGATAATCCTCGGCATGGCTCTCATCACCTTGCTCGACGCGCAACTGGCCTTCGGCCACGTCGCTTTGCTGGCGCACGCCGACTTCTCGTTGCAGCAAGGCGAGCGCGTGGGGCTCATCGGGCGCAACGGCGCCGGAAAATCATCGATGCTGAAGATACTTGGCGGGCTTGAAAGTGTTGATGACGGTACGTTGCAATTGCAACAGGGCTTGCGCGTGGCGCACGTGGCGCAGGAGCCGATCCTCGACCTTGAAGCGACTGTCTTCACCGCCGCCAGTGAAGGGCTTGCGCATGTGATTGCCTCGCGCGAGCTCTACCTGCGAGCGGCCGAAGGCGCCGATCTCAACGCGCTGCAATCGGAGATCGAAGCTTTCGACGCCTGGAATTGGGAGCAACGCGTCGAACAGACATTGACCCGCCTGCACTTGGACGGGGCCGCGACCGTCGGCACGTTGTCGGGCGGCACCCGCAAGCGCGTGGCCCTGGCACAGGCATTGGTGATCGCACCGGATGTGCTACTTCTTGACGAGCCAACCAACCACCTGGACCTCGACTCCATCGAGTGGTTGGAGCAGTTGCTCATCGACTTCAAGGGCAGCGCGGTGGCGATCACGCACGATCGTTCATTTCTCGACCGGGTGGCGACGCGCATCGTCGAACTCGACCGCGGCCAGTTGCGCTCCTATCCAGGCAACTTCACGCGATATCAAGAGCAAAAGCAGGAGCAACTGGCGCAGGAGGCAGTGATCAACGCCAAGGCCGACAAGCTGCTGGCGCAGGAAGAGGTGTGGATTCGCAAAGGCGTTGAAGCAAGGCGCACGCGCAGCCAGAGCCGGATCGGCAGGCTTGAGGCGCTGCGCCAGCGTCGGCTGCGTAGGCGCGAGGCCGTCGGCAGCGTCAAGCTCGACGTGGCGTCAGGCCAATCGAGCGGCAAGATCGTGGCGGAACTGACCGAGGTGTCCAAAGCATTCGGCACGAAAACCGTGGTGCGCGGGTTCAGCGCCACGCTGCTGCGCGGCGACAAGATCGGCTTGATCGGGCCGAATGGCGCAGGCAAGACAACACTGCTCAAATTGATTCTCGGTGAACTCGAGCCGGACAGCGGCAAGCTTCGCCGCGGCGCCAATTTGCAGGTGGCTTACTTCGATCAGATGCGTGATGCGCTCGACCTGGATGCCACCCTGGAAGATTTCATCAGCCCCGGCAGCGAATGGATCGAGATTGGCGCCCAGCGAAAGCACGTGAAAAGCTATCTGGGCGACTTCCTTTTTTCGCCGGCACGCGCCACTTCGCCCGTGCGCTCGCTCAGCGGCGGCGAGCGAAACCGCCTGCTGCTGGCGCGCCTGTTCGCGCGGCCCGCCAACGTGCTGGTGCTCGACGAGCCGACCAACGACCTGGACATCGAAACGCTTGAACTGCTCGAAGAGCTGCTGCAGAACTACGAGGGCACCGTGTTCCTGGTCAGTCACGACCGCACATTCCTGGACAACGTGGTGACCAGCACCATTGCGTTCGAGGGTGATGCGCGGTGGCGCGAGTACGAAGGCAGCGTCGAAGATTGGCTCGTGCAGTCGCAACGCGCGCGCGCGATCGCCGAGCAGCTCATGCCGGTCCGAGCGGTGGAGGGCGTCGCGACTGCAGTGAAAATCGGCACACACAGGCAGGCCCCGGTCAAGCCCATCGTGAGCGCTCGCAAGAAGCTCAGCTACAAGGAACAACGCGAGTTCGAGGCCCTGCCCGCGCGGATTGCCGCACTCGAACAGGAACAGACGCGAATCGCCGAACTGCTCGCGCGCCAAGGCGGCGTCATCTACGTCAACGAAGCTTCGCGCGCTGCCGAACTGGGCGAGAGGCACTCTCGAATCGACGACGAATTGCTGGCCGCGCTCGAGCGGCAGGAAGAACTGGGCGCGCCAAGTTAGAACAGGTGTTCAGCGCCTGCCACTCTCGTCGCGAACCCTGGCAAACACTTTCCAGAATGCCGCGTCCTGAGACGTGGCGAAATTGATGCGCATGAGCGTGGTGGGTTGCCGACGTGCATGAAAGAGCGACCCCGGCGCGAGCAGATAGCCCTTGTCCAGCATGCGCTGCGTCAGTGCGTCGGTATCGACTCCGGTCTCGACCCAGCCGAACAAACCGGCCGGCTCGGAGGCGAAGCGGCAGCCATGGGCGAGTGCAAGCTTGACCGCGCGGGCGCGGGCGCCGTCCAGGCGGCCTCTGACGCGTTCGGCATGACGGCGCAACTGCCCTCGGTCGATACAGCTTGCAAGCGCACGCTCGAAGATTGCCGGCGTGGTCAGCGTGGTGAGCAGCTTGGTGTCCATCAATCGCGCGACCATGTCAGGTGACGCAGCGAAAAAACCGACGCGCCAATTCGGCGCAAGTATTTTTGCGAAGCCGCTGACGTAGATCGTGCGCTGCAGGCCGTCGAGCGTCGACAGTCGCGTTGCATGTTCCGGCGCAAGGTGGCTATAGGTATCGTCCTCGACAATGTGAAAGTTGTGCTGCGCCGCCAGTTGCAAAAGCCGATGCGCGGCAGCGGGCGTGAGGCTGTAGCCGGTCGGGTTGTGCAACACACTGACGCTGACGAAGAGCTTTGGTGCGTGGGCTTCGCAGTACGTCGCCATCACGTCGAGGTCAGGACCGGCAGCGCCGCGCGGCACCGGTAGCACACGCATGCCGAGCGCTTCGAGCCGAGCGAACTCGATGGCCCAGCCGGGCTCTTCGACCATCACGTGGTCGCCGGCGCGCAACAAGGTACGGCTCGCAATGTCCAGCGCGTGCGTGGCACCGATGGTGGTCACTATCTGATCTGGCCCTGCGTCGAGCCCGATCGCCGCGAGCTTTTGCGACAGGCTTTGGCGCAGCATCGCATCACCGGCCGGATCGCCGTATTGCAACGACAGCGACTTGAGCACGCTGCCGTGCGTCACGCGCCGCAACGCGGCCGCCATGAAGCTCGAATCCAGCCACTCCGGCGGAAAAACGCCCATGCCGGGCTGCGGCTTGTCGC
Source organism: Variovorax sp. (assembly GCA_039925525.1). Taxonomy (GTDB): domain Bacteria; phylum Pseudomonadota; class Gammaproteobacteria; order Burkholderiales; family Burkholderiaceae_C; genus Variovorax. Next base: position 3,457 of record JBDSYU010000090.1, read on the forward strand.
TCTGGTGGTGAAACATGCCTCGTATCAAGGCACCGGCGTCTGCCGGTATGCGCTCGGCCGACGCGGCGGGCAATGCGCTCTTCAGGTTCGCATGCGCTCGCCCGGCATACGTCTGCGTCCCGGGCCGGACGAAAAAACCCCGCTGCCGCTGCGCTTCGATCAGGCCTTGGGCCAGCAACTGATCGTAGGCTGCGACCACCGTGTGGGCACTGACGCCTTGTTGCTCGGCGCAGGCTCGCACCGAAGGCAGCCGAGCGCCCGGCGCGAGCAGCCGATCGCGGATGCGCTCGGCGAAGCGCGCCGACAGTTGTTCGGTCAGGGTCCGTGTCGAAGTGCGTGAGAGCATCGGTTTTTGCGATCGATCGGCGCCGGCAGCCCATCGCCTGTGCCGGCCATGCGACTCATACAGATTCGGGCTTCATCCAGCAATCTGTACTGGTACTGTAATGGTCGCCAGTTTAAAGTCGACCTCATGAGTTGGCAAGAATTCGGTGCGCTGCTGGTCCTGGCAACGGCTATGAGCTTCTCGCCCGGCCCCAACACGACGCTCTCGACCGCGCTGGCGGCCAACGGCGGACTCGGTCATGCCGCGCGATTTGTGTGCGCCGTGCCGGTCGGCTGGTGCCTGCTGCTGGTGATCTGCGCCGCAGGCGTTGGCGCGCTGATGGTCGCCGCACCGCCGCTGCGCTGGGCCATCAAGGCTGCAGGCGTCGGCTACTTGCTCTGGCTGGCCTGGAAGCTCGCCGGCTCCCGGCAAATGGCCCATGCAGACGCATCCCTTCTGAGCGTCGGTTTTGCCAAAGGCGTGCTGTTGCAGTTCGTCAACATCAAGGCTTGGCTGCTGGCGCTGACGCTGGTCGCCGGCTGGATCACCGGTCGCCCCGATGCGCTCGTGCGCTTTGTCATCGTCGTGTCGGTCATGGCGTTGTATGCGCTCGCCAGCAATTTCAGCTACGCCCTTGCCGGGTCACTGCTGCGCCGCTGGCTGGCGCAGGGTGCGCGGTTGGCTTGGTTCAATCGTTCCATGGCAGCGGTGCTGGTGCTGACAGCAACGTGGATGAGCCAGGCGTGACGACGCGCGACGAAACCCTTGGCATGTGGCTGGGCGTACTGGGCGTGGCGGTGTTCGCCTTGACGCTGCCGATGACGCGACTGGCCACCGGCACCGCTGCGGCGCCGCAATTGTCTCCGTGGTTCGTGGCCTTCGGCCGGGCGACGGTGGCCGGTGGACTTTCCATCGCCTATTTGCTGGCCACGCATTCGCCGCGACCGGCGCCCGCCCAATGGAAGCCGCTCGCCCTCTGCGCCGTGTGCACCACGCTGGGTTGGCCATTGCTGCTCGGCTTTGCCCTGCGCAGTGTGACGGCCGGCCATGCCGCGGTGATCACCGCGCTGCTGCCGTTGGCCACCGCCGTAGCCGCTGCGTGGCTGTTGCGCCAGCGCGCGCCGCTCGGCTTCTGGCTGTGCGCGGTGCTCGGCAGCGCGTTGGTGGTGAGCTACGCTCTGGTTCGCTCGCAGCAGTCGGGCCACGGGTTCGGACTCGAATGGGCCGATCTTTTGCTGCTGTGCGCGGTGGTACTGGCATCGTTGGGTTATGTTTTCGGTGCGCAGGTGACCGGCGCGCTGGGCGCTGAGCGCGTGATCTGCTGGGTCTGCGTCATGGCCTTGCCTATCACTGTGCCGGGCGCGCTCGCGACGGTTCCAGCTACTACCATCGCCGCATCGGCCTGGCTGGGTTTCGCTTATGTCAGCGTGTTCTCGATGTGGCTGGGCTTCTTCGCCTGGTATCGCGGCCTGGCCATCGGCGGCGCATTGCGCGTGAGCCAGACGCAACTGCTGCAGCCCTTCCTGTCCATCCTGGCGGCGATTCCGCTATTAGGCGAACCGCTCGACTTGGGCACGCTGGGCTTCGCCGGCGCGGTTGTGATCACCGTACTGATAGGCAAGCGCCTGTCTCGACCAATCACTGCGGCGGCGCCATGACCGACGAAACCTGGCTCGCCTTCGCGCTGTTCGCGTTGGTCACCTCGATCACGCCCGGCCCCAACAACACCATGATGTTGGCTTCGGGCGTGAACTTCGGCTTTGCCCGTTCGGTGCCGCACATGCTGGGCATCACCCTGGGCTTCTGCTTGATGATCGTGCTGATGGGGTTGGGCTTGGGCCAGGTGTTCGAACGCCATCCGCTTCTTTACGCCGTTATGCGCTACGCCGGCGGTGCTTACATGCTGGTGCTGGCGTGGAAAATCTTTCGCAGCCGCCCTATTTCTGCAGACGTCGCGCGGTCCGGCGCCAATCAGTCGCGCCCGCTGAGCTTTACCGCGGCCGCGGCCTTTCAGTGGGTCAACCCGAAGGCCTGGGTCATAGCGCTGGGGGCGATCACCACCCACCTGCCGGCGGAGCATTCTCTGTTTCAACTGCTGGCCCTGGTCACGGTGATGGGCCTGATCAACATGCCAAGCACCGGATCTTGGGCACTGTTCGGCGCCGGCATGCGGCGCCATCTGCAGGAGCCGAACTTCTTCCGGATATTCAACACGCTGGCCGCGCTCGCGCTGGTGGCATCGCTCTATCCCTTGCTCACCCACCGATAACAATACGGACTCGACAGGACTCTGCCCCATGACCAAATCCTCCGACACCACTCGCTCGCCATGGAAACTGGCCGCTCGCACCGAGCGGATGAATCCGTCGGTCTTGCGAGAAATCCTCAAAGTGGCCGACCGCCCCGGCATCGTCAGCCTCGCGGGCGGGTTGCCTTCACCGCAGACCTTTCCGATCGACGCCTTCGCCGAGGCCTGCGAACATGTGCTGCGCAATGACGGTGCTGCGGCGCTGCAGTACGCCGCCAGCGAAGGCTATGCACCGCTGCGCCAGACGGTGGCCGAGATGCTGCCCTGGGACGTCGATCCGGCGCAGGTGCTGATCACCACTGGCTCGCAGCAGGGGCTCGATCTGGTGGCCAAGATGTTGATCGACGCCGGCAGCCGGGTGCTGGTCGAAGCACCGACCTACCTCGGCGCACTGCAGGCGTTCGCGGCCATGGAGCCGCTGCCGGTCGGCGTTGAGAGTGACGCAGAAGGCGTTTTACCCGAAGACCTGGTGGCCAAGGCGCAGTCGCACACGGCCGACGCGGCGCGCTTCGTCTATCTCTTGCCCAATTTCCAGAATCCGACCGGTCGTACCATGAGCGAGGCACGTCGCGCCGAAGTCAGTGCCGCAGCCGCTGCGGCGGGACTGCCGATCGTCGAAGACAACCCGTATGGCGATCTGTGGTTCGACGCGCCTCCGCCACTGCCGCTCACAGCGCGCAACCCCGACGGCTGCATCTATCTCGGGACCTTTTCCAAGGTCCTGGCTCCGGGCCTGCGCTTGGGCTTTCTGGTGGCGCCCAAGGCGATTTACGGCAAGCTGCTGCAGGCCAAGCAAGCGGTCGACCTGCACACGCCGATCTTCACGCAACGCATGGTCTCGCATGTCATGCAGGGCGATTTTCTGGCGCGTCATGTGCCGACCATCCGCACGCTGTACAAGAGTCAGCGAGACGCCATGGTCGCTGCACTGGCGCGTGAGATGCACGGCCTGGACGTGCGCTTCGAGATTCCTTCGGGCGGAATGTTCCTTTGGCTTCGCATGCCCGAAGGCATCGACACCACACTGCTGCTGGCCCGCGCCGTCGAGCGCGATGTGGCCTTCGTGCCCGGCGCCGCCTTCTATGCCGGCCAGGGCGATCCGCGCACGCTGCGGCTGTCGTTCGTCACCGCCAGCGTGCCGCAGATCGGCACTGCCATCGCCGCGCTGGCCGAGGCCGTGCGCGAAGCCATGGCGCAGACCGCGGTGCGCGAGGTCGAACGGCAACTGGCAGGGCAATCGACCTGAATCCTTCGACCAACGCCGCACGACGCGACGCTCAGATGGACCGGCCACCGATCCCATTTTCAATGCGTCGATGCAGAAAATCGCGACTCTGCCCAGCGGGCAACAGCGAGCAGTTGTTCATCCTGGCCGAGCCGACCCAAAAGTTGGACGCCGATCGGCAGGCGCAACGCCACGTCGTCCAGCGGCAACGCGACCGACGGCAATCCCAGAAGGGTCCACATGCGGCTGAACAGCGGATCGCCGGTTGCATGCAGTCCAGCCGGCGCAGCACCCGGTGCACTGGGGGCCAGCACCACATCCCACGACTTCATCCAGTCATCACACTGCCTTCGCGCCACCTCCAGCGATTCCAGGGCGGCCCGGTACTCCGCATATGGCGTAGCCAGGCCCTCGTCGATCAATTGCAGCAACTGGCGGCTCAACAGATCGTGATGCGCATCGTATTCATACGCCAGGCTGCGTGCTGCTTCCCAGGCCATGATTGTCTTGTGGGTCTGCGCCATGCGTTCGAACCCCCGAGGCACCGTTGCGTCCGACACCAAGGCCCCGCCGCGGGCCAATCGACGGGCCGCCGCATCGACAACACGTTGACAATCGGCATCCGCCTGGTCCCACCACGGTGTGTGACACACGCCAACGCGTGGTGGCCCAAGCGAGTTCTCGTTGTTGGCCGCGTGAGGCTCTCCCAGAAGGGCCCAGCGGATCCATTGCGCATCGAGCACCGAGCGCGAAAGCCATCCGAGCGAGTCAAATGACGGAGCGAAAGTCTTTACACCGGCGAGATTGATTGCACCGACGCTCGCCTTGTAACCCACAACGCCGCAATATGATGCCGGCCGCGTGATCGACGCAGCGGTCTGGGTCCCGAAACCCGCAGGGACCATCGCATCGGCCACAGCCGCCGCCGATCCGCTGGACGACCCGCCCGGTGTGTGCAACAGATTGTGCGGATTGGCGGTCTTGCCGGGAGAAAAATAGGCAAACTCCGTGGTCACCGTCTTGCCAAGCACGACAGCGCCGCTGCGCCGCGCCAGGGCTACGCTCGAAGCGTCCCAGCACGGTCGGCGACCGCGGTAGATCGGCGATCCGCATTCGGTCGGCATATCGGCCGTGTCAAAGATGTCTTTGACGGCAAGGGGCACGCCATGCAATGCGCCGGAAGAACCTTGCCGGTCGCGCAGCGCTGCAGTCTCGAGCGCCGCCTTGGGGTCGAGCCACGCCCAGGCATGGACTTCGCAGTCCCGTTCAGCGATTCGGTCGAGGCAAGCCTGCACCAGTTCGACGCAGCGAACGCGCCCATTTCGCACGGCATCCGCCATCGCAAACACGCCGAGTTCATGCAGTGCAGCGGTCATCGGTACAGAGCCGCGTTTGCTTCTGCGAACAAACGTTCGGGCACCCGATAGAACCCGCCTTCCAGCCGCCCCTGAACGCCCGCCTTGTCCAACACGCCGAGGCTTACGATCGGCTGGCGCTGTGCTTGCGCGGCCTGCGCGGCGCTCACCAGAATTCGAGCTTGACTGCGCGTAAACGCCGGATGCTGCGCATGCAACAAGCTCGCCGGCACATCGGCCAGATCGGGCCACAAAGTTGAGAAAGCGGGTTTGTCCCTTGGAGCCGATCCGCACGTGGTCATGGCCCCAAAACCCAGCAGATCGACAATGGCACTATCCCCGATCGCTCCGAGGCTCGCATCACATTGCTGCGCGGTCGCGTTGGGAATGGTCGGCGCATCGGCGGCGCTGGTGAACCAGCGATCGGGCAAGCCCGCGACCTGCAGGCCGAACGCCTGACCGTTGCCGGCCGCGCATGTCACGATATCCGAACCCCCGACGCCCGCAGCAGCCGACAACATGCAGCGCGCCGATGCCATCCAGATGTTGAGGAAGAAGCCCGCACTGTGCATCAGGAAGGTCCGACACGCCGATGCATCGACGCCGGAGAATCGGGGCTCCAGCAGCGTCGACAGCACTTTTGTTGCCGCAGCCGTTTTCCCATGGCAATCGTCGCCCGCGCAAAGCGCCTGATCAGCGACGTCAATGGTCGCGATGGGACCTCCAGACAGCGCAATCCGGTATGCAGGCGCGAAAACCGTGTTGAGCCAATGCAACTGACGAACGACTGCCACGTCGCAGATACCGACCCGCATCGGGCTCGTCGATCCGCCGTTGATCGGGCTGCCTGCCCATCGCGCCTGGTCATTTGCGTCGCGCACGATCTGAATCCACATTGAAGGCGACACCACATCGGCCAGCGGCACCACGCAACCCACGTCTTGCGCCGGACGAAGGCGCAGGCGGCCATCGGCGATCAGGTCCTGCGCTTGCTGCGGGTTTTGCGCCCAACCTTCGAATAGCGCGGCGGCCATTGCCGCGTTTCTCAAGGGAATGCAGGGCACGCGCGGGTCCTGCAGCGCTGGGCCCGCGTGCAACAACTCAAAGTCGGTCAAGCCCAGACAATCGCTGGCCCGCTCAAGCCCGACCAACTCGGGACGCACCGCTACAACTCGCCCCACGGCGCGCGCGTTGGCCTCCTCTATCGACGTGGGCACGGTGCTCATGCCGCCGAAGGTGTGATCCACGTCTCGGAAAATGCGAGAAACGCGGTACTCAAGCGCCCCCCCAGAAAGTCGCGTTCGATCACCCGGCCTGGCAGCGCCACGTCATTCACCCGGATCGTGCCCGTCTTCGCGCCCACGAACACGCTCAACATCTGATGTTCGCCAGTCGAGGATTGCGGCGGTGCTACATCGGCCGCGAACGGCGCAGACAGCGACTCCCATCTCATCGAGGTCGAAACGCCGATACCCGCCATTGATTCCTCATGGAAGCTCTTGCCATCGCCCTGACTTTGGCAAGTCGTGGCGACCACGTAGGTCATTGCGCGCAACCCGAGGGCATCGCGAAACGACGCAAACCGAGAGACAAAGTCGTCAACCAGCCACCGCATGAGCGGCTCGTTGGTGGTCAAGCAGAGGTTCTGACTTGCAGGCCAACCTGACGCCTCCCGCGGAGCACCAAGTATTAACGTGCCTGCGCCTGCGCCGAAGGGCGAGACCACCACTCGGAAGTAAACCGCCAGCGATTGCCAGGCGCCATGCTCGTCCTGAAGATAAATACCGGGGTTGTCGCCGGACCAGGCAACCTTGCCTTTGATAACGGGGGAACTCATGTCGCACTCCTTCTAGTGTTCGGCGGGCTGCGCAATGATCACGCAGTGCTGGGGCTTCCAGGTCAATTGCACGGCCTCGCCGATCGGCCAGACACGATCGCCGGCGCGCGTTTCAATCAACACCGGATCTTGTCCGCGCAAATCGGCGATGTACTGCCGGAGGTTTCCACAGTAGGTCGTGGACAGGACGGTTGCCGCCACGCGATTGGCCGATGGAGTGCCGCCGTCGGCCGGCTCGATGACCATGTGCTCTGGCCGAATCGCGAGCGTCACTGCATCGCCCACCCGAGCGGCGCCGACCGGACACACACATATGCCGACCGGTGTCTCGACGCGCGCCTGCCCTTCAACGCTGGCGATCAAACGGCCTTCAAGGTAATTGACCTTGCCGATGAAACTGGCAACAAAGCGCGTTTGCGGTGCGTCGTAGATCGACTCGGGCGAGCCGATCTGCTCCAGTCGCCCGCCATTCATTACGGCGACGCGGTCCGACATCGTCATCGCTTCGGTCTGGTCGTGCGTCACGTAAACGGCCGTCAATCCGAGCTCCTGCTGAATGCGGCGCACCTCGACCTGCATGTGCTCACGCATCTTCAAGTCCAGGGCGCCCAGGGGCTCGTCGAGCAGCAGCACCTGCGGCGGGTGAGCGATGGCCCGGGCCAACGCAACGCGCTGTTGCTGGCCGCCGCTCAGTTGCACCGGCAGCCGCTTCTCAAGTCCTTCGAGCCGGATCAGCTTCAGCAATGCATCAACCCGCGACGCGATCTGCCCGCGGGGCGATCGGCGTTCGATCAGACCGAAGGCGATGTTCTCCGCCACCGTCAAATGCGGAAACAGCGCGTAATCCTGAAACACCATGCCGATGTTGCGGTCTCGTGGTGGCACATCGGTCACATCCTTTCCCTGGATGTGAACGCGGCCTGCCGTGGGTCTCACAAAGCCGGCGATCATGCGCAGCGTCGTGGTCTTACCGCAGCCCGAGGGACCAAGCAAGGTCAGGAACTCGCCCTGTTTGACCTCCAACTGCAGCCGATCGACGACGCGCGCATCACCGTAGGACTTGTCGACTCCTTGCAAACTGACGGCAGCGATGCTCGACACGTTCATCCGCGTCGCGCCGCACGGCGCTTCATCGCGATACCGCACGATTCCACTGGCCATTCCAGCGCGACAGATCGATCTTGGCCGGATCGAGGTGAACCATGTCCGCGATCTTGTGCTCGTCAAGTATCAACAGCTTTTGCAGCAGGGGATCCGAAGCCATCTTGGCGCGCGCGGCGGGCACGATCGGAATGACGCCGACCTTCATTGCAAATTCGTACTGCGCTGCTGCCGACAGATAGGTGTTGATAAAGAACTCGGCGGCTTCCTGATTGGGCGATCCCTTGATCACGCCGATGTAGCCCTCTTTGACAATCCCCGTCTTGGCGCCGATTTTTGGCGCGACGGTGAGCACATTGACGCCCGACTTGGCGGTGCGGATCGCCCAACCCGCATGGGCGATGGCGGCCCAGATATCGTCCGACTTGAACTGTGTGATGACTTCGCCTCCAGCTTTCCAAAAGCGGATGCCGGGGATCTCGGTGATCAACTTGAGGCCAGGTCCAATGTTGGACTCGTCCCCACCAGCGGTGAGCGCAAAGGCACCCACCGCCTCGATGCCGCCGCCCGAAGAAATGTCCGGGATCATCACGCGCCCCTGCAATTTCGGATTGCGCAGGTCCGCCAGAGAGGTCGGCGCCGGAATGCCGTTTTCCTTGAACCGATCGGGGTTGTAGATGAGCATCTCTTCGGTCACCCACGTCGGCACCATCATGTCATTGGGCTGCGACGCAGAGACGACCTTGGCATTCGGAATGTTCTGCATATTGAGTTTGGTCAACAACCCACGTCCTTCGATTTCCGGGCGCATGGTGCCGAGAAACTCGTACAGATCGAACGGAACCTGCCCCCGTGCCGCGATGAGTTTTGCGAGATTGTCCTGCGGACTGCCGATCACGAACTCGACCTTGCCGCCGCGTTTTTCGATCTCTGCGGCGACATCGTCGCGCAGCGAATCCCGGGTGGCACTGCCCCAGGTACCAATGCGCAACGTCACACCGTTGAAACGCATGCTGTCCGCGCTTTGCGCGTTGACTGCGACCGTGGTCGACGCCATCAGCAAGGCACCGAACAACAGTGACTTCAGTATTTTTTCCATTCCGATCTCCTGAATGATTGTGAAAAGACCACCTCGCAAGAACCGCGCCGCCCAGCAGCGCGCTTCATCCTCAACAACCCGGGAATGGACTCGGCATTTCGCCTGTGCCGATCCAGACACTCTTGAGTTGCAAGAACTCGTGTATGGCTTCGATTCCGTTCTCGCGGCCCCAGCCACTTCCCTTGTAGCCGCCACACGGACTTTGCGGGGCCACGCCACGATAGGTGTTGATGTACACCGTGCCTGCCTGGAGGCGCTTGGCCATGCGCAATGCGCGGCTCACATCGCGCGTCCAGACGCCCGCGGCCAAGCCCAACTCGCTGTCGTTGGCAAGTTCCACGGCATTGTCTTCATCCGAAAAGCGCAGCACGGCCAGCACCGGGCCGAACACCTCGCGCTGCGCGATGCGCATACCCGGTTGCACGTCAACGAAGATCGTCGG
>JBDSYU010000091.1:0-4551 GCA_039925525.1 Variovorax sp.
GCATCGCGCTCAATCTCAAGCACCCCGAGGGACTGGCCGCGGCGCTGCGGCTGGTTGCCACCGCCGACATCGTGACCGAGAATTTTCGACCGGGCACCATGAAGAAGCTCGGGCTCGACTACGAAACGTTGAAGGCGCGCCACCCGCGCGTCATCTACGTCAGCCACAAGGGCTTTCTGCCCGGTCCCTACCAAAATCGCACGGCGCTCGACGAGGTGGCACAGATGATGGGCGGCCTCGCCTACATGACCGGGCGCATCGGCGACCCCCTGCGCGCCGGCAGCAGCGTCATCGACATCATGGGCGGCATGTTCGCCGCCATGGGCGCCATGGCGGCACTGCGTCAGCGAGAGACGACCGGCGTTGGCTGCGAGGTTCAGTCGGCGCTCTATGAGAGCGTGGTGTTCCTGATGGCGCAGCACATGCTGCAGTTCGCTGCCACCGGACGGGCCGCCGATCCGATGCCCAGCCGAATTTCGTCGTGGGGCGTCTACGACGTGTTCACGGTCAAGGAGGGCGAGCAGATCTTTCTCTCAGCGGTCAGTGACAAGCAGTGGCGGGTGTTTTGCGACGCCTTCGGCTTCGACGATCTGCTGGCCGATCCGCGCCTGGCGACCAACAACGACCGCGTGCTGGCGCGTGAATGGATGATGGCGATCTTGCGGGCGCGGCTAGCCGGCTACAGCGCGCGCGAGCTGGCCGAGATCTTCGAGCGCCACGAACTGCCCTTTGCACCGATCACCAAGCCGCAAGACCTGTTCGACGATCCGCATTTGCGGGCCACCGGCGCCCTGGCCGACGTGCGCATGAACGACGGCAGCATGTCCAAAGTGCCGTTGCCGCCTTTCACCATGGATGGCCAACGATCGGGCGTGCAGCTGCAGCCGCCCGCCACCGGCGAGCACACGCGTGCGCTATTGGAGGAGCTGGGCTATACCGCCCCGCAGATCGATGCACTGCTCAAAACAGGCGTCGTTGTGCAAGAAAAAATTCACGTGCCGAGGTCGAAATGAGGCAGCAACGCCAGAAAACGAGCCACCGCCGCTTCACCACGCAGCGCGTCGATTGAAGCCAATTCTTCACTCTCTACGTCTGCAGCAAAACCAAGGCTGAACTTCTCGTGCCGGCGCCGTTCAAGCGGCTCCTGGTGCAGGGTAATGATCGAGTGATGCCGCGAATCCCGATGCAATGTTTCCATCAACGCCAGCACCATCGGCCGCGAACCTTCCAGGTGTTGGCAGAACCGTGCGCCGTCGAAGACGAGGACACCGGTGATGTTGCGCTCGGCGTTTCGTACGCGCGACACACTCACGATCCTCGACACGACCGCCGCCGATTGACCATCGGCAAAGGTACTGCAATACAGGGACTCAAACAGGTCGGTCATGTCAGATGGTGCGTTGGCGGCGGGTCAGTTTAGGAGTTCGATGTTGCGTCCGCCACATCAAATGACGTAGCGCCCCCGCGTATAGTCCGCCGGTGAAAAGCAGATCGCAGAGGAAACCCATCGAGGCCATCTGCCCGGCTCGTTGCCGCGATTGCGCACTGCGCGTCAACCCTGCGTTTCTGCCTGTATCGCTGGACGAGCTTCAGGCCATCGAGAACTTCCGAACCGGTTCACGCGCCTTCAGCGCGGGTTCGACCATCTGCGCCGAGCATCGCGTCGACAGCGAGCTGTACACGCTGTACGCCGGTTGGGCTTTTCGCTTCAAGACGCTGAGCGATGGTCGGCGGCAGATTCTCAGTTTCCTGCTGCCGGGCGATTTCGTCGGACTTCAGGACGAGTTCGTCGACGGCCAGACCTACGGCGTCGAGGCCGTCACCGCATGCGTGCTCTGCCGCTTTCCACGCAAGAAATTGTGGCCGCTGTTCGACGCTCATCCGCGGCTGGGCTATGCGGTCAGCTGGCTGACTGCGCGTGGCGAAAAAATCGTCGACGACAACCTGCTGACGGTGGGGCGCCGCAATGCGGTCGAGCGGGTCGCCATGCTGTTGATGCATCTGTACCGTCGCGCTGAGCGGGTCGGCCTGGCCGAAGACGACGGCATCGATTTTCCGTTCAATCAGCAGCACATTGCCGATGCCCTGGGGCTGTCTCTGGTGCACACCCACAAGACCTTGCGCCGACTGCAACAGCTCGGGTTGCACGAACTGAAGAGTGGGCGCTTGCGCATTTGCAACGCGGCTGCGTTGGAGCAATTGGGTGACTACTTCGAGCGGCCGATGCAGGCGGTGCCGCTGGTCTGAGCGCACGGAGCGATCGCGCGGCTGGCAAGGACTTCGGCGCGCACACGGTGGCGACCGGCCGAGCGCTTCTAAAATCGCCCGGTGCTCAAGCAACGAACGCTCAAGTCGATCAGTCGGGCCGTCGGCGTGGGGCTGCACAGCGGCCAGCGCGTGGAGCTGACCTTGCGGCCGGCACCGCCAGACAGCGGCATCGTGTTTCGCCGCGTCGATCTGCCGGAGCCGATCGACATCGCCATGACGCCTGAGGCGGTGACCGACACCCGCCTCGCGTCGACCATCTCGCGCGGCGGCGTCAAGGTCCAGACGGTCGAGCACCTGATGTCCGCCTGTGCGGGCCTGAGCATCGACAACCTGGTCATCGACATCACCGCCGACGAGGTGCCGATACTCGATGGCTCGGCCGCGTCATTCGTCTTCCTGTTGCAAAGTGCCGGCATCGCGTTGCAGAACGCGCCGCGGCGTTTCATCCGGCTGCTGCGGCCGGTGGAGGTGCGTGAGGGCGAGGGCGCCAATGCCAAGTGGGCGATGCTCGCGCCCTACCACGGCTTCAAGCTGAGCTTCGAGATCGATTTCGATCATCGCGTCGTCGATTCGACCGGCCAGCGTGTCGAGTTCGACCTTGGCGACGGTACCTACAGTCGTGACATCGCCCGGGCTCGCACCTTCGGCTTCACCAAGGAAGTGGAGCACATGCGCGCACGCGGCCTGGCCCTTGGCGGTGGCCTGGACAACGCCATCGTCATGGACGACACCAAGGTGCTGAATGCCGGCGGCCTTCGCTATGACGACGAGTTCGTCAAGCACAAGATCCTCGACGCCATGGGCGACCTCTATGTGGTCGGCCGACCCCTGCTCGCGGCCTACAGCGCCTTTCGTTCAGGCCATGCGCTCAACAACCGCTTGCTGCGTGAAATGATGCGCCAGCCCGACGCCTGGGAGTTGATCACCTTCGATGATGCGGCGCAGGCGCCCCGGGGTTTCGCCGAATTGGCGCGGGCTTGGTAGGTCCAGCCGCCCCAGCCAGCCCGGCCAGCTGGGGCGGCTCCAAGGCGATCACGTCCGGTCGCTCAGCGTAAGACCTCGCCCATGCCCCTCTTTCGATTTGCGATCGTGCTGCTGCTGTTTGCCGCTGGTGCCTTGTTCGCCTATTCGGTCTACACCGGCGAGCGCCGTTATCGCACCCTGGGTCTGGTCGTCTTCAAATGGACCATTGCCGCGGCCCTGGTCTTTTTTGCGGTGTTGATTGCCGACAAGCTCATCGCAGGCTAAGGGGCACCTGGAGGTCGCTCGTGTGACGGTCAGCGCGTGCGCCCCTGTCGATACATGCCGCTGGTGGTTCGTGCGAGCGCCGTTGCCTGCCCGAGACGCGCCAGCGAGCGGCCGACGTGGGCATGCGTGATGGCGATGCCCAGCGCGTCGGCGGCGTCCTTGCCAGGGACACCGGGCAGATCGAGCAGACGGCGCACCATTTCTTGCACCTGCGCCTTCGCCGCCTGCCCATGGCCGGCCACCGCCTGCTTCATCTGCAAAGCCGTGTACTCGGCCACGCTCAGGTTGCAGGTGACCAGTGCCGTGATGCAGGCGCCGCGCGCCTGGCCGAGCAGCAGCGTCGATTGCGGGTTGACATTGACGAAGACGATTTCGACAGCCGCCGCATCCGGCGCATAGCGCGCCGATATCTCACCGATGCCGTCGAACAGCAGCTTCAGGCGCGCCGGCAGATTGCCTTGCGCCGACGTGCGTGTGCTGATGGTGCCGCTGGCAACGTAACGAAGCTGATGCCCGTCGCAATCGACCACGCCGAAGCCGGTGGTCTGCAAGCCCGGGTCGATGCCGAGGATGCGCATCGCAGCCGGTACGTGACCGCGCTCGTGCAGAAGATCAGTGCCCGGCCTGATCGCCCCACAGCTCCTTCAGCCGCGAATCGCGGCCACAGTTGAGGCGGTAGAACTTGTAGCGCAGGACGTTCTTGTGATAGTAATCCTGGTGGTAATCCTCGGCCGCATAGAAGGGCCCACCCATCACCACTTCCGTGACGATCGGATCCTTGAAGGGCTTGGATTTTTCAAGCGCCTGCTTGGAGGCCTGGGCGGTCTTCAATTGCTCGGCATCTTGCGCAAAGATGGCGGTGCGGTACGGGCTGCCGACATCGCAGAATTGCCGGTCCTTGGTGGTCGGGTCGATGGTGTGCCAAAAATGATCGACCAGCTTGTCGTATGTGACCTTGTTCGGGTCATACACCACCTCGACGGCCTCGGCATGACCGGTGTGCTTGTCCGAGACCTGCTCGTAGGTTGGATTGGC
>JBDSYU010000092.1:0-13067 GCA_039925525.1 Variovorax sp.
CAGATCGAGCCGCACGACTACATGGCCGAACTGTTCGACGCGCTGGCCCGCTGCAACACCATCCTGGTCGACCTGGCGCGTGACATCTGGGGCTATGTCAGCCTCGGCTACTTCAAGCAGCGCTTGAAGGAGGGTGAGGTCGGATCGAGCACGATGCCGCACAAGGTCAATCCGATCGACTTCGAGAATGCCGAGGGCAATCTCGGCCTGGCCAATGCACTGCTGCGGCACTTGAGCGAGAAGTTGCCGATCAGCCGCTGGCAGCGCGACCTGAGCGACTCCACGGTGCTTCGCAATGTCGGCGTGGCCTTCGGCTACAGCTTGCTGGCCTACCGCTCGCTGGCGACCGGTTTGGCCAAACTCGAAGTCAATCACGAGGCCCTGGCGCGTGACCTCGATGCGGCCTGGGAAGTGCTGGCCGAACCGATCCAGACCGTGATGCGCCGCCACGGCGTGGCCGGTGCCTACGAGCAACTGAAAGAGGCCACGCGTGGCAAGGCTGTCAGTGCACAGGCGCTTCAGACGCTGGTGGCTTCGCTGCCTATCCCCGACGCGGAGAAAGTCCGGCTGCAGGCGCTGACGCCGGCCAGTTACACGGGCTTGGCGGCACGCCTGGCGGCACGCGTTTAGACCAGTGAGAGCAAGAAGCCTCGGCCACGCCCGTCCCGGTCGATCCCCGTGGCGCTGAAGTCCACCATCTTCAAAGCCAATGTCGCCGTTGCCGACATCGATCACGGCTATTACGCCGAACATGCTCTGACTCTGGCGCGGCACCCCAGCGAGACCGACGAACGCATGATGGTCCGGCTGGCTGCGTTGGCGCTCAACGCCTACAAATTGCAAAGCGTCTGCAACGGTGACGCGACGCTCGGCTTCGGCGACAGTCTGTCCGACACCGACGCAGCCGATGTTCTGCTGCGCGACTTCACTGGCCGCACGCGCGTCTGGATCGAGGTTGGCCAGCCGGAGGACAAGCCGTTGCTGAAAGCTTGCGGCAAGGCCGACGAAGTCCTGCTCTATTGCTATGGCAGCGCCGCCGAGATCTGGTGGCGCGGCATCGAGAACAAACTCGCGCGGACGCGCAACCTGAGTGTCCTGCGCATTCCGACGGCCGCGGCGCAGGAATTGGCACGGCTCGCGCAACGCAGCATGCAACTGCAGGCGACTGTGCAGGAAGGCACCCTGATGCTCGGCGACGGCGCGGCCAGTGTCGATGTCGATCTGCTGCGCTGGAAGTGAGAATTTGTCCAAGGCAAGCCCAGGGCGCGGGCCGACGGAACGATCGGGTCGGCGCTGACCTCACCTGCAGCGGCAGCGGCAGCAACAACGGCGACCGATCGCATCGGCCCTAGACTTTCGTCTCGTGCAGACACCTCTCGTCGACCATTGAACCCAAGTGGACCGCGCATGCAAAGAATGATTCTCAAACTCGCTGTCGCTGCGGCGGGCGCCACGCTCGCCTTGGCATTGCAGGGCTGCGCGCAGTCGCCCACTCTGCAGGGTGCAGATTCAGCCCGGCTTGCGGCAAGCGGCCCGGCGACACCTGCGTCGATCGAACGACTGTTCGAAGCTGCACGCATCGCCAAGATTTCAGAGACCATCCAGCAACAGGCGGCGCAAGTGGCCAACACGATGTTTGCGCAAGTCGGCGTGCCCGAGTCGGACCGCGCTGCGTTCGAGGCCTATCAGCAACGTGTGCAACAACTGGTCGCGTTGGAATTCAACTGGAGCAACCTGAAGGGGCCGATGGCCGACATCTATACGCGCCATTACAGCGAAGCCGAAATCCAGGGCATGATCGCTTACTACGAGTCACCGGTCGGACGCAGTGTGCTCGACAAGACGCCGGTGGTGGCGCGCGATTCTTTCGCCGTGGCGCAAGACCTGATGCGCTCGGCCATGCCCAAGCTGCAAGCGCTGGCGCGCGAGTTTTCGTCAGAGATGGCGGCCAAGCGCGCGGCGGCGGGAGCCGGCCGATAGCAAACCGCGACGGCGGATCTTGCGATCACGGCGCGGGCATCATGGCGTCGCAATTCCAGCACTGCTCGAAGCCGCCTTCGACGAGTTCGCCGCAGGTGCATTGCCATCGGCGTTGCGGTCGAAAGCGAAACCCGTCGAGCAGGCGACGCGCCCTGTCATGCTCTGCCCCGTCGTGCACCCAGACTTCAGGCAGGCACTGATCGGGTGGCAGTTCTCCAGTGGCGCCGGAAAGAAATGCCCGCTGCACACTGGCGTCAATGCCGTCGGCACGCAGTACGTCGCACCACAGCGTTGCCAAGGCCAGATTGGGCGCTTGCGTCAGGCGTTTCATGCGGCGGGCGCGGGCGCGGGCGAATTCGGCGCCGCCGGTTGGGTTGTCACGGCGCGCTCAACTTCGCGTGCACGTTCGGCATATTTGTTGAAGCGCCAGGCCGTGCCCTGCATGGTGATGCGGCGCCACGTTGCACGCTTAGCCCCGGGCGACATGGCCGTCCAATGCTGCACCTCGCCAAAGCTGCGGCCGCAGCCTTTGCAGACGTCGTCGCCCTGACTGGTCGAACAGATGGCAATGCACGGCGTGTCTGGCGTGCTGCGGTACCAGGCCAGCCACGCCTCCCAGGCCTCAGCCGGGAAACCGGCCTCGTCGACCTTGTCTTCATGGCCGACGACCATCAGTGCATAGACCTCGGCCAGGGCCCGCACCGGCGGCGCCAACGTGATGCCATCGGGTGCCGGGCTCTTCTCGCGCCAGAAGTTGATGGCCGCTTCGATGTCGGTGATGTGAATGGCGGCCATGCGCGATGAATACTGGGGGGGCATGCAATATGCGCCGTGGGTATCTATCTTAAGAACTTGCAGTTGAGCAAGGCAACGGCTTTGCCCTGGCCCTGGTCGGTCGGCTTGCGAGACTGCCTTACCATCAGACAGCTCTTGAGATTCGAAGATGGATTTTTTCTCTCCCGCCTGGTTCACTGCACTCGCGGCGATCATCATCATCGACCTGGTGCTGGCCGGCGACAACGCCATCGTGATCGCCCTGGCGGCGCGGCGCCTGCCGAAGCATTTGCAGAGAAAGGCCATCGCCTGGGGCACGGTCGGTGCCATCGTCGTGCGTTCGGTGATGACCATCGGTGTGGTCTGGCTGCTGCGTTTTCCGGGCCTGATGCTCATCGGCGGGCTGGGTCTGCTCTACATCGCCTACCAGTTGCTGGCCGACGACCAGCACCACGATGAAAGCGGCACCGACAACGCGATGACATTTTGGGGTGCCATGCGCACCATCGTCATCGCCGACGCGCTGATGGGCATCGATAACGTGCTCGGCGTTGCCGGCGCGGCGCGCAACGACTTCGCACTGGTGATCATCGGCTTGCTGATCAGCGTACCGATCGTCGTCTTCGGCAGCACCTTGGTGCTGAAGCTGGTGGAACGCTATCCCATCATCATCCAGTTCGGCGCCGCGGTGCTGGCGTTCACCGCCGGCAAGATGATCGTCAATGACGAATTGCTCGATCCCTGGTTCGACGGGCCGGCGCTGGCGCACCGCGTGGCCTATTGGGGCGTCTGCCTGTTGTGCATCGTCGGCGTGCTCGGCGCCGGCTGGTTGCGCACGCGGCGTGGCCATCGGTCCGGCGAGGAGCGAATTGAAGAAGCCAGGATCGCCGCGGACGCCAATCCCTTCGATTAGGCGCGTCTTCAACGTTCGTCACAGTCTTTGCTATCCTGCCGCGCATGCGATTGATCCTCAAATGGCTGTTGAGCGCGCTGGCCTTGCTTGCCGTCACCTATCTTTACGGCGGCGTGCAAGTGCAGAGCTTCGGCTCGGCGCTGATCGCCGCCGCCGTGATCGGGCTGCTCAACATGATCGTGCGACCGGTGCTGGTCCTGCTGACCTTACCGGTCACGGTGGTGACGCTCGGCCTATTCCTGTTCGTCATCAACGCGCTGATGTTCTGGTCCGCCGCCGGATTGCTGCCGGGCTTTCACGTCAACGGTTTTTGGGCGGCGCTTTTGGGCTCGCTCATCTACTCGCTGCTAGGGGTTCTGATCGAGACGGCGCTAGGGAGCCGTACGGGCCGGGGCACGGCCGTTCAGCCCTAGTTACGCAAGCTGGAAATATCGAAACATGAAAGCGCGCCCATCACCTTCATTCGGTTGCGCTACTTCTAGGTTGCAGTACCAACGCGCCGGAGTCCGTGTGAACGCCCCGCCGCGGTCGATGCCCGCTTCGGCGGATCGGCCACCATCGCGGTCTCCTATTGCAGCGGTTTTTCGGCGAATTGCTCGCGCGCCAGTGCATCCACCGCGCGGGCCCGGGCTTCGACGATCGAGGCCTCGAAATAGTCGATCGGCACGGCGTTCTGGCCAGCCCCGCTCAGGCGCACCAGGTCCTGCGCGGCCTTGAAGCGATCGCGTGCGGCGATGAAATCGAGCTCCGCCACGTGCGCCTCGGCTTCGGCCCGGATGGCGCGCAGCGGATCGTGCATGGCCGCGTACACGGCTGACAGTTGACGCCAAGCCCCGGCGTCGCGCGGATGCACCGCCAGCCAATCGCGAAGCGGCAGGGCGGCCGGCTGCGGATTGCCTTCGGCCACGGCAGCCCGTGCCGCCAGCAGCAATTCGGGCCGCGTTTTGGCCTGTAGCTGGACCAGCGACGCGGCGCGCCGGGCGCCATCGGCTGAGCCGGTGGCCAGTTCGATTTCTGCCGCCAGCAGGCGCGACAGGCGCGCCGCCGCCGGATCGGCCGCAGTGCGCTGCGCCAGGCGCTGAACCAGTTTCCGTGCCGCCGTAACGTCGCGCAGTTCGCTGGCTGAGAGGGCTGCGGCATACAGGCTCGCCGCCTGGTCCACCGGCGCGCTGCGGTCGAAATCGCCGCCCAGTGCGGCAGCGGCAACCAGGCCGCGCAACATGTCGACGCCGGGTTGCGTCAGCACCCGCGCACGCGCCGCGATCATGGCGTGATCCATTTGCGGCGGTCGCTGTTCCTGGCCGCCACTCGACTGCACGCGCAGTTGCATGTCGGCAATTCGCTCGCCATTGAGTGGATGCGTGCGCAGGTAGGGATAGCTGCCGTTGTCATTCAGGCGCGATGCAAACTGCAGGCGCTCGAACATCGCTGCAGCGCCTTGCGGTGCAAAGCCGGCTTGCGTCATCACGCCGAAGCCAACGCGGTCGGCCTCGCGCTCCATGTCGCGCGAATAGGCTAGCTGGTTGTGCGCGAATGCCGCCTGGCCGCCGACCAGCAGCGCCTGCCCGGCATCGGAATTTCGGCTCTTGGCCGCCGCCACCGCGCCCAGGATCATCGCCGCCAACATCAATGGCAGCTTGCGGCTCTGCTGCGCGAACATGCGAGCGATGTGGCGTTGGGTGATGTGCGACAACTCATGGCCAAGCACGGTGGCCAGTTCGTCGCGGCTGCCGACGACGGCGACGAGGCCCAGGTTCAGGCCCATGTAGCCTCCCGGCAAGGCGAAGGCATTGATGTTGCGATCGCGACCCAGCAGCATGGTCCAGGCAAAGCGCTCGTCGAGTTCTGGCGTGAGGTCGCCGCGCGTGCGCGCGGCGGCGAGCAGGCGTTGCCAGATCTGCTGCACGTACTCGACGAGTACTGGATCATCGATGTAGTCGCTGTCGTGATAGAGCTCACGGCCGACGCGATCGCCCAGCGTACGTTCCTCGCTGGCCGTCATCTCACTGGTGCCGCCGAGGCCCGGAAACTGGGCCAGCGCGGCGGGCGGCGCGAATATCATCGATGCGGCCACAAGGACTAGCGCAGCGCTTCGGCGCAACGCCGCGAATCGCCTCGGGAGTCTTGCGCTCGCCTCGATCAGCACGGCAGTCACAGGGTGTTTGTTGGCGGTAGAGAATGGCATGCGGCTCGTATGATGCGTCAGTCTGCCAATCGTTCAGCGGCGCACGATCACGCCTTCCAGCCCATGCCGTCCAGCTCCCTCACATCTTCCGCTTCTGCCACCGCGCCGGACGCGGCAATGCCGGGAAAGACGAGCATTGCTGCCATTGACAAGCCAAGTCAGCTCACGCACTTTGATGCACAAGGCCAGGCGCATATGGTCGACGTCGGCGCCAAGGACGCCACCCGGCGCATCGCCATTGCCACCGGCCGCATCGAGATGCAGGCCTCGACGCTGGCGCTGATCGAAGCGGGCGGCGCCAAAAAAGGCGATGTGCTCGGCGTCGCCCGCATCGCCGGCATCCAGGCGGCAAAGAAGACCAGCGATCTGATTCCGTTGTGCCATCCGCTGGCCTTGACCCGCATCGCCGTCGCCTTCGAGACGGCCACCGCCCCGCGCCCGCATGTCGCCTGCACTGCCACGGTCGAAACGATCGGCCCTACCGGGGTCGAAATGGAGGCACTCACCGCCGTGCAGGTGGCGCTGCTGACGGTGTATGACATGTGCAAGGCGGTCGATCGGGCCATGACTATCAACGGCGTGCGCGTGCTCGAGAAAAGCGGCGGCAAGACTGGGCATTTCATCGCCGATGCGGCTGCCGGAGCCGCCGGTCCTTAGGAACTCGTCCGCGTCTTTTGCGGACAAGTTCTAAGTGGCGTAGGCCTCCAGGCCGATCGCGACCACCGTCGCCACCTGCGTGCCTACAGCGGCGCGAAACTCGGCTTCGGCCTGCGCCACCGAGCGCCGGAAGGCGTTCAGCCAGTCGAGCCCGGCGGAGGTGAAGACGACGCGGCGAGCCCGAGCGTCGAGCGGATCCACCTCGCGCCTGACCAGGCCCCAGGCCTCGCATTGATCGACCAGGCTGCCCATCGCCTGCTTGGTCATGCCGGCCGATTCGGCCAGTTCCGTCAAACGCGAACCGCCACGCGCCAGGTGACGCGTGATGTGGATGTGGGCGGCGCTGACCTGATCGCGTGCCGCTAAATTGGACAGCGCCAACGGCACCTCGACGTCGTGCGCCATCAGATCGAGCACGCGCGCGTCGAAGCGGCGCAAGGCGTGGCCGAGCAAGCGGCCGAGATGGGTTTGGCGCCAGACCTCCGATGCATCGGGTGCTTTACTCACCTTTCCTGGCTCGCTTGATACCTGCGTGGACATCTTCAAATAGTAATGCAAACTGACCAAAAATTACGGATTTGAGCCTGTACTCGACGCCCTGGGCCCTTAGACTACTGGTCAAGCGTCCAGCCTGTGAATCGCAACAGGTTTGGCGCCCGGCCCGCCTCGAATCGCATAACTCATTGATTTTTAAAAGGAAATTCGCACCATGGACGCCACTGTGAAGAACCTCCCGTCGCCGACCGAAAAAGAAAAGGCGCTGCAAGCTGCGCTGGCGCAGATCGAAAAACAGTTCGGCAAGGGCACCATCATGCGCTTGGGAGAAGGCGAAGTGATCGCTGACATCCAGGTGGTTTCCACCGGGTCTCTCGGTCTGGACATCGCGCTCGGCGTCGGCGGCCTGCCGCGCGGCCGGGTGGTTGAAATCTACGGGCCGGAGTCGTCGGGCAAGACGACGCTGACGCTCCAGGTCATTGCCCAGATGCAAAAGCTCGGCGGCACCTGCGCCTTCGTCGACGCCGAACACGCCCTGGACATCCAGTACGCGCAGAAGCTCGGCGTCAACCTGCAAGAGTTGCTCATCAGCCAGCCCGACACCGGTGAACAGGCGCTGGAGATCGTCGATTCGCTGGTGCGTTCAGGGGCGGTCGATCTGGTGGTGATCGACTCGGTGGCGGCGCTCACGCCCAAGGCCGAGATCGAGGGCGAGATGGGCGATTCCCTGCCCGGCCTGCAGGCGCGTCTGATGAGCCAGGCGCTGCGCAAGCTCACCGGCACGATCAAGAAGACCAACACCATGGTTATTTTCATCAATCAGATCCGCACGAAAATCGGCGTCATGTTCGGTTCGCCCGAAACCACCACCGGTGGCAACGCTCTCAAGTTCTACGCCTCGGTGCGACTCGACATCCGGCGTATCGGTACCATCAAGAAAGGCGACGAGGCGATCGGCAACGAGACCAAGGTCAAGGTGGTGAAGAACAAGGTGGCACCGCCATTCAAGACCGCCGAGTTCGACATTCTGTTCGGCGAGGGCATTTCGCGCGAGGGCGAGATCATCGACATGGGCGTCACCGCCCGCATCGTCGACAAGTCCGGCGCCTGGTATGCCTACAACGGCGAAAAGATCGGCCAGGGCCGCGACAACGCCCGCGAATTCCTGCGCGAAAACCCCGCGTTGGCGCGCGAGATCGAGAACAAGGTGCGCGAATCGCTCGGCATCTCGTTGCTGCCTGAGGATGTGGTGGTGGTCGCAACTGAGTAACTGGATCAGGATCATGGTCGGACCACCAGACGCAGAAGACGCAGAGATCTTGCAGAAAAGCGCAAAAGGCTCATCAAGAGGTTGGGAGGTCTTTTTGCGTCTTTCGCGAAACCTTCGCGCCCTTCGCGTCCGGTAGGCCGAATTCCGCTGCCCACCTCTTTGTCCGCGTGCAGCATTGATCATGGCCTTCGCCGCTCCCTCCATCAAAGGCCGTGCGCTACGCCTGCTGAGCCAGCGTGAGCATTCGCGGCCGGAGCTGGAGCGCAAGCTGGCGCGCTACCAGGAAGAGCCTGGCTCGCTGGCGCTGGCGTTGGATGATCTGGCGGCCAAGGGCTTTATCAGCGAGGCGCGGGTCGTCGCCTCGGTGCTGCACCAGAGTGGCGGCAAGCTGGGGCCGGCGCGCGTCAAGCAGTTGCTGCAGCAAAAGGGTATTGCGCCGGAAGCGGTGGCCAGTGCCGTCGCCGGCCTGCGCGACAACGAACTGGAGAACGCCTTGGCGCTGTGGCGCCGGCGCTTCGACGCGCCGCCGACCGATGCGCGCGCCCATACCCGGCAAGCTCGATTCCTGATGGCGCGCGGCTTCTCCGGCGCTACGGTAAGCCGGGTATTGCGCCTGACTGGACGGGCAGACATGGCGACTGCGTCACCGACTGACGAGAGTGCCTAGCCTGGCATACCGCCGCCGCGATCAGCGCAGTCCGAGCATCAACTTCAGGTTCTGCACCGCAGCGCCACTGGCGCCTTTGCCGAGATTGTCCAGAAGGGCAACGATCACCGCCTGTCGCGTCTCGTCATTTGGGTAGACGCGAATCTCCAGGCGATTGGTGTCGTTCAACGCCTGCGGCTCCAGCTTGCCGTCGGCGCTTGGCGGCAGCACCTGCACGAATCCTTCGTCCGTGTTGCTTCGCGCATAGTGCGCAACCAGCGCGTCATGCAGGTCGGCTGCAGTCGGGCGCCCAGGCAGCAGATCGAGTTGCAACGGCAGTTGCACCAACATGCCCTGACGAAAGTTGCCCACAGAAGGGATGAAGATCGGTCGACGTGTGAGACCGGTGTTGGCCATGATCTCCGGCACATGTTTGTGCTTGAGGCCCAGCGCGTAGAGCTCGAACGGCGGAGCGTCACCGGTTTGCACCTCTACCGCGCCGCCGCCCTCGTACGCCTCGATCATGCTGCGCCCGCCTCCCGAATAGCCACTCACGGATGGCAGCGCCAGGCCAGCGTCAGGGGCAACGAGGCCGGCATCGACGAGTGGGCGAAGCATGGCGATGGCAGCCGTGGCATAGCAGCCCGGATTGGTAACGCGGCGAGCACGGGCCACGGCTTCGGCCTGACCGACAACGAGTTCGGGAAAGCCGTAAACCCAGCCGGGCGCGACCCGGTGCGCGGTCGACGCATCAATGATCCGTGGCCCTTGCCCCTGCAGCGAATCGACCAAAGCCACCGATTCGCGCGCCGCGTCGTCGTGCAGGCACAGCACCACCAGATCGACGCTGGCCATCAGGTCGCGTTTGGCGGCCACATCCTTGCGCCGCTCCGGCGCGATGCTGACCAGTTCGATCTGGCCGGCCATGGCCGCCAGGCGGTCGCGTATCTGCAGGCCGGTGGTGCCGGCCTCGCCGTCGATGAAAATTTTAGGCATTGAAAGGAGAGCGAAGCGGAGGAGTCCGAGGCACTGTCGGCGACGCGCCGGCCGGTTCGCAACACCCGTTGGCGACACGCTGGACCGACAAGCCGCCCATGATACATTTGCGCCGCGTTTGCCCCGCGCGCGAACAGCCCGGTGCGCCATGCTGGCGGCCGCACCGCACCATCGACTTCGAGATCCAAGCCATGAAGATTCATGAGTACCAAGGCAAGGAAATCCTTGCCAAGTTCGGCGTGCCTGTGCCGCGCGGCATACCGGCTTACACGGTGCAGGAAGCAGTCGAAGCCGCACAGAAGCTCGGCGGCCCGGTCTGGGTGGTCAAGGCGCAAATCCACGCTGGCGGCCGCGGCAAGGGCGGCGGCGTGAAGGTGGCCAAGTCGATCGATGAGGTGAAGCGGCTCGCCGGCGAGATCCTCGGCATGCAGCTGAAGACGCACCAGACTGGCCCCGCCGGACAGAAGGTGCGGCGTCTTTTGATCGAAGACGGCGCCGACATTCAAAAGGAATACTACGTTTCGGCCGTGACCGATCGTGCCAGCCAGAAGGTGGCGATGATCGTCTCCAGCGAGGGCGGCATGGACATCGAAGCGGTGGCCCACGACACCCCGGAGAAAATCACCACCGAACTGGTCGATCCTGCAGTAGGGCTTGGCGAAGCGCAAGCCAGGAAGCTGGCTGCCGGCATCGGCATTCCCGAAGCTTCGCAGGCGCAGGCGGTCGACGTGCTGCACAAGCTCTACAAAATCTACATGGAGACCGACGCCTCGTTGGTCGAGATCAATCCGCTGATCCTCGAAGGCTCCAAGGACGGCAAGCCCGGCGCCATCAAGGCGCTGGACGCCAAGTTCAACTTCGACGCCAACGCGCTGTTTCGCCACCCCGATATCGTCGCTTTGCGCGATCTCGACGAGGAAGACGCCGCCGAGGTTGAAGCCAGCAAATTCGACCTCGCGTACATCAGCCTCGACGGCAACATCGGCTGCCTGGTCAACGGCGCCGGCTTGGCCATGGCGACCATGGACACCATTAAGCTGTTCGGCGGCGAACCTGCCAACTTTCTCGATGTCGGCGGTGGCGCCACGCCCGAGAAGGTGACCGAGGCGTTCAAGATCATGCTGGCCAACAAGAACGTCAAGGGCATCCTGGTCAACATCTTCGGCGGCATCATGAAGTGCGACACCATCGCCACCGGCGTCATCGCCGCCTGCAAGGCGGTGAATCTTGGCGTGCCACTGGTGGTACGCATGAAGGGCACCAACGAGCGCGAGGGCAAGAAGATGCTCGCAGAGTCCGGGCTGCCAATCATCAGCGCCGACACCATGGCCGACGCGGCGCAAAAGGTTGTTGCTGCAGTGAAGAATGCCTGAAACCTTGCGGGACAGTTCACGCGCGAAGCGACATGCCCTGTCCCCAACAAGCTAAAGACCTTGCGGGACAGTCCATGCGCGCAGCGACATGCCCTGTCCCCAACTGATTAATCCCATGTCCATCTACATCGACAAGAACACCAAGGTCATCACGCAGGGCATCACCGGCAAGACCGGCCAGTTCCACACCGAGAAGTGTCAGGAATATGCCAACGGCAAAGACTGTTTCGTCGCCGGGGTACATCCGAAGAAATCCGGGGAGTCGATCTTCGGCATTCCGATTTTCGGTTCGGTAAAAGAAGCGGCCAAGCAAACCGGCGCCACTGTCAGTGTCATCTATGTGCCGCCAGCCGGCGCCGCGGCGGCGATCTGGGAGGCCGTCGAAGCCGACCTATACATGACGATCTGCATCACCGAAGGCATTCCGGTCAGGGACATGCTCGAGGTGCGAAACAGGATGAAGGCCAAGGTAGCGGCAGGCGGCAAGGAGACGTTGCTGCTCGGGCCGAATTGCCCCGGCCTGATCACACCGGACGAAATCAAGATCGGCATCATGCCGGGTCATATTCACAAGAAGGGGCGTGTCGGCATCGTCAGCCGCTCCGGCACGCTGACCTACGAGGCCGTGGCGCAGATCACCGAAGTCGGACTGGGTCAATCCACTGCAGTAGGCATCGGCGGCGATCCGATCAACGGGCTCAAGCACATCGATGTGATGAAGGCCTTCAACGACGACCCCGAGACAGACGCCGTGATCATGATCGGCGAGATCGGCGGTCCCGACGAAGCTGATGCCGCGCGCTGGTGCAAGGCGCATATGAAGAAGCCGGTGGTCGGCTTCATCGCCGGCGTCACGGCTCCGGCAGGCAAGCGCATGGGACATGCCGGGGCGCTGATTTCTGGCGGCGCCGATACCGCCGAAGCGAAGCTCGGCATCATGGAAGAAAGCGGCTTCAAGATCACCCGCGATTTTTCTGAGCTGGGCAAGTTGCTGAAGGCGCAGGTGCGTTGATCGATGCGCCAAGCTGGCCAATGAATCACACGTCAGACCCGTGCCATTAGAGCCTGCGTCTATCGGCATGCCTCGTCAAATTCGCTCCGCCATCTTGCGAAAGCCTGCGCTGCCAGCCCTGGCATGGCAGTTCGCTGCACTGAGCGATGTGGGGCGCAACCGCAGCAACAACGAGGACGCCGTCGCCTACGACGCCGAGCTCATGCTGGCCCTGCTGGCCGACGGGCTCGGCGGATACAACGGCGGCGAGGTGGCCAGCAACCTGTCGCTTGCCGTACTGCGGCAAAGCTTTGTCGACTGGCGCGCCGCCGCCGGTGCGGCGCCCAGCAATCGCTCGGTGCGGCGCGCGCTGCAGGCCGGCGTCGACGACGCCAATCACGCCATCCTGGCCGCAGCAGCAGCCGACCCCCAACTGCATGGCATGGGGACGACACTCGTTGTCGCCGCTTTCGCCGGCCATAGCGCGATCGTCGGGCACATCGGCGATTCGCGCTGTTATAGGCTGCGCGAGCGGCAACTGCTGGCATTGACCGATGACCATTCAATGCTGCGCGAATTGCTTGCTGCAGGCAGCATCACGCCCGAACAGGCCGAGGCGTCGCCCTATCGCAACCTGGTGACCCGAGCCCTTGGCGTGGACAAGCGCATCGAACTGGAGCTGCACGAGCACGACGCGGCAGACGGTGACTTGTTCCTTTTGTGCTCCGACGGGCTGTCTACGATGCTGGACGACGCGCAAATTCTCACGATTTTGCTAGAAGAAGGC
>JBDSYU010000093.1:0-6187 GCA_039925525.1 Variovorax sp.
CATCGGCCGGTGTTGTCCGAGGGCCGATGCCGCTCGTCGCGAGTGCGTCGCAACTTGCCAGCAATGTCGGGCCCGCACTCAAACCGGAAATGGCATTGACTTCGAAGTCTCCATAGGCGCCGACCAACGGCGCCTGCCAACGTGGCTCGTAGTCGGACAGATCGCGCGCCGCGATCTTCGAGCCGCCGTGGGCCAGATCGTGCAGCAGCGCCTGCGCCGTTTCGCCCTCATAGAAGTCGCGCGCGCCCGCCTGTGCCAGGCGTCTGAGCATGCGCGCTTTGGCAGGCATCGGCCGCGTTGCCGGCGGCGACGCATCGCTCGCTCGGGGCGCGCGGCCCTCGGTCAGAAAAATCTCGGCACTGGCCGGAAATTCGGCCAGGCCGGCCGCGTCGATGGCAATGGCCAGGCAGGCAAACCAGTCCATCTCGAGCCCGCGTTCGGCGTGGGCGATGGCCGGTGCCAAAGCATCGGACCAGGAGAGCGTGCCGAAACGCTCTAGCGCCGCGGCAAAGCCGGCGATGGCGCCGGGCACGCAAATGGCGCTGTAGCCGCTCACGTTGCGATTGCCTTCGACGGTGGGCCAGTCGAACCAGTTGCCGCTGTCGGCGGCGCCCAGCGGATAGTCGCCCGGATCGATGCCGCGCGGCGAAACGACGTTGAAATCGAGCGTGTCGACGGCGCCGGTGTGGCCATCGGCATGCAACAGAAAGCCGCCGCCACCCACCCCCGAAAGCCACGGTTCGACCACGCTCAACACCAACGCCGTGACGATGGCCGCGTCCATCGCGTTGCCGCCGCGCGCCAGCACCGCAGCGCCGGCCTCGGCCGCATGCCGGTTCTGCGCCGCGACGAGCCCATGGGGCGAGCACACCGCTTCCTTGCGCACGGTGAAGGTTTGCATGTCAGCTGCCTTGCGCGAAGCGCTGGGTCGCGATCGATGGCGGCGTGGCCACGGGCACCTCGAAGCGGCCGCGGTTGACCGAGTTCGCATGGTGTGCGGCCACCTCGCCGACCGTGGCGATCCAGCTTCCCGGCGATTGTCGAACGCGCTCGATCAGCGTCTCCAGCACTTGGATGCGATGGGCGCGTCCGGAAACCCAGTCGTGCACTGTAAGCAT
The DNA here is from genome assembly GCA_039925525.1 of Variovorax sp. GTDB lineage: Bacteria > Pseudomonadota > Gammaproteobacteria > Burkholderiales > Burkholderiaceae_C > Variovorax. Next base: position 1,119 of record JBDSYU010000093.1, read on the forward strand.
CAGCAGCCCACCGGCATCGTGCAGGCCTTGCCATTCGCTCTGCCAGATGTCGAGCACGTTACCGGGCGACACGGGCGGCCACTGGTCGCCGCCGCCGCCCAGGAACTTGAAGAACACGGCGTCGTCGATGGCCCATTGCACCGGCACCTCGACCACGCCGCCGAGGGTGTAAGGGTTGTCGAAGCCCGAAAGTGAGCTGTCGTACATGCCGCGCTTCTTCACTTCGGCCAGCATGTGCGGTGTCATCTCCCACGCCGGCGAGCGAAAGCCCTTGGGCGTGATGCCGACCTGCCGGTGGAACAGTTCGAGCGACGCATCGAGCGCCCCGGTGAATTCCGCGTCGGACACATGCGCGACGATCTCGTGGAAGTACCCATGCAGCCCGATCTCATGGCCGCGCTCGACGAACGCCGGCAGCAGCTGCGGATGCCGCTCGGCCACCGACGCCGGCACGAAGAAGGAGCCATGGATGCCGCAGCGCGAGAGCAGATCGAGCAGGCGCCAGATGCCCACGCGCGGACCGAAGGCGCGTTGCTCCAGATGGCCCATCAAGCGCGACGCGGGCTGGTCTCGCAGGCTCCAGAGCAGTGGTGAATCGGCATCGACATCGACACTGAAGCAGAAGGCGCTGCGCTTGCCCTCGGGCCAGACATAGTCGGGCCAGGGCGACGTGTGCTGCATCGCGGCGGTCGGTGGGCGTGCGGCGATCGGCGTCACAGCGGGTTCTTCTTTTCCTGGTGCACGTCGAGCGAGCCGATCGAGTTGCCGCCATCGATGGTCAGCGTCGAGCCGGTGACGAACGACGACGCGTCGCTCGCGAGGTAATAGAGGCCATTGCGAACGTCGTCCAGCGTGGTCGGTCGGGCCAGCGGGATGTTGGCGACGGTTTTCTTGATGTGGGTGTCGGTCAGCGCGCTCACGGCGCTGCCGGCGACGAAGCCGGGCTCGAGCGTGTTGGCCCGAATGCCGAATTCGGCCAGCTCGATGGCGAAGCCCTTGGTGAGGCGATCGAGCGCGGTCTTGGAAACGCAATACGGCACCACCGTGCGTCGCATCTTGCGTGAAGCCCCGGACGAGATGTTGATGATCGAGCCCTTCACCTTGCGCTCGATCATCTGCAATGCCAAGCCCTTGCTCAAGATGTAGGGAGCGCGCAGGTTGATGGAGAAGATCCGGTCGAACTCGGCGGTCGAGATGTCGAGCAGAAAGCCGCTCGGATAAACGCCCGCGTTGTTCACCAGAACATCGGCCGCGCCCCAGCGCTTGCCGACTTCGGCCACCAAAGTCTCGATGCCGCTTTCGTCGGTGAGGTCGGCAGCGCAGACGAAGCTTTCATTGGCGATTCCGACACTTTGGGCCAGCGCCTTCAGGTCGGCTTCGCGCGTGTCGGTGAGGCACACGGCACAGCCGGCCTCCTGATAGGCCTGCACGATCCAGCGTCCGATGACGCCGCAGGCGCCGGTGATGACGACACGCTTGTTTTTGAGGTCGGAAAAGAAGTCCATGAGGTGTTTGTGACGATGAATGAAAGGGCGAATGCGGCAATGACTATTGCATGCGCGGATCGAAACGATCACGCAGATCGTCGCCGATCAGGTTGATCGACAACACCAGGAGGAACAGGCACAGCCCGGGGAACGTGGCGATCCACCAGGCCGAAGCCAGGTAGTTGCGCCCGGTGCTGAGCATCGACCCCCAGCTCGCAGTCGGTGGCTGCACACCCAGGCCGAGAAAGGACAACCCGGCTTCGAACAGCACCATCAAGCCGAACTCCAGGGTGGCAACCACCGTGATGGCGCCGATGATGTTGGGCAGCACATGCCGAAAGAGGATGCGCAACGGTCCTGCGCCCATCAGGGCGGCGAGCCGCACATAAGGCGCATTGGCGACGCCGAGCGTCTGGCCGTAGGCGACGCGCGCGTAGCGCGGCCAGCGCGTGAGCGCCAGCACCACGATGACGTTGACCAGGCCCGGCCCGAGCACCGCGACGGTGATGATCGCCAGCAGGATCGCCGGGATCGACAGGAAGACGTCCACCAGGCGCATCACCACCAGTTCGGTCCAGCCGCGCAGGTAGCCGGCCAGCATGCCGACGACGGTGCCCACTGTGCCGGAGAGGATCGCCGCGGCGAAAGCAACCGCGAGCGACACGCGCGAGCCGTAGACCAGGCGCGACAACAGATCGCGACCGAGCTCGTCGCTGCCCAGCCAGTAGTGGAAGGCACGCGATAGGGTGCCTGGCGTCTTGAGGCGACCGAGCAGGTTTTGCGCATCCGGGTCGTAAGGCGCCAGCCATGGGGCGAAGAGGGCGGCCAATACGAAGGCCAAGACCACGCCCAATGGCAGCCAAACGCCAAGGCGTAGGCCGCGCTTGCGCGACCCTGCGGTCGGTGGCGGTGCCTTCTGCGATGGCAAGCGCAATGCTGATCGCGCAGCGTCCGCCAGCGACGTCGCGCTCGCCGCATCCGGCACTGCGGCGCGGCTCATCGCGCGACCCCTTGCAACCGGATGCGCGGATCGACCACGCTGTACAACAGATCGGCGGCGAGGTTGAGCGCCACGGTGACCAGCGCGCCGAGCAGCACCACGCCCTGCACCACGGCAAAGTCACGCGCGAGGATCGATTGAACCGTGAGCTGACCGAGGCCAGGCCAGGCAAAGACTGTTTCAACGATCACCGCGCCAGCCAGCAAATTGGAGATCTCGATCGAGGCCACACTGATGACCGGAATGGAAGCGTTGCGCGCCAGGTGGCGCGTGAGCAGGCGCGCGGTCGACACGCCGCGCGCGCGGGCGCTGCGCACGTAGTCGCGCGTCAGTTCGTCGAGCATCGAAGTACGTGTGATGCGCGCAAAGGTGGCCATGCTCAACAGGCCGAGCGCGATCGATGGCATCACCAGATTCTCGATGCCACCGACCGACGAGGGCGGCAGCCAGCCCAGCCACACCGCGAACACCATGATCAGCAGGATGCCGCTCCAGAAGGTCGGCAGGCTTTGCGCGGCGAACACCAGGCCGGCGAGCGCGCGCGCCGCCAGTGTTTGGCGGAACAACGCGAGCACGACGCCGATCGGAATGCCGATGCCGCAGGCCACAAGCAAGGCGCCCGCCGCCAGTTGCAAGGTGTAGGGCACGCGCGACGCGATGATGCTGGCGACCGAGACATTCTGGATCACCGACTGCCCGAGATCGAAGCTGGCGATCTGTTTCAGGAACGCCAGGTACTGCGCCACCAGTGGCCGGTCGAAGCCAAGGGTGTGCCGCATGGCGTCGATATCGGCTTGCGTCGCCCCCTCAGGCACCAGCAGGTAGGTTGGGTCGCCGGTCAGGCGCTGCAGGAAGAAGATGAGCGTGACCACCCCGAACAGAGTGATCAGCACGTGGCCGAGACGGCGAACCAGGTAGCGCGACATGCCCGGCCGAGACGCTGATCAAGACATCAACAGTGCGCGGTCAGCGCGACGTCAATCCTTGAACGACATGCGGTTCAGGAAAAGGCTTTCGTCGGGCGTCGGCAGCCATTCGAGGCCCTTGGCCGCGCCATAGAGCGCAGCCGCCTGGTACAACGGCACCATCGGAATGTCCTCGGCGATGATCATGTTCACGCCGCGGTAGTCCTCGATGCGCTTCTTGGTGTCCAGTGTCTGACGCGCGTCGGCGAGCAGGGCATCGGCTTTCGGGTTGCGGTAGGCCGACCACGGGCTGCTCTTGTCGATCAGTGGAAACAGCACGCCGTCGGCATCCTGGCAGGCGCACGACCAGCGCCCGAAGCTCAGCATCGGCGCCACGTCCGGCCCGCCTTGCGCGCGTTTCAGATACGACGCCATGTCGGACATGTTGATCTTCACGTTCAACCCGGCCTCGGCCAGCATCTGCTGCAGCGCCTGCACGATGCGCTGGTCGAAAACCGGCGCCGTCGCCATCTCCATCTCTTCCTTGGCCGGTGCGCCGACTTCCTTGATCAGTGCCTGCGCTTTCTTCAAGTCGTAGGGCGTGGCTTTGAGGTCTGGCGTATAGCCCACGTGCACGGGGGTCAGCATCTGGTTTACCGGCTTGTCGAAGCCACCCAGGATGCCGTCGATCAGCCCTTGCTTGTCGATGGCCAAGGCCACCGCCTGGCGTACCTTGAGGTTGTCCAGCGGCGGCTTGCTGGTGTTCAGGCGCAGGTAGGCCACCCGCTCGGTCGGTGCCGACAGCACCTTGACCTTGGACGACGATTTGAGCTGCGTGGCCTGGTCGGAATTGAGCGTCACGGCCAGATCGCTGGCGCCGGCCTGCAGATTGGCCACGCGCGTCGCAGCATCGGGCACAGCACGGAACGCCACGGTCTGGAACGGTCCTTTTGTGCCCCAATATTTGTCGTTGCGCACCAGCATCACCTGCACGCCGCGCTGCCAACCTTCGAACATGTAGGGGCCGCTGCCGACCGGCTTCAGATTGAAGGCCTCCTTGCCGACCGCCTCGACCACGTGCTTGGGCACGATGGAGAGCTTGACCAATTGCGCCAGCAGCGCCGGATACGGGCCGTCGGTCGTCAGACGCACCGCATTGGCGCCGGCCACTTCGGCCTTGACAATCTTGTTGAACTGCCCAAGTTGCGGGCTGCCGAACTTCGGATCGGTGATGCGCTGCACGCTGAAGACCACATCTTCGGGCGTGAGCTTTGTCCCATCGTGGAACATCACGTCGTCGCGGATCTGAAACTCCGTCACCGTGTCGGAGACCTGCTTCCAGGCCGTGGCGATCTGCGGCACGATCTCGCCGGCATTCGTACGGGTCACCAGATTGTCGAAGATGTTGCGGTAGACCGAGTAACTGTCGGGGTTCCATTGCACCTGCGGGTCGAGCGAGGTCGGTTCGTTCACCAAGTCGACAGTGAACTTGTCCTTGGCCAGCACCGGGACGCCGGCGAATGCCGTCAACGCCAGCGCCAATACCGCTGCGGCGGTGCTTTTTTTCTTGAACATTGGAGATGCCCTCTTTACGAAGTGAATGGAAATGCGCCAGGCACTTGTCGCAAGCGCTGACCCGCTTTGCAGTGTAGTGACTGCGAGTGGTTGACGCGCAAG
>JBDSYU010000094.1:0-14652 GCA_039925525.1 Variovorax sp.
CCGCGCAGGTTCGGCGCAACGCAGCGCAAGCCGCCGTGCTCGGGTCTTGCAAAATGCTCGATCAGCGCATCCCAGATGAACGCCGCCTCCGGGAAACCGTGCAGGAACAGCATCAGCGGTCGACCCCATTCACCAGCGGCGCGGCAACTGAGTTCGATGCCGCTTGGCAGGTGGCGCTGGAAGGTCTCGATCATTCGCGCAGCGACGCGCCGTCGCCGCAGGCAGCCGCTGCATCTGCAGGCGGATGAACCCATTGCCACAACAACTCGGCCGCCTCGTCGACGCCATGGCGCTTCAAAGCCGAGAACAGTTTCACGTCGCCACCGCCGGCCTGCAGTTTGGCAATGGACAACGCGCGGTTGGCATCGGCGCGAGACAGTTTGTCGGCCTTGGTCAGCAAAACCAACAATTTCAGGCCCTCGGCGATCCGCGGGCGGATCACGTCGAGCAGGATGTCATCGAGTTCCGTCAGCCCATGCCGCGGGTCGCACATCAGCACCACGCCCAAGAGGCGCTGGCGCGTCGTCAGGTAGCTCGCCATGACTCGTTGCCAGCGCAGCTTGGCCTCGCGCGGCACTGCGGCGTAGCCATAGCCGGGCAGGTCGACCAGCACCGCGTCATCGATACTTTGCTTGCCGACGCCGAACAAATTGATGTGCTGCGTTCGCCCCGGGGTTTTCGAGGCGAAGGCCAGCCGATGCTGCTGCGTCAGCCTATTGATGGCGGTCGACTTGCCGGCGTTGGAGCGGCCGACGAAGGCGATCTCGGGCAGATCGAGCGTCGGCAGGTGCTCCAGTTCCGGCGCGCCCAGGAGAAAGTGTGCCGTGTGAAGCCAGCCCAGCGCTGTACGCGCGGACGCCGAAGCGAGACGCGAGTCACGGCCCGATTGCGTCACCATCGCTGTACTTTTGCGCGTCGTTTGCGATGCAGCGCCGGCGCCGCGATCGATCGGCATCGACCCCTGGCGCAGGCGCCTCGGGCGAGGACGGGGGGCATGGTCATTGGCCGGTGCTCATAGTGCGGGCCATTGTAGAATCGCCCGGTTTTGCGCCCTTCGTTTTGAACCCGCCGTCATGAAGTTGCCTGCCTCGTTCTTGCTCGCCGTCTTGTGCATTGGCGCCTCATTTGTCGCATCGGCGGCCGAGGAATCGAAGGCGGCGTCGATCATCGTCGCACAGGCGACGCAACCCGCGACCGGCGGGGCCGTACCGCGCGCCGAGAAGGCGCCGGCCGAGCCGGCGCCGCAGATCGCCGCCAAACCCAAGGTCGACCCGGCCAAGGGCGACACGCTGTTCGCCGCGACACCGCCCAACAGCCAGAGTTGCGCCTCGTGCCACAACGCCGATGGCAATTCGGCCATCGCCGCCAATCCAAAACTGGCGCAGCAGCACCCGGTCTACGTGGCCAAGCAATTGCGCGAGTTCAAGTCGGGTGCGCGCAAATCTTCCATCATGAAGCCCTATGCCTCCGCCCTGAGCGAGGAAGACATGGGCAATGTCGCTGCTTACGTTGCGTCCAAGGAAATCAAGCCCGGCTTCGCCAAGGACAAGGACACGGTGGCGCTCGGCGAGCGGATCTGGCGCGGTGGCATCATGGAGCGCGGCGTCCCCGCATGCGCCGGCTGCCACAGTCCCAATGGCGCCGGCATCCCAGTGCAGTATCCGCGCCTGGGCGGGCAGCATTCTGAGTACACAAGCGCGCAACTGACGGCTTTTCGAGACGGCGTGCGGACCAACAGCGTGCAGATGAACGGCGTCGCTGCCCGCTTGAACGACCGCGAGATCAAGGCCCTGGCCGACTACATCGCCGGCTTGCGTTAGTCTCAATAGCGGCGTCGCGCTGATGCCGCATTGAACCAATGCGGTCCGACGGCAACAAACTAGGCGAGTCATTCCGACAGAGGGCTCACCGCAGAACTTGTCCGCAAGTTCTTGGTTTCTGAAGAACTGCTCTTTCCACCCGTGTCGTCATCGCCTTCCACCCACGGCCTGCGCCTGCGCGCTGGGCCGCGCGCGCTACGGGCGGCGGTAGAACTGCTGTCGTCGATGCGTTTTGCGATTGCCCTGCTGACGGTGATCTGCATTGCCTCGATCATTGGCACGGTACTCAAGCAGCACGAGCCGCTGGGCAACTACGTCAATCAGTTCGGCCCATTCTGGAGCGCGGTGTTTCGCGCGGCTGGGCTCGACGCGATCTACAGCGCCTGGTGGTTCCTCGTGATCCTGGCGTTTCTGGTGGTCAGCACCTCTTTGTGCGTGCTGCGCAACGCGCCGCGCATCGCCCAGGACTTGAGCAGTTTCCGCGAAGGCATCCGCGCCAGCAGTCTCGAAGCCTTCGGCACGCGGGCTTCGGCAACGCTCGCTGAAACGCCGGGCGCGGCGGCCGAGCGGATTCAGGGGCAGCTCACCGGTGCCGGATGGCGCGTCCGTTTGCAGCGACGCTCGGGTGGCGTGATGGTGGCAGCGCGGGCCGGTGGCGCGCACAAGCTGGGCTACCTCGCAGCGCACAGCGCCATCGTGCTGGTGTGCCTGGGCGGCCTGCTCGATGGCGATCTCATGGTGCGGGCACAAACCTGGTTCAACGGCAAGAGCGCCTACCAGGGCGGCGGCATGATCGCCGACGTGGCGCCCCAGCACCGCCTGCCGGCCTCCAACCCGACCTTTCGCGGCAACATCCTGGTGCCTGAAGGTTCGCAGGCCAGCGTCGCCATCCTGAACCAGCAGGACGGCGTCTTGCTGCAGGAACTGCCGTTCTCCATCGAGCTGAAAAAGTTTATCGTCGAGTATTACTCGACCGGCATGCCCAAGCTGTTTGCCAGCGACGTGGTGTTGCACGATCGCGCTACAGGCGATCAGGTGCCGGCGCGCATCGAGGTCAACCATCCGGCGAGCTACAAAGGCGTGGAAATCTACCAGTCGAGCTTTGACGACGGTGGCTCCAGCGTCAAGCTGAAGGCGGTGCCGATGACCGCCGCGGCCAAGCCATTCGAGATCGATGGCACTATCGGCAGCAGCGCCCAACTCAGCAATGGGGCCGAGCAACTGACGCTCGAGTTCACCGGCTTGCGGGTGATCAATGTCGAGAACTTCGCCGACGCCGGGGCCAGTTCCAGCACCAGGCCAGGTAACGACGGTGCCACTGACGTGCGTAAGGTCGATCTGCGTTCGGTGTTCGCCGAGCGCTTGGGCGCGGCCAACAAGGCCGACAAGCCCAAGACCTTGCGCAACATCGGCCCGAGCATCGGCTACAAATTGCGCGACGCCGCCGGCCAGGCGCGCGAGTTCCAGAATTACATGGTGCCGGTCGACACCGGCGACGGGCCAGTGTTCTTGTTCGGCAGTCGTGAAAAGCCCGACCAGCCGATGCGCTACCTGCGCGTTCCGGCGGACGAGCAGCTATCGCTCGACGGCTTCGTGCGCTTGCGCTCGGCATTGGCCGACAAGTCGATGCGCGAACGCGCGGTGCGCCGCTATGTGGCACGTGCGATCGATGCGTCCAAACCGGAGCTGGCCGAGCAGTTGCGCATCTCCGCCGAGCGGGCTCTCGGCTTGTTCGCGGGCATCGAACGCGGCCCGAACGACAGCACTGACGCCAATGCGTCGGACCCAACTCGCGCCGGCGGGTGGCAGGCCATCGCCCGGTTCATGGAAGCGAACGTGCCCGAGGCCGAGCGCGTTCGCGCCGGGACCGTGCTGGTGCGCATCCTGAACGACGTGCTGTTCGAGCTGCTCAACGTCGGCCGAGAAGATGCCGGGTTGCCGGCATCGGCCGCCGATGAAAAAGCCCAGGCCTTCCTGACGCAGGCGGTGCTGGCCATCAGCGATGCCAACTTCTACCCGGCGCCGGTGGCGTTGCAGCTGGTCGATTTCAAGCAGGTGCAGGCCAGCGTGTTCCAGGTGGCCAGGGCGCCGGGCAAGGCCATCGTGTATCTGGGTTGCCTGCTGCTGATCGTCGGCATTTTCGCCATGCTCTATGTGCGAGAGCGACGCTTGTGGGTCTGGCTGCAAGCAGCCGACAATGACGAATCATCCAGCGCTGCCACGATGGCGCTTTCGGTCAATCGCCAGACGCTCGACAGCGGGCATGAATTCGAGCGGCTCAAGAGCGGGCTGCTCGGCTTAAATCAAGCGCTTTAAACACATGAACACATCGACCCACACTGCCGCGGCGCCTCACGGAATGCGCCTCTACCCAAGCTGGCGCTCGCGGCGCAGCTGGGGCGATTGGGTCTTTGCCGCAATCGTGGCCATGGGCGGGTTGTTCTGCCAGGCCCGTTACGCCAGCGCCATGGACGGCTACGAGAAGGTGATCCTCGCAGCCGCAGTACCGGCGCTGGTGTCGATCGGCTGGTTCTGGCGGCCTTTGCAGCGTTTGGCGCTGGTCGTGGCAGCGGCGGCGCTGCTGGCGGTTGTTTTGTACCAGAGCGATCTGGCGCGCGCCGAAAGCGTGTTCTGGCTAAAGTACTTTCTTTCGAGCCAGTCGGCCATCCTTTGGATGAGCATGTTGTTCTTCATGAGCACGGCGTTCTACTGGTTGGGCCTGATCGGCGCCAAGCAAGGCGACACCATGGAGATGATCGGCTCGCGACTGGCCTGGGCCGCGGTGGCGATGGCGCTCATCGGCACCATGGCGCGCTGGTACGAAAGCCATCTGCTGGGCCCCGACATCGGCCATATCCCGGTCAGCAACCTGTACGAAGTGTTCGTTCTGTTCTGCTGGCTGACGACGGCTTTCTACCTGTACTTCGAAGCGCACTACGGCACGCGTTCGCTCGGCGCTTTCGTCATGCTGGTGGTCAGCGCCGCCGTCGGTTTTTTGCTTTGGTACACCCTGGTGCGCCAAGCGCATGAGATCCAGCCGCTGGTGCCGGCGCTGCAGAGCTGGTGGATGAAGCTGCATGTGCCGGCCAACTTCATCGGCTACGGTACTTTCTCGCTGGCCGCGATGGTGGCGTTCGCCTACCTGGTCAAGCAACAGGCCGGCGAGTCGCGCTGGTATCGGCTGACACCGATCTGGTTGCTCGGCGTCGCCTTGTGCTTCGTGCCGGTCGCCTTTCGCCAGCGGGCGCTGGAATCGGGCACCGGCTACTGGTTGGGCTATGCCATCGTTTCGGCGTTGATCGCGGCGGCCATCGTCTTCGGCCGGCGGCGCATTGCCAGCCGACTGCCGGCGCTCGAGGTGATGGACGATGTGATGTACAAGTCGATCACCGTCGGCTTCGCCTTCTTCACCATCGCCACCGTGCTCGGTGCGCTGTGGGCGGCCGATGCCTGGGGTGGCTACTGGAGTTGGGATCCGAAGGAAACCTGGGCGTTGATCGTCTGGCTCAACTATGCTGCCTGGCTGCACATGCGCCTGGTCAAAGGCTTGCGTGGCACAGTCGCAGCCTGGTGGGCGCTGGCCGGACTGGCGGTCACCACCTTTGCCTTCCTCGGCGTCAACATGTTCCTGTCGGGACTGCACAGCTATGGCGAACTGTAGACGGTGAGCCATTCAGGAGTTTCTGTTTTTCCGAAGCATTTGCATTCAAGGTTCGGGGATATCTTCCAGACCCGCGCGTCGTAACCCGATCGTTGGAAGTCACGAAGTAGTTCGGGATTGCTTCCTGCGAAGCACAGTCATCAACAAGGATTTCACCATGCCGTCTCCGTATCCGAACAACGGTTTCAACCACCCGCTGGCCAGTGAAATCACGCCGCGCGATGTCTATCAGCAGCGGCGTGAGCTGCTGAAGCTTCTGGCGGGAGGGGCGGCCGGCGCAGCGATGGCCGGCTGGGCGACGCGCGACGCGCTGGGCGCTGAAGCGCCGGCGTTGGCTGCATTGCCGGGCGCCCGCTCCGCGGTGGCCGGTGCCCAGACCATGGAAAAGGTCACGGACAAGAAGGATGCCACCACCTACAACAATTACTACGAGTTCGGCACCGACAAGGCCGAGCCGGCCAGGAATGCCCATACCCTGAATGCGCGGCCATGGACCGTTGAGGTCGAAGGCCTTGTCAACAAGCCCGGCACTTTCGGTATCGAGGAACTGCTAAAGTTGAGCGCGCAGGAAGATCGAATCTATCGCATGCGCTGCGTCGAGGGTTGGTCGATGGTGATTCCGTGGGTCGGCTACTCTCTCGCAGAACTCATCAAGAAAGTCGAGCCGCAAGGCAACGCCAAGTTCATCGAGTTCGTGACGCTGGCCGACCCCAAGACCATGCCAGGCGTCAGCGCGCGCGTACTCGACTGGCCGTACGTCGAAGGACTGCGCATGGATGAGGCCATGCATCCGCTCGCCTTGCTAACCTGCGGCATGTACGGCGAGGTGTTACCCAATCAGAACGGGGCCCCCGTACGCATCGTGGTGCCATGGAAGTACGGCTTCAAGAGCGGCAAGTCGATCGTCAAGATCCGCTTTGTCGAGAAGGAACCGACGACGGCCTGGAACAAGGCGGCGGCGAACGAATACGGTTTTTATTCCAACGTCAATCCCGAGGTCGACCATCCGCGTTGGAGCCAGGCCACCGAGCGCCGCATCGGCGAGCCCGGCGGGCTCTTCGCCAAGCCGCGCAAGACCCTGATGTTCAACGGCTACGAGGCGCAGGTCGGGCAGCTCTACGCCGGCATGGATTTGAAGAAGAACTTCTAGAAGACAGCTTATGCGAACTGCGGACGCCCTGGCTACGTAAAACTTCTGGTGCAGCGGGTAGCAGCCCATCCGCATTTTCATGAACAAGCTGTTGCTGCGTCCAGGTGCCAAGCCTCTGATTTTCGTACTGTGTCTCGCCCCGTTCGCCTGGCTGGTCTTTGCTGCATTCACCGATCGGTTGGGCGCTAATCCGGCCGAGTATCTGGTCCGTTCGACCGGCGACTGGACATTGCGTTTCATCTGCATTGTGCTGGCCGTGACGCCATTGCGCGTCCTCACCGGTTGGAGCGCTCTGGCCCGTTACCGCCGCATGCTTGGACTGTTCACGTACTTCTACGTCTCATGGCATCTGTTTTGCTATAGCTGGTTCGACAAGGGCTTCGATCTGCAAGCCATCGCCACGGATATTCCCAAGCGGCCGTTCATCCTGGTCGGCTTCACCGCTTTCCTGCTGTTGACACCGCTCGCCGCAACGTCCTTCAATCGCGCCATCAAGGCGCTCGGCGCGCGTCGTTGGCAGGCCTTGCACAAGCTGGTCTATGTGGTCGCCGGGCTCGGGCTGTTGCACTTTTTCTGGATGCGTGCCGGAAAAAACAACTTCAACGAAGTATTCGTCTACGCCGGCATCATCGCGGTGCTGCTGGGTTGGCGCGTCTGGCACCGCCTGCGTCAGCCCGCCGCGCGCCTCTCGCCCGCAGCAGTCGGCGAGCCGTCGAGGTCGCGCTGAGCGGCGAACGCTGCTTGAGCGGCGCCCTGCGGGCATGATTTCAGAAGCGTTCGTTGGCGAGTTGGTCTTCCAGGCTTTCGCGACGCCGAATCAATTGCGCCCTGCCGTCCGATACCAGCACCTCGGCGGCGCGACCGCGGGTGTTGTAGTTGCTGGCCATGCTCATGCAGTAGGCGCCGGCGGAGAGCACGGCCACCCTGTCGCCCGCCTGAACGGCGAGCGACCGGTCGCGGCCGATCCAGTCGCCGCTCTCGCAGACCGGTCCGACGACGTCGTAGATATCGCCTTGGCGATCACCGAGCGTCACCGGCACGATCTGGTGGAAGGCCTGGTACAACGCCGGGCGCGGCAGATCGTTCATGGCTGCATCGATGATGCAGAAATTTCGGTCTTCGCCGGGCTTCAGGTAAAGCACCTCGCTCACGCAGACGCCGGCATTGCCGACGAGCGAGCGGCCAGGTTCGATGACAATCTTCAAGTGGTCGAAGCCGCGCCGGTCGATCTGCTGCAGCAACTGCGCCCATAAGCTGTCGGCGGCCGGCGGCGCGGCGGGCTCGTTCTCTGGCGCCGGCGTGCCGTAGTCAATGCCCAGGCCGCCACCGAAGTCGATGTGGTGCAGCGCGATGCCCTCGGCCGCCAGGGCCGCCACCAAATCGAGCAGGCGTTCCATCGCATCGAGGTATGGCGCGGCTTCGGTGATCTGCGAGCCGATGTGGCAGTCGATGCCGATGACCTTCAAGCCCGCCAGCGTGGCCGCATGCCGATAAGCATGGAGCGCTCGACCATGCGCGATGCCAAACTTGTTGCCCTTGAGCCCGGTCGAAATGTAGGGATGGGTCTTGGGGTCGACGTCTGGATTGACGCGCAGGCTGACCGGCGCCGACAGGCCGAGCCCCAGCGCTACAGCGTTCAAGACGTCGAGCTCGGCTTCGCTTTCGACGTTGAAGCAGGCGATGCCCGCTTGCAAAGCCTGGCGCATCTCGCTGCGCGTCTTGCCGACGCCGGAAAAAACAATCTTCTTCGGATCGCAGCCGACGGCGAGCGCGCGCTGCAAATCACCGCCCGACACCAAGTCGAAGCCGCAACCGGCCTCGGCGAAGACTCGCAACACACCGAGCGTGGCATTGGCCTTCATGGCGTAGCAGATGAGCGCATCTCGCCCGGCGAGGCCGCGTTGATAAGCGGCTAACGCATCGAGCATCCACTGCCTGGAATAGACGAATAGGGGCGTTCCGAATTCATCGGCCAGCGCCGTCAGCGACAGGCCCTCGACCGATAGCGTGTCGCCCTTCCGCGCGATGTGGGGATGGCCAGGCAGCGCCTCGCTGCCGATCACCGCGCTGCTCCGCGGGAGGCCGCCGCTGCCGGGGTGATGGGTTGGACCGAGGGTGCCCGATTCGCCCGACTCGCCGGATCAGCGGGATCTAGCGCATCGACGCGTTCAACCTGGTTGCCTTGGAAGTCGAGCAGCGGCGGCTTGAGCGTCTGGAGCAAGGTTGCACGATTGGTGGACGCCGGCTCGGTGGGCAGGTAGAGCGGTCCTTTCTGACCACAACCAGTGACGCCAAGCAGGGCGATAACGACGCAGGCCACGACGCCGGCGCGCCGCTGTGGCGTCCATAGAATGCGCGTTTTGCAGGGCATGATCGATTCTAATGACCGACCCCGAGTATCTGAACCACGCCGAGGCATTGTTGACGGCGATCGAGCGCGAATGCGATCGCATCAACGATGCCACCGACGCCGACATCGACAATCAGCGCGTCGGTGGAATGGTGACCCTGACCTTCCCCAATGCCAGTCAGCTGATCGTCAACCTGCAGCCGCCGCTAGAAGAGGTGTGGCTGGCGGCACGCTCCGGCGGCTATCACTTTCGTAGGGATGGCAAAGCCTGGCGCGACACCAAGACGCGCATTGATTTTTTTGAGCAACTGTCCGGCGATGCCAGCATTCAGGCCGGACAGCCGCTGCACTTCAGCGCCTGAACATATCGAGGATGCGGTTGCGCTCCTCGCGCTGCGGCGCCGGATTCGGCGCCGGCCCCGGCATCGGGCCGAAGGGTCCCATGACCGTGCCGGAGGAACTGGCACCAAAACCGTTTTCGGATTGCGGCGCCGCCACGACTGGTTCGATTGACACGCCCAGCGTCCCGACGCCTCGACCCGGTGTGTATTCGTTGTAATACAACTCGCCGGCCACGTTGACGACACCCGCCGGCGCTGAAGGCTCGGTCACGGGCACACCCTTGATCGCCGTTTCCATATAGGAGATCCAGATGGGGAGGCTGAGGCCGCCACCGGTCTCGCGGTCACCCAGGCTGCGCGGTGTGTCGTAACCCATCCAGGCAACGGCCGTCATGGTCGGCTGAAAGCCGGCAAACCAGGCGTCCAGAGAGTCGTTGGTGGTGCCGGTCTTGCCATACAGGTCGGGTCGCTTCAAGGCGGCATAAGCCTTGTAGCCAGTGCCCCCGCGCACCACGCTTTGCAACAGGCTGTCCATGATGAAGGCATTGCGCTGCGGGATGGCGCGCATGGTCTCGTTAAGCAGCGGCGCCTGCACGTCGACGAGCACCTTGTCCTTGTGATCAGTGATGCGGGTGATCAGCTGCGGATTGACACGATAGCCGCCGTTGGCAAAGACCGAATAGCCAACGGCCAGTTGCATTGGCGTGACCGAGCCAGCACCGAGCGCCATCGGCAGATAGGCCGGGTGCTTCTCGCGATCGAAACCGAAGTTGCCGATCCAGTCTTGCGCGTAGTGCGTGCCGATCGACTGCAGGATCTGAATGGAGATCATGTTCTTCGATTTTTGCAACGCCTTGCGCATCGTCATCGGGCCCTCGAAACCGCCGCCGTAGTTCTTCGGCTCCCAAGGTTGGCCGCCGGTGACCCCGGCACCGAAAAACAGCGGCCCGTCGTTGATCACCGTCGAAGGGGAAAACCCCTTCTCCAATGACGCCGAATAGATGAACGGCTTGAAGCTCGACCCCGGCTGGCGCCAGGCCTGTGTCACGTGGTTGAACTTGTTCTTGTTGAAATCAAAGCCGCCGACCAACGCCTTGATCATGCCGTCGCGCGGGTCCATGGCCACGAAGGCGCTTTCCACTTCGGGCAGTTGCGTGATCTCCCAGGTATTTTTCGGCGTCTTGACCAAGCGAACGACCGCGCCCGGTCGAATCTGGATGTTTGGCTGCGCGTTTCGTGCGAGGCCCGTTTGCACTGGCTTCAGGCCCTCGCCAGTGACGACGATGCTTTCACCGTCGCTGCGCATGGCTGTCACTTCCTTCAGCGACGCCTTGGTGACCACCGCCGACAGCACGTCGCCATTGTCGGGATGCTCGGACAGCACGTCGTCGATGGCGTCGTCCAGATCCTTGGGGTCGCTGGGCAGGTCGATGTATTTTTCCGGTCCGCGGTAGTACTGGCGCCGCTCGTAGTCCATCACGCCCTTGCGGAGGGCTTCGTAGGCGGCACTTTGGTCGGCTGCGACGATGGAGGTATAGACCTTCAGCCCGCGCGTATAGGTGCTCTCGCCATACTGCGCAAACATCATCTGGCGCACCGTCTCGGCGACGTACTCGGCATGCAGTCCTTCCGAGGCCTGGGCACTACGCAGATGCAGTTCCTCCCGACCTGCCGCCTTGCCCTGATCGGAGGTGATGAAGCCGGACTCGACCATGCGATCGATTACGTATAGCTGGCGGGCGCGTGCGCGGGACGGATTGTTGACCGGATTGTTTGTGCCCGGCGCCTTGGGCAGACCGGCGAGCATCGCCGCTTCGGCGATGCTGACATCCTTTAGCGGCTTGCCGAAGTAAGCTTCCGATGCTGCGGCAAAGCCGTAGGCCCGGTTGCCGAGGTAGATCTGGTTCAGATAGATCTCGAAGATCTGATCCTTGGTCAGAAGTCGCTCGAGCTTCAGGGTGAGCAGCAGTTCGTAGATCTTGCGTGTGTAGGTCCGCTCGGAACTCAGGTAGACATTGCGCGCCACCTGCATCGAGATGGTCGAAGCCCCCTGGCTTTTCAGGCGATTGATGTTGGCCAGGGCAGCCCGCGCCAACCCCTTGAAATCAACGCCGCCGTGATCGTAGAACCGCGCATCCTCTGCTGCCAGCACGGCGTCTTTCATGACCTTGGGAATAGTGGCGATGGGTGTGAGGTTCCTTCGCTCCTCGCCGAATTCGCCAATCTGCTGGCCGTCGGCCGAGAAAACGCGCAAAGGCAGTTTGGGACGGTAGTCAGACAGGTCGGAAATGTCGGGCAGGTTGGGATAAGCCACGGCCAGCGCCACGGCGACGAGGCAAAGCACCGAAAAAACACCGGCCGCAATCAGGCCCAGGGTCCATAGGAACGCCTTCGCCAGCCAGCCCAGCCAGCCACGGCGTTCATTCACAGGTTCATTGCCTGACATAGATGGATTAATTGTGAAATATTTGGCAAGACGTCGCCAGCCAAAAAATTCGGGCCGGCGCCAATTATAAAAAATGGAGGAGCTGGTGCAGTGCAAAGTGCACGACGAGCGCCGCCAGTGTCGTGGCATGCACCCAACGGCGCGTGCGATTTGCGAAGTTTGCGTCTACTTTTGACAACGATCGCACAGTTCGCGCCTCGGACACCCTTTGTCGGCCCGGGGTGTCCTGCTAGCATGCGCCCACACGCTTTTTGCCAATCGTTACAAACGCTTGGGACCCTATTTTGACCTCCTTGGTTTCTATGTTTCGCCGCCAGCCTGCGCCGCTGCTGGGCATCGACATCAGTTCGTCCAGTGTGAAGCTGGTCGAGCTGGGGCGCACGGCTTCTGGCCAACTGATGCTCGAGCGCTGCGACATGGAGCCACTGGAGCGCGGCTGGATCAACGACGGCAATGTCGAGAACTTCGACGAAGTGGCCGAGGCGTTGCGCCGCGTCGTGCGCAAGAGCGGCACGCGCACCAAGAATGTGGCGTTGGCTCTGCCGCCTTCCGCAGTGATCACCAAAAAGGTCGTGTTACCCGACGGCCTGACCGAACCCGAGCTGGAAGTGCAGGTCGAGTCTGAGGCCAATCAGTACATTCCATTTTCGCTGGACGAGGTGAGCCTGGATTTTTGCGTGATCGGTCCGAGTCCGGCTTCGGCCGGCGATGTCGAGGTGCTGATCGCCGCCTCGCGCAAGGAAAAGGTGCAGGACCGCCAGGCGCTGGCCGAGGCGGCCGGCTTGCGTACTTCTATCTTGGATATCGAATCGTTCGCCTCGCGTCTGGCGACAAATCGCCTGATCCGGCAGATGCCTGAAAAGGGTCACGACGCCGTGGTGGCCTTGTTCGAGGTCGGTGCCTTCACCACCAGCATGCAGGTCATGCGCAACCAGGAAACGCTGTACGACCGTGACCAAGCCTTCGGCGGCGCGCAATTGACGCAGCTGATCGTGCGGCAGTACGGGTTCTCCACTGAAGAAGCCGAGACAAAGAAGCGCACCGGTGATTTGCCTGAAGACTATGCATCGGGCGTGCTCAAGCCGTTCGTCGCCAGCATCACCCAGGAGATTGCCCGGGCATTGCAGTTCTTCTTTGCCAGTACCCCGCACAACAAGGTCGACTACGTGCTGCTGGCCGGTGGCTCGGCGGCGTTGCCGGGCCTCACCAACGCCGTGACGCGGCAAACGACCTTTGCCTGCTCGCTGGTGAATCCGTTCGATGGTATGGAGGTTGGCTCGGCCGTACGGCAGAAAAAAATGCGACGTGAAGCGCCCTCGTACCTCACGTCTTGTGGCTTGGCGATGCGGAGGTTTGCCCAGTGATCCTGATCAATCTTTTGCCGCACCGCGAGGAGGCGCGCAAGCGTCGGCGCGAGGGCTTCTACGTCTCCCTCGGTGCCGCCGCGCTGGTCGGCGCTTTCATCGCCGGTGGCGTTTATCTGTGGTTCCAGGCGCAGATCTCCAATCAACGCGACAAGAATAATTTCTTGAAGACCGAGATTGCCAAGCTCGATGTCGAGATCAAGCAGATTTCGACCCTGCAGGCGGAGATTTCCGCGTTGCGCGCTCGCCGGCAGGCGGTCGAAGACTTGCAGGGTGACCGCAATCTTTCGGTGCATCTGGTGAACGAACTGGTGAAAGAGGTGCCGAGCGGCTCCTACCTGGTCGGCATGAAGCAGGACAAGGAGATCGTCACCTTGCAAGGTGTGGCGCAATCCAACGAGCGCGTCTCCGAATTGTTGCGCAATCTCGGGGAGAAGAGCCCCTGGCTGGTCAAGCCGGAGCTGGTCGAGATCACGGCCGGAACCGTCACCGTCGGTCCGCGCGACCAGCGCCGCGTTTCCAACTTCACGATGAAAGTCGGCGTGAAACGTCCGACCGACGTCAAGAAGCCCGCTGCGCCGGCGGTATTGCAACCGTCGGTCGCTGTTCCGGGGAAAGTCGCCGCGCCGGCGGTCGCTGTTCCGGGGAAAGTCGCCGCGCCGCCGGTCGCTGTTCCGGGGAACGTCGGGTCGCCGGCCGTCGCTTCCGCCGCCAACAAGGGGTGAATTGAATGGCTACGCGTGTCGCTCATCCAAAGAAGGATGTCTCCCAGTCGCTGCGACGGATCGGCGATCAGTTTCAGGGTCTCAACCCGAACGATCCGTCCGATTGGCCGCCCATACCGCGTGCCCTGTTGTGCCTTCTGCTCACTGTCGCAGTCCTGGGCGGGCTCTGGTATTTCTGGCTGTCGGATTCAAAGGGCGAACTGGAAACCGAACAGCGAAACGAAGTTGCCTTGCGTGCCGATTACAGCAAGAAGCTGGCACAGGCGGTCAACCTCGATCTCCTGAAGGCGCAACGCGAGCAGGTTCAGCAGTATGTTTTCCAGCTTGAAAAACAGTTGCCAAGCAAAGCCGAAATGGATGCCCTGCTGTCTGACATCAACCAGGCCGGATTGGGGCGCGGTTTGCAGTTCGAACTGTTTCGACCTGGCGCCGTCCTGGTCAAGGATTATTACGCCGAGTTGCCGATTGCTTTGCGGATCACCGGACGCTTCAACGCCATCGGCGAATTCGTCGCCGATGTGGCGCATCTTTCACGCATCGTGACCTTGAACAACCTTTCGATTCAGCCGCAGAAAGAGGGGCCGGCGTTGACCATGGAGGCGACCGCCCGAACCTTCCGTTATCTGGATCCGGAGGAGCAGGAACTGCAGCAAAAAGCCAAGGCTGCCGCGGCGGCAAAGGCGGCAAAGAAATGAAAGCGGCGGCACTTTTCCTGGCGACGTTGGCGGCGATGGGTCTGGCCGGTTGCGGCGACTCGAATCAGCAGGATCTGCGCAGCTGGATGGCATTGCAGCG
>JBDSYU010000095.1:0-9304 GCA_039925525.1 Variovorax sp.
AGGGCCTACGGCTTCGTCGCCCACCGGATCGACCGGGCCGACGTAGTAAATGACGCGGTTGGTGAAAGCGACCGGCAGTTTCTCGCCTTTGGCCAGCATGCCCTGGATGCGCTTGTGCGCGGCATCGCGACCGGTAAGCATCTTGCCGTTGAGGAGTAGCCGGTCGCCCGATTTCCAGCTCGCAACTTCTTGTGGCGTGAGCGCGTCGAGGTCGACCCTGCGCGCGCTTTCCGACGGCGCCCACTCGACCTTGGGCCACAAGTCCAGCGAGGGCGCCTCGAGGTACACCGGGCCGGAACCATCGAGCGTGAAATGGGCGTGGCGCGTGGCGGCGCAGTTGGGAATCATCGCCACCGGCTTCCCGGCAGCATGGGTGGGGTACATTTTGATCTTGATGTCGAGCACGGTGGCGAGGCCGCCGAGACCCTGCGCGCCAATGCCGAGGGCGTTGACCTTTTCGTAAAGCTCAATGCGCAGCGCCTCGACCTTGGAAAGCTCCGCACCTGAGGCCTTTCTGGCCTGCAACTCGTGCATGTCCAGATCGTCCATCAGGCTCTGCTTGGCCATCAGCACCGCCTTCTCTGCCGTGCCGCCGATGCCGATGCCCAGCATGCCGGGCGGGCACCAGCCGGCGCCCATCGTCGGAACCGTCTTGAGCACCCAGTCGACCACGCTGTCGCCGGGATTGAGCATCACGAGCTTGCTCTTGTTTTCGCTGCCGCCGCCTTTTGCCGCCACGGTCACTTCTACCGTGTTGCCCGGCACGATCTCCGTCACGATCACCGCCGGCGTGTTGTCCTTCGTATTCTTGCGATCGAACTGCGGGTCGGCAACGATCGAGGGGCGCAACGTGTTCTTCGGATGGTTGTAGCCGCGCCGCACGCCTTCGTTGATCGCGTCGTCGAGGCTGCCGCTGAAGCCGCCCCAACGCACGTCCATGCCCACTTTGAGGAACACGTTGACGATGCCGGTGTCCTGGCAGATCGGCCGATGACCGATTGCGCTCATCTTGCTGTTGGTGAGAATCTGCGCCATCGCATCCTTGGCCGCCGGGCTTTGCTCTCGTTCGTAGGCAGCCGCGAGATGCGTGATGTAGTCAGCCGGGTGGTAGTAGCTGATGTACTGCAGGGCGGCGGCGATCGACTCAATGAGATCGGCTGCTGCGATGGTGATGGGTTGCATGAGTGGCATGAGTTTCACGAGCGGGGCGCGGTTCGTGAGTAAGGTGACAGGAGCGAAGGTGGTGCCTCGGCGCCATACTCCGGGCATCGACGATCGCGCTATTTTCCCAGAGGACGACACGCCATGCCCATACGAGTCGAATGCGACACTTTCGGCCCCATCGAAGTCCCGGCCGAACGCCTGTGGGGCGCGCAAACGCAGCGATCGCTGCAAAACTTCGACATCTCCGGCGAGCGACAGCCGATCGAACTGATCCGTGCGCTGGCGCAGGTCAAACGGGCGTCGGCGATCGTCAATCAAGCCCTCGGCCTGCAAACTCAGGACAAGACCGACGCCATCGTGCAAGCGGCCGACGAGGTCATCGCCGGCCGGCACGACGGCGAGTTTCCGCTGGTGGTCTGGCAGACAGGCTCCGGCACGCAGAGCAACATGAATGTCAACGAAGTCCTGGCCAACCGCGCGAGCGAACTGCTCGGCGGTGAGCGTGGGCAAGCCCGGCGTGTTCATCCCAACGACGACGTGAACCGCAGCCAGTCGAGTAACGATGTGTTCCCGACGGCCATGCATGTCGCGGCCGTGGCAGGCATTACGCAGCGCCTGCTGCCGGCCATCGGCAAGCTGCAGGTCACGTTGGCAAAGAAGTCTCGGGATTTCGCCGACATCGTGAAAATCGGGCGCACGCATTTGCAGGACGCCACGCCACTGACCTTGGGCCAGGAGTTCTCAGGCTATGCCGCGCAGTTGTCGCATGGCGAGGCCCACGTACGCGCGGCGCTGCCGCACTTGTGCGAACTGGCGCTCGGCGGCACGGCAGTAGGCACCGGTCTCAACGCGCCGAAGGGCTACGCCGAAGCCGCCGCCGCCGAACTGGCGCGTCTGACCGGGCTGCCGTTCGTCACGGCTCCGAACAAGTTCGAGGCGATGGCCAGCGTCGATGCGCTGGTGCATGCGCATGGCGCGCAGAAGACGCTGGCCGTCAGCATGAACAAAATCGCCAACGACGTGCGCTGGCTGGCGAGCGGTCCGCGCAGCGGCATCGGCGAACTCAGCATCCCGGAGAACGAACCCGGCTCGTCGATCATGCCCGGCAAGGTCAATCCCACGCAAAGCGAGGCGGTGACGATGCTGGCGGCGCAGGTGCTGGGCAATGACGTGGCGATCAACATCGGCGGCGCCAGCGGCAATTTCGAACTCAACGTCTTCCGCCCGATGGTGGCTTACAACTTCCTGCAAAGCGTGCGACTGCTGGCCGACGGCATGGTCAGCTTCAACGATCATTGCGCCGTAGGCATCGAGCCCAACCGTGCGCGCATCGCCGAACTCGTTTCGCAATCGCTGATGCTGGTGACCGCGCTCAATCCGCACATCGGCTACGACAAGGCGGCGGCCATTGCCAAGAAAGCGCACAAGGAAGGCAGCAGCCTGCGCGATGCGGCGATCGCCTCGGGTCATGTCAGCGCACAAGACTTCGACCGCTGGGTGGTACCCGAAACGATGGTTGGTCATTGAATCGCCCCAACTCACGACGGTGATCGGTCGTTCTCACGCGCTCCCGATTCGAGAAAGGGGCCGGGGAGAGTGGCGAGCGTCGTGCCCAAGGCCCGAGTTGCGCATAATTGTTGTTCGACCCCTGCAGCGGAGACCCCATGAGCACTTCATCGCCAATCGAATCCAGCCTTGTCGAGAATCGGGTGTTCGAGCCCGATGCGCGTGCCAGCAAGGATGCGCGCATTTCCAGCATGGACCAGTACCATGCCTTGTGCATGGAAGCGGCCGACGATTTCGAGGGCTACTGGGCGCGCCAGGCGCGCGACAACGTGGTCTGGAGCAAGCCATTCACGCAAACGCTGGATGAATCCAGAGCGCCGTTCTATCGCTGGTTTGCCGATGGCCAGCTCAATGCGTCGGCCAACTGCCTGGACAGGCACATTGGCACTCCGGTCGAGAACAAGACCGCCATCATCTTCGAGGCCGACGATGGCGGCGTGACCAAGGTCAGCTTCAAGGAACTGCTCACTCGCGTTTCGCAGTTCGCCAACGCGCTCAAGGCACATGGCATTCAGAAGGGTGATCGCGTCATCATCTACATGCCAATGACGATCGAAGGCGTGGTGGCGATGCAGGCGTGTGCGCGCATCGGTGCCACGCACAGTGTGGTGTTCGGTGGCTTTTCGGCCAAGGCGCTGCAGGAGCGGATCATCGACGCTGGCGCCGTCGCCGTGATCACTTCCAACTTCCAGTTGCGTGGCGGCAAGGAGCTGCCACTCAAGGCCATCGTCGACGAAGGCATCGCCCTGGGTGGCTGCCAGTCAATTCGAAATGTGCTGGTGTATGAGCGCACGCTCAGTGCCTGGAACCGCGTGGAGGGGCGTGACAAGACCTTTGCCGAGGTGCTCGAAGGCCAGAACGCGCAATGCGAGCCGGTTGCCGTCGACGCCGAGCACCCGCTCTTCATCCTCTACACCTCGGGGTCGACCGGCACGCCCAAAGGCGTTCAGCACGCCACTGGCGGCTACCTGTTGTGGGCCAAGCTGACGATGGACTGGGTGTTCGACGTGCGCCCGGATGATGTCTTCTGGTGCACTGCCGACATCGGGTGGATCACTGGCCACACCTATGTCGCCTACGGGCCGCTGGCCGCGGGCGTGACGCAGGTGGTGTTCGAGGGCGTGCCGACCTTTCCCAACGCCGGGCGGTTCTGGCAGATGATCGAGAAGCACAAGGTGACGATCTTCTACACCGCACCAACGGCGATCCGTTCGCTCATCAAGGCCGCCGAGTCGGATGCCAAGGTGCATCCGAAGAACTGGGATCTGACGAGCTTGCGGATGCTCGGCTCGGTCGGCGAGCCGATCAATCCGGAGGCCTGGATGTGGTACTACCGGAACATCGGCGGTGAGCGTTGCCCGGTCGTCGACACCTTCTGGCAGACGGAAACCGGCGGTCATGTCATCACACCATTGCCGGGTGCGACGCCGTTGGTGCCGGGTTCGTGCACGCTGCCGCTGCCCGGCATCATGGCGGCGATCGTCGACGAAACCGGCAAGGATCTGCCCGACGGGTCCGGCGGCATGCTGGTGATCAAACGTCCCTGGCCTTCGATGATCCGGACCATCTGGAACGATCCCGAGCGCTTCAAGAAAAGTTACTTCCCGCCCGAAATGGGCGGCACGATCTACCTCGCCGGCGATGGTGCCGTGCGCAGCGAAGACCGCGGCTATTTCCGTATCACCGGTCGCATCGACGATGTGCTCAACGTGTCGGGCCATCGCCTGGGCACGATGGAGATCGAGTCGGCGCTGGTTTCCAAATCCGATCTTGTGGCCGAGGCCGCGGTGGTGGGACGACCGGACGATGTGTCCGGCGAAGCGGTGTGCGCTTTCGTCGTTCTGAAGCGGCCGCTGCCGACGGGCGAGGAGGCCAAACGGATCGCCACTGAATTGCGCAACTGGGTCGCCAAGGAGATCGGTCCGATCGCCAAGCCCAAGGACATCCGCTTCGGGGAGAACCTGCCCAAGACCCGTAGCGGCAAGATCATGCGGCGACTGCTGCGCTCCATTGCCAAAGGCGAGGCGATCACCCAGGACACCTCGACGCTGGAGAACCCGGCGATCCTCGAGCAACTGGGCGAGAAGCACTGACCTTGGGCGCTTGGCGCCAAGATTGAGCGATTCGAGCCGGAGTCACCGTCGAACTGGTTTCGGCAGTTCGGCTCCACTGCGCCCCATGCGCCTCTATGCACCCGAGGAAGATGTGTAGGATGCGACCGGAGATGGCGTTCACGGCCGGGCGACGCGCTTCAGGTGCGTTACAAACGTATTTCCCCGTCGTTCGCACAGTTTGCGGTTCGACATTGCCGATCAACACTCAGAAATTGAGGAAAACCCATGCGTGTGCGAACCGCGTTTTTGTTCTTGGTGGTACTGCTCATCGCAGGCTTGGCCTTTTTGAATTGGACCGCCTTGTCGACGCCGACGAGCGTGTCACTGGGCTTCACTACGGTTTCTGCGCCGCTCGGTCTGATCATGCTGTCGCTGACTGCGGCATTGGCGGTGTTCTTTTTGATTTACTTGATTTACATGCAGAGCGCGGCGCTGATGGAAACCCGGCGTCAGTCGCGCGAACTCGCGACGCAACGTGAGCTGGCCGACAGGGCCGAAGCTTCGCGTTTCACCGACCTGCGCACCTTTCTGGAATCGCAGGAGCAAAAGCGCAATGCGCGCGCGACCGAATTGCACAACGCGGCACTGGCGCGCTCCGACCAGTCCGATCACACATTGGCCGCGCATGTCGGCCAGCTCGAGGATCGGTTAGACCGGCTCAATGTCGGGCGCGAGGCGAACCAGCCAGTGCTGTTGCCGCCAGATCAGGAGTTGCCGTTGGAAGGAGAGCGCGAGGTTAGTCGCTGACGCTACGCGTTTAGTCCAATCGGCTTTTGGTTGACTGATCAATCAGGCCCACTTGGCCAACCGACGCGCTTTATGCCGCTGACGTGGCGGTTGGCCGGCGTCACAACGACGCTTCAGGCGCCCGATCTGCCATGGACAAACTTTTCGGCAAGGCGTTGCGCAGCTCCCGACTGCCGATAGCGGGCGGCCACGTCCTTGAAGGAGGGGCCTAGCATCTTGCGCTGGCCGGCGTGACAACTCATGCAGTTCTTCGACTGCGCCAAGGCCAGCCAGGCGTACGCTGCGCCAGTGCAGCCGATCGCCAGCAGCAGCGACATCAGAGTTTCATGGACGTCGGTCTCGTTGGTGCGCTAAAGTCCAAGTCGGCGATTGAAGGCGAAGCGTTGGTGAACATTTTTCCGGCACACGGGTAGTGTCCTGCGGTGTGCCGGTAATCAGGAGGATTGGCGATGTGGTTTCTTGGATTGGGCATTCTGGCTTTGGCCCTCAAGTATTTCGAGATCGGTGTTGTCGCCACCTGGAGCTGGTGGCTGGTCCTGCTTCCATTTGCGTTGGCGGCGGTGTGGTGGCAATTTGCCGATTCTTCGGGTTACACCAAGCGCAAGCAGATGGAGAAAGAACAGGCGCGCCATGACGAGCGCATCGAGCGCCACCGTAGTGACCTGGGAATGCTGAAGACCTCGTCACGACGCAAGCGCCGCAGTGGCCGTTGACGACATGCCGCTTGCAGTACGCTGTCAAAAGCTGTCGAGCACCGCGCCTTTGCTAGCGCTGCAAACGTTGAATGCGAACTTGGCCTGAACACCGCGCGTGTAGCGCGGCGACGGCGCCGACCAGCGCTTGCGCCGGGCGTCTACCTCCGCTTCAGCCACGTTGAGTTCGAGTTTGAGTTGCCGCGCGTCGATGGTGATGGAGTCGCCCTCTTGAACGAATGCGATGGTGCCGCCGACGGCAGCCTCGGGCGCAACATGCCCGACCACCATGCCCCAGGTGCCGCCGGAGAAGCGCCCATCCGTAATCAGACCGACACTCTCGCCGAGACCGGCACCGATCAGCGCGCCAGTCGGCGCCAACATCTCCGGCATGCCAGGCCCGCCTTTCGGACCCAGGTAGCGCAGCACCATCACGTCTCCGGCCTTGATCTTGCCGTCGAGGATCGCCTGGAGCGCCGACTGTTCGTCGTCGAAGACGCGTGCGGGCCCGGTCATGACCGGGTTCTTCAGACCTGTGATCTTGGCCACGGCGCCTTCCGGTGACAGGTTGCCCTTGAGAATGGCCAGATGGCCCTCGGCGTACATCGGGCTGCCGATGGGGCGGATCACCTGCTGGTCCGCGCGCGGCGCGTCCGGGACGTCTTTCAATACCTCCGTGATGGTCTGGCCGGTGATGGTGACGCAGTCGCCGTGAAGAAGCCCGGCGTTGAGCAGCAGCTTCATGACTTGCGGAATGCCGCCAGCGCGGTGCAGGTCGACCGCCAGGTATTCGCCCGAGGGCTTGAGGTCGCACAATACCGGGACTTTCTTGCGCATGCGCTCGAAATCGTCGATGGTCCATTCGACTTCGGCCGCGTGTGCGATCGCCAGGAAGTGCAGCACTGCATTGGTCGAGCCGCCGGTAGCCATGATCACGGCGACGGCGTTCTCGATCGCCTTCCTGGTGACAATGTCGCGCGGCTTCAGATTCTTCTTGATCGCTTCGACCAGCACCTTGGCCGATTCGCGCGCCGACTCTGTCTTTTCGTCGTGCGGGTTGGCCATCGTCGACGAGTAGGGCAATGAGATGCCGAGTGCCTCGAAAGCACTCGACATGGTGTTGGCGGTGTACATACCGCCACAGGATCCGGTGCCTGGAATGGCGCGCTTCTCGATCTCGACCAGATCGGCATCGGAGAGCGAGCCGGCGGCGTTTTGACCCACCGCCTCGAACACGCTGACGATGTTCAGATCCTTGCCCTGATAGCGACCCGGCAGGATGGTACCGCCGTAAACATAGATGGCCGGCACGTTGGCGCGCAGCATGCCCATCAGGCCACCTGGCATGTTCTTGTCGCAGCCGCCGACCACCAGCACGCCATCCATCCACTGCCCCTGCACACAGGTCTCGATGCAGTCGGCAATCACCTCGCGGCTGACCAGCGAATATTTCATGCCTTCGGTGCCCATCGCCATTCCGTCCGAAATGGTCGGCACGCCGAAAACCTGAGCGTTGCCGCCGGCTGCCTCGATGCCGGCAATGGCGGCGTCGGCGAGCTTTTGGAGCCCTGAATTGCACGGCGTGATGGTGCTGTGGCCATTGGCCACACCGATCATGGGCTTGCGAAAATCATCCTGCTGGTAACCCATCGCGTAGAACATCGAGCGATTGGGGGCGCGGGCCTTGCCCTCGGTGATGTGCGCGCTGCGTTCGTTGATCTTGTGGGAGCTTGTGGCCATGAAAGTTTGTGGGTTGAGGTGGATGCAGCGTCCGAGCGAGTTTCGTATTGTCGCGATGAAGCGCACCGGACGCCGCTATCGGTAGTTTGCCAAATGTAGATCGAGGTCGAATCAGCACCGCCATGAGCGCGCCTGACTGTTCGCCTGCGCAAATCCAGGCGTGGCCAGTATGAAGGGTGATCCAGGAGGTGTGCGCAAACAACCGGCGCGCGACGGCACAATGCCGCCATGCTCATGTACCCGCAGATCGATCCCGTGGCGCTTCGATTGGGGCCGATCGCCATTCATTGGTATGGCTTGACCTATCTGGCCGCGTTCGCGCTCTTCTATTGGCTCGGCACGCTGCGGCTGCGTCACGAACCGTACCGATCGATTACCGGGCCTGGGGGCTGGACTCGCAAGGATCTTGAGGACATCCTGTTTTTCGGAGTCATGGGCGTCATCATCGGCGGCCGGCTGGGCTATTGCCTTTTTTACAAGCCGGGCTACTACTTCAGCCATCCACTGGAGATCCTCATGGTGTGGCAGGGTGGCATGAGCTTTCACGGGGGTCTGCTGGGTGTGATTGTCGCCATGCTGGCGTTTGCGCGCGCGCGAGTCAAGCCAATCTGGCAGGTGCTCGATTTCATTGCACCATGCATTCCTACCGGGCTCGCTGCGGGGCGCGTGGGCAACTTCATCAACGGCGAGTTGTGGGGGCGGTTTGCCAGCCGAGACCTGCCGTGGGGCATGGTGTTTCCGCAAAGCGGTTCGCTGCTTCCAAGGCACCCGTCTCAGGTCTACCAGTTCCTGCTGGAAGGTCTGTTGCTGTTTTGCATCCTCTGGATTTACGCGCGAAAGGAGCGACGAGAGCGGCGAGTTTCCGCGGCCTTCCTCATCGGCTACGGCGTATTGCGCTTCATTGTGGAGTACTTCCGCGAGCCCGACGCGTTCCTCGGCCCCTTGGCCTTGAACATGAGCATGGGACAGTGGCTGTGCGTTCCGATGATGGCCTTCGGTGCTTGGCTCTGGTGGAGCGCGCCATCGGTGCTGGCGGCTCGGGGTGATGTCTCCGGTGCGCCGCGCATTTCGCGCGCGCGTTGAGGCTCGGGATATCGCCCCAGGCGCGCCGCGCTCGTCGCGCGCACTGGCAGTTTCGAATTTTTGGAAGGTAAAGACGGGCGTCGAAAGTCGTGCCATAATCGAGGGCTTCGCTGATCGCGGTGAAGAGGCTCTAAGTGGCGGCCCTTGAGGGGTTGATTGTGGAGCGGCCCTTGTGGGGGTCAGGCCCGTTGTTGGGCC
>JBDSYU010000096.1:0-21573 GCA_039925525.1 Variovorax sp.
CGGCGATGAAGGGGATCATGTACTCGCCAGACTCATGCTTGCGGTTGAGCATCTCACGCACGGCTAGGGTGTTCATGCTCGAGTTCCAGGCCATGTTGGCCATGAAAATCATCAGCGTGTCGATGCGGTACGGGTCGCCGCGCACGGCGTTGGTGATGACGTTGTGCATCAGGCCATGTGCAGCCAACGGATGCTCCCACGAGAAGGCGTGGTCGATGCGAATCGGTGTGTTGTCCGGGTTCAGCGCAAGCTCTTCCGGGTTGGCTGGAAAGCCCAGCGGCGCGGCGTTCAGCGGCGTGTTCGGCTTCACCAGTTCGGGCGAATTGAAGGCACGGTAGTTCGGCACGATGTGACGCGGATACGGCGCCTTGTGCCGGAAGCCACCCGGCGCATCGATGGTGCCGAGCACGCTCATCAATACCGCCAGTGCACGCACCGTCTGAAAGCCGTTCGAATGCGCCGCGAGGCCGCGCATTGCGTGGAAGGCCACCGGTCGCGCCGTTGTTGTCGGGTGGTGCTTGCCCCAGGCGTCGGTCCAGGCAATTGGCAACTCGAAGGCCTGCTTGAGCGCCGTCTCGCCCATCTCCTGCGCCAGGCGGCGAATGCGTTCGGCCGGTATGCCGGTGATGGCACTGGCCCATTCGGGGTTACAGGTCGCCACACGCTCCCGCAGCAACTGGAACGACGGTGCGACGCGCGTGCCGTCGGCAAGCTCATAGTGACCTTCGAGCGCCGGATCGCAGCCGTCGGCGATGCCTTCGGGGTAGGCGTTCAACACGCGGCCGCTGGCCTTGTCCCAGACCAGCTTGTTATGCGGCGTGCGGCCGTCGCCGGGCGGGCCCTTCGCTGGATCGGGATCAAAGGCGAACAGGCCTTCGCGCAACCCCTCGTCCAGCACCACCAGCTGCGGCGCGTTGGTGAAGCGCTTGAGAAAGGCATGGTCGACAAGGTCATTGCCGATCAACTCGTGCAACAAGGCCATGAACAAGGCGCCGTCGGTGCCGGGCTTGATCGGGATCCACTCGTCGGCGATCGCCGAATAGCCGGTGCGAACCGGGTTGATCGAGATGAAGCGGCCGCCATTTCGCTTGAACTTGGACAGAGCGATCTTCAGCGGGTTCGAGTGGTGGTCTTCGGCCGTGCCGATCATGACGAACAGCTTGGCGCGGTCCAGGTCGGGCCCACCGAACTCCCAGAAACTGCCGCCGATGGTGTAGATCATTCCCGCGGCCATATTCACTGAGCAGAAGCCGCCATGCGCCGCGTAGTTGGGCGTGCCGAACTGGCGCGCGAACAGGCCCGTGAGCGCCTGCATCTGGTCGCGACCGGTAAAGAGCGCGAACTTCTTCGGATCGGTGGCGCGAATCTGTGCCAGCCGCGTCTCCAGAATGTCGAAAGCACGTTCCCAAGAGATCGGTTCGAACTCGCCGTCGCCACGCTCGCTGCCGGCCTTGCGCAGCAGGGGCTGCGTGAGGCGCGCCGGCGACACCTGCTTCATGATCCCCGACGCGCCCTTGGCGCAGATCACGCCCTGGTTGAGCGGATGGTTCGGATTGCCGTCGATGTAGCGAACCTCGCCATCTCGTAGATGCACGCGAATGCCGCAGCGGCAGGCGCACATGTAGCAGGTGGTGGTCTTGACTTCGGTGTTGGCCGTCGGCGTCGGCGACGCGAGGGGATCATGCAGCGGTTCGCTGGAAAGAAACTTGAGCATATTGCGGCATCCTAGCTTTTCGCGATGGAAGGCTGAACAGATGAGTCTGACGCCCCGGTCGGTGTGCACACCGGCCCGCCCCGGCCAATGGCATTGCCACATCATTCGTACGACGGCTGCGGCGCTTTGATAGCATTGCCCACTCAGCCCGACAAACTGTTCCATGAGCCAAGCCCTGCGTCCTTTTCATCTCGCCTTTCCGGTTTCCGATATTGCGGCGGCGCGGCGCTTCTACGGCGGCCTGCTTGGCTGCCCCGAGGGCCGTAGTTCGGACGACTGGATCGACTTCAATTTGTACGGCCATCAGATCGTCGCGCACCTCTCGCCCAACGAGGCCGGGTATCGGGCGACCAGCCAAGTCGACGGCGACGCCGTGCCGGTGCGGCATTTCGGCGTGATCTTGCCCATGGTCGAATGGCAAGCGTTGGCGGACAAGTTGCAGGCGGAAGGTACGGCCTTCGTCATCGAGCCGCATATTCGCTTCAAAGGCGAGGTGGGCGAACAGGCGACGATGTTTTTTCTCGACCCCTGTGGCAACGCGCTCGAGTTCAAGGCATTTGCCGAAATGAATTCGCTCTTTGCCAACTGAGCGCACATCGTCATGGCCCTTTCCGAATCGTCCCTGCTCCAAGCCCTGCAATCGGTCATCGATCCGAACACCGGAAAGGATTTCGTTTCGACGCGCCAACTCAAGAAGCTGCGCATCGACGGCAGCGATGTGGCGTTCGACGTCGAGTTGGGCTATCCCGCCAAGAGCCAATTGGCGGACCTCCGCAAGAGGCTGATCGCGGCGGCGCGCAGTGTCGATGGCGTTAGCAACGTCAGTGCCAACTTGGCCGTGCGCATCGTCTCGCATTCGGTGCAACGCGGCGTGGCTTTGCTGCCCAATGTCAAGAATATGGTGGCCGTCGCGTCGGGCAAGGGCGGTGTCGGCAAGAGCACGACGGCCGTCAACCTGGCGCTGGCGCTGGCAGTTGAGGGCGCTTTGGTGGGCATCCTGGACGCCGACATCTACGGCCCGAGCCAGCCGATGATGATGGGCATCACCGGACGCCCCGAGTCGGCCGACGGCAAGATCATGGAGCCGATGGAGAACTACGGCGTGCAGGTGATGTCAATCGGCTTTCTCGTCGACGCCGACGACGCCATGATCTGGCGCGGGCCGATGGCAACGCAGGCGCTGGAGCAGTTGTTGCGACAGACCGCCTGGCGCGACCTGGACTACCTCGTTCTCGATTTGCCACCGGGTACCGGTGACATCCAGCTGACACTGAGCCAGCGCGTGCCGCTCACCGGTGCGGTGATCGTCACCACGCCGCAAGACATCGCCTTGCTCGACGCGCGCAAAGGCATTCGCATGTTCGAGAAGGTCAATGTGCCGATCCTCGGCATCGTCGAGAACATGGCGGTGCATGTGTGCTCGAAATGCGGCCATGTCGAGCACATCTTCGGCTCCGAAGGCGGTAAACGCCTGGCAGAGCAGAACAACATGGATTATCTCGGCGCCCTGCCGCTCGCCATGTCGATTCGCGAGCAAGCCGACAGCGGCCGCCCCACCGTCGTCAGCGATCCCGATGGCGAGATTGCCGCTCTCTATAAAAGCATGGCGCGTCAGGTGGCGGTCAAGATTGCCCAACGCGCGAAGGACTTCAGCGCCAGCTTTCCGACGATTGCCATTTCCAAGGACACGTAGTGCCAGACGACGAGCGACCCTCGCTCAGCGTGGCCGTGGTGCTCGAGCGTGAGCGCGAGCCCAATCGCTGGGAAGCCTGGCGCTTCAGGCTTGTTGAAGTGACGCCGCAGGAAGATGCCTTCGGAGACGCACCGCGCGTGCTGCGCGACGACGGCAAGCTGCAGCGCACGCTGTATCCCGGATTTGCGATCGACCTGTATGCCGACGAAGCCGAGGGCTATTACCTGAATCTGAGCTCTGGAACTCCAGTGTGGTTCGTCAAGTGGCGCATTGCCG
Organism: Variovorax sp.; assembly: GCA_039925525.1. Classification (GTDB taxonomy): domain Bacteria; phylum Pseudomonadota; class Gammaproteobacteria; order Burkholderiales; family Burkholderiaceae_C; genus Variovorax. The sequence goes on from JBDSYU010000096.1 coordinate 3,684, forward strand.
AGGACGACCCATCACGCGCTTGGCCCGAGACCGTGAGCCTCTCCTACAACGAGGCCGGGCGCTGGCTCGACGCACAGGAGCGCGTCGACAACGTGCCGCTCACGCCGGATGTGACGCGATGGCTTCAGACCTTCACCGACGAACACTATCGGCCCGAGCCGAAAAAGCGCCGGCGACCGCAATCGTTCGTGGCGCCGGGCCAGCGTCAATGAACACGCCCGAAGACGGTAATTTTCTGTCGCGCTGGGCCTCGCGCAAGGCGCAGGCGCGGCGTGCGCAACCTGCCCATGGCGCTGCGACCGCTGCGCCCGGCGTGTCCAGCCCGTCCGGCCTGGCTGGCGATACGCTCGATGCGGATGCGCCCGATACTCATGCGCGTTCGAAGGCGCCATCTGCCGACCGCGACGACCACAACAAACGGCTCGAGGTTGCGCCCGCCGCGGGTGATGTCGATTCGCCGCAGCCCGCGCAGGGGCGACCGCCGGCACCGTCGCTCGCCGATGTGGCGCTGCTCACGCCCGAATCCGACTACACGCGCTTCGTCGTTGCCGGTATCGATCCGCTGGTGCAACGCGCGGCCATGAAGAAACTTTTCAGCGACCCGCACTTCAACATCATGGACGGGTTGGACACTTACATTGACGACTATGGCAAGAGCGACCCGATACCTGCGGCGATGCTGCGCCAGATGAACCAGTCGCAATTCCTCGGGCTGTTCGACGACGAAGCCGATACAGGGCAGGCGGCGATCGTGCAGACTGAGCGCATCGACCTCGCCCTTGCCGACGCAGATACCGACGCCGATACCCATGCCATTGGCGGCGAAGCAGTCGGTGATCGAGCAAGCGAATCTTCACCCCCGCCGAACGCTGCCAACGACCGAGCCCAGAACCCAACCGATGACGACCCTGATCTGCGACTGCAACAAGACGATGCCTCTCGACGGCCCAGCGCTCCAGAAGGCGCTCGGACCTGACGCCGGCGACGGTCTCGCAGAAGTCCACACCCTCCTGTGCCGCCGCCAGGCCGGCGAGTTCCAGCGCGCGGCCAAGAGCGGCGAGGCGTTGCTTGTCGCTTGCACACAGGAAGAGCGGCTGTTCAGCGAGCTCGCGGCGCAGACCGAAGGCGCCCCAAGCCTTGACGAGCGGCCGATCCGCTTCGTCAACATCCGCGAGACCGGCGGTTGGTCCAAGGACGCGGCACAGGCCACGCCGAAGATCGCCGCGCTGCTCGCAATGGCGCACCTGCCCGAGCCCGATCCGGTGGCGACGGTGAACTACGTGTCGAACGGCCGCGTGCTGGTCGTCGGCGATGCCGACCGCGCTGCCGCCGCCGCAACGTTGCTGGCGGACAAGCTCGACGTCACGGTCCTGCTGCAGGGCGGCGGCGTCTTGCCGCAGACCCGCACACTGCCGGTCCATAGCGGCCGTGTCACGTCGATCAAGGGTTGGCTCGGCCATTTCGAAGTGAGCTGGACGCACGACAACCCGATCGACCTCGACTTGTGCACGCGCTGCAATGCCTGCATCGACGTCTGCCCGGAAAGTGCCATCGACTTCAGCTACCAGATCGACCTGGCACGCTGCACCGGCCATCGCGACTGTGTGCGCGCCTGCGGAGCGGCCGGGGCCATCGACTTCGCGCGCGCACCGCAAGCACGAAGCGAAGCGTTCGACCTGGTGCTCGATCTCAATGCGGCGCCGCTGCTGGCCCTGCATCAACCGCCCCAAGGCTACTTCCACGCCGTTGATGACGCAGCCCTGATGCGCGCCGTGCTCGAATTGCGAGACTGCATCGGCGAATTCGAGAAGCCAAAGTTCTTTCACTACAAGCAGAAAATCTGCGCCCACAGCCGCAACGCGCAAGTCGGCTGCAGCGCCTGCATCGATGTCTGTTCGGCCGAAGCAATTCGAAGCGACGTGTCGCTGCGTCCGGCGCCGGGCGGCAGCGCACTGCCACGCGGCCCGCTCGACCTGCGTGTCACCGGCGATCGCGGACGCTTTTCGAGCGACACGGCGGGCAGCGAGTCACTGGCCCGCGCCGCCGGCGGCATCGTTGTCGAGCCCCATCTGTGCGTCGGCTGCGGCGCCTGCACCACCGTCTGTCCGAGCGGCGCGCTGACCTTCGCCACGCCGCGGCCGGACGCGCAGGGCCAGCGCATCCGCACGCTGCTGTCCACCTACTTGCGTGCTGGCGGCAAGGACCCCGCACTGCTGATCCACAGCCGCAAAGCCGGCGCCCGCGCCATTGAGGCGCTTGGCCGCGGCGCACGCACCGACGGTGCCTTTCATGGCGTGCCGGCTCGCGTGTTGCCACTCGACGTCTGGCACACCGCCTCCACCGGCATCGACCTGTGGCTGTCGGCGATCGCCTTCGGCGCAGCGCAGGTGTGGGTGTTGATGACCGATGAAGAGGCGCCCGACTATCGCATGGCGGTGGGCGCGCAGATGCAGGTGGCTCAGGCGATCCTGCGCGGTCTGGGCTTCGAAGGCGAGCATCTGCGCATTGTCGATATCGGCGGCCTTGGCGCCGGCCCAGGCGTCAACCTCCGCGTCGCAGATCGCCGCGCCAGTACAACGTCGGCTCTTCCCTCGACCGCCGAGCGAGGCAGTGCCGCTGCGCTCGACGCGCAGGAAACGTTCGTCATCACCGCGCTCGACCGCGCCTTGCACGCACCAGCGGCGCAAACAGTGCGCCGCGCGGCGACGTTCACCGTGCAGGCCGACAAGCGTGCGACGCTCGATCTGGCGCTGGATCACCTGGCGCGCGAAGCGCCGTGGCAGCCGCACCTGCCCGAGGTGATCGCGCTGCCGGCGCCGGCGAGTCCATTCGGCAACCTTATCGTCGATCCGGATCGCTGCACGCTGTGCCTGGCCTGTGTCAGCGCATGTCCCGAAGCGGCCCTTGCTGACAACCCGGCTAAACCACAGTTGCGCTTCATCGAAGCCAATTGCGTGCAGTGCGGCTTGTGTGCGAGCACCTGCCCCGAGCAGGCGATCACGCTTGAGCCGCGCCTGTTGCTCGCCGACGAGGGCAAGGCCCGCAAACAGTTGCGGGTGCTCAACGAGGTCGAGCCGTTTTGCTGCGTGCGTTGCGGCAAGCCCTTCGCCACGCCGCAGGCCATCGGGCTGATGATCGCCAGGCTGGGCGGCCACGCCATGTTCCAGGGGGCAGCGGCCGAGCGCCTGAAGATGTGCGGCGATTGCCGCGTCATCGACCTGCACAGCAACGCCGACGAAGTCAGGATCACCGATGTCTGACTCGCCAATGTCTGTCACCGCGCGGCCGATCAGTTGGCACACGGACAGCGAACGGGAGGAACTGGCGCGCGCCGAGATTTACGGCTTGCTGGCGCAGTCGCTTCACGCCGCACCTTCGGCCGCGTTGCATGCGCAGTTGAGCGTTGCGCCGACCGAAGCACCGGCGGCGGGCGCCTTCCTCGAGCGCAGTTGGAGCGAGGTGGTCGGCGCAGCCCGAAGGCTGACGCCGGCGCAGGTCGAGTCTGAGTACGAGCAGCTCTTCGGCGGTGTCGGCAAACCTGACGTATTCCTCTACGGCTCATGGTACCTGGCCGGTTTCCTCAACGAGAAGCCGCTGGTCGATTTGCGCGACGACCTGGCAGCGCTGGGGCTCGAGCGACCGGACGATGTGCTGGAAACCGAAGACCACATCGCCAGTCTGTGCGAGGTCATGCGCTATCTCATTGCTGGTGACGAGGCCGACGTATGCAACCTGGCCATGCAGCAGCGCTTTTTCGATCGGCATCTGCGACCGTGGGTCGAAAGCCTCTGCGATACGGTGGCGGCGCACCCACGTGCTGATTTCTACCGAACCCTGATGCACTTCGCGCGCGATTTCTTTTCGGTCGAGGTGCAGGCATTCGACCTGATGGACGCGCCGCATTGATGTTCCGTGCCGTGTTGAGCCGAGCGCCTGCGCAGGCAAGCACTGCGGGTTCACCCTGATGCTTTCCAACATGACCCGGCCGTCGCCTGCAATACACTGTCCGCATGAGTTCACTATGCCTTTTGACATATTGAACATCCATCGCCGCGATGCCCCGTCCTTGGGTTGGATGGCGCTTCATCTGGAGCCCCGCTCATGATTGATTCACCGTCTACAGCACCCGCCGACGCATCGACCAGTGCGCTCAAACGAAGAGGGTGGCTGCTTGGCGCCGCCGCAGCTGGCGCGACCGTTGTGGCAGCGAGAGCTTTGCCAGGGGCCGGCTCCGCGACAAGCGACGCAATTCAAGGCGAAGCCTCTCCGGTCGCCGCTGTCCAGCGCGATGGCTATCAGGAGACGCCGCACGTGCTCAAGTACTACCAGACCGCGCGAACCTGAGCCTGAGGCTGTTTTCTGCCGCCACTTTCCTTGGCCATCACCGCTTTAAGTCATAGCCGCCCCTGGAGTCCGCATGCTGCTTACCCGCACCACTCGAAACACGACGCGCCGTACCGCCACCGGCAGTGACGCCGCTGCGGCCGGCCATCGAAACCATGCGAGCGCGTCGCCGTTGGTCGAAAGCCTGTCGCGCGGTTTGGCGCGAGCCATACCCACGATGGACCGTCGAGCCTTCTTGCGTCGCTCCGGCCTTGGCGTCGGCGCCGGCCTCGCCGCTTCGCAACTCATGCTGGTGCAAAAGAAAGCCAGGGCGCAGAGCGCGCCGGCTGCCGGCGCCGAGCGCAAGGTGGTGGTCAGGCGCACCGTGTGCAGCCATTGCTCGGTAGGCTGCGCTGTCGATGCGGTGGTCGAGAACGGCGTCTGGGTGCGCCAGGAGCCGGTGTTCGATTCGCCGCTAAATCTCGGCGCTCATTGCGCCAAGGGCGCCGCATTGCGCGAACACGGCCACGGCGAATACCGCCTGCGTTCGCCGATGAAGCTGGTCAACGGTAAATACCAGAAGATCAGTTGGGACACGGCGCTTTCTGAGATCAGCGCCAAGACGCTCGAGCTGAAGAAGCAGAGCGGCCCCGATTCGATCTTCATCGTCGGCTCCTCCAAGCACAACAACGAGCAGTCGTACCTGCTGCGCAAGTGGGTGAGCCTCTGGGGCAGTAACAACTGCGACCATCAGGCGCGCATCTGTCACTCAACCACGGTCGCCGGTGTTGCCAACACCTGGGGCTACGGTGCGATGACCAACTCGTACAACGACATGCGCAACTCCAAGGCGGCGCTCTACATCGGCTCGAATGCCGCCGAGGCGCACCCGGTGTCGATGCTGCACATGCTGCATGCCAAGGAAACCGGCTGCAAGATGATCGTCGTCGACCCACGCTTCACGCGCACGGCGGCCAAGGCCGATCAGTTCGTGCGCATCCGCTCGGGTTCGGACATTCCGTTCCTTTTCGGCGTGCTCTATCACATCTTCAACAACGGCTGGGAAGACAAGAAGTACATCGCCGATCGCGTCTACGGCATGGACAAGGTGCGAGACGACGTCATGGCCAACTGGACGCCCGACAAGGTGCACGAAGCCTGCGGCGTCGACGAGGCGACATGTCTGCAGGTGGCCAGAACCATGGCCGAGAACCGCCCGAGCACCCTCGTCTGGTGCATGGGGCAGACGCAGCACTCGATCGGCAACGCCATGGTGCGTGCGTCGTGCATCGTTCAACTGGCGCTCGGTAACGTCGGCGTTTCCGGCGGCGGGGCCAACATCTTCCGCGGCCACGACAACGTTCAGGGTGCAACCGACATCGGGCCAAACCCCGATTCGCTGCCCGGCTACTACGGCTTGAGCGAAGGCTCGTGGAAGCACTTCGCCAAGGTCTGGGATCTCGATTTCGAGTGGATCAAGCAGCAATACGCCCCCGGGATGATGGGCAAGCCCGGCATGACGGTATCGCGCTGGATCGACGGCGTGCTCGAGAAGAATGAGCTGATCGACCAGGACTCCAACCTGCGCGGCCTGTTCTTCTGGGGCCATGCCCACAACTCTCAGACCCGCGGCCTGGAGATGAAGCGGGCCATGGACAAGCTCGATCTGCTGGTGGTGGTCGATCCGTACCCGTCGGCGACAGCGGCCATGGCAGCGATGCCGGGCAAGCCAGAGGATCTCAATCCGAATCGCGCGACTTACCTGCTACCGGCCGCGACGCAGTTCGAGACCTCGGGCTCGGTCACGGCGTCCAACCGCTCGATCCAGTGGCGCGAAAAGGTGATCGATCCGCTCTGGGAATCGCGCACCGATCAGATGATCATGTACCAGCTTGCCGAGAAGCTCGGCTTTGGCAAGGAACTGGTCAAGAGCCACAAGCTGGTGGCCGGACGCGGCGGCATGATGGAGCCGGAGGTCGAGTCGATCCTGAAAGAGGTCAATCGCGGCATGTGGACCATTGGCTACACCGGCCAGAGTCCGGAGCGCCTGAAGGCACACATGCGCAACATGCATGTCTTCAACGTCAAGACGCTCAGGGCTGAGGGAGGTATCGACAAGGAGACTGGCTACAAACTCGACGGCGATTACTTCGGCCTCCCGTGGCCGGCCTACGGCACACCTGAACTCAAGCACCCGGGCTCGCCCAACCTGTACGACACTTCCAAGCACGTGATGGACGGCGGCGGCAACTTCCGCGCCAATTTCGGCGTCGAACGCGACGGCGTCAACCTGCTGGCCGAAGACGGTTCGCACTCCAAGGGCTCCGATATCACGACGGGCTATCCCGAGTTCGATCACATCTTGCTGAAGAAGCTCGGCTGGTGGAGCGATCTCACCGACGCCGAAAAAGCTGCAGCCGACGGCAAGAACTGGAAGACCGACCTGTCCGGCGGCATCCAGCGGGTGGCCATGGCGCATGGCTGCCACCCCTTCGGCAACGCCAAGGCACGCGCTGTCGTCTGGAACTTTCCGGACCCGATCCCCAAGCACCGCGAGGCGTTGTATTCGACCCGCCCGGACCTCGTTGCCAAGTACCCGACGCACGACGACAAGAAAGCCTTCTGGCGCCTGCCGACGCTCTTCAAGAGTGTGCAGGAAAAGAACAAGGACATCGGCAAGCAGTTCCCACTGATCATGAGCTCGGGGCGGCTCGTCGAATACGAGGGCGGCGGCGAAGAGACGCGATCCAACCCGTGGCTGGCCGAATTGCAGCAGGAGATGTTCGTCGAGATCAATCCGGCCGCCGCCAACGACCGCGGCATTCGCGATGGCGAAAAGGTCTGGGTCACGACGCCGACCGGCGCCCGAATCGAAGTGCGGGCGCTGGTCACCGATCGCGTCGATCGCGAGACGGTGTGGCTGCCTTTCCACTTCTCCGGTCATTGGCAGGGCGCCGACCTGCTCAAGTACTACCCTGAAGGCGCGCACCCGGTGATCCGCGGCGAAGCCGTGAACACGGCGACGACCTATGGCTACGACAGCGTGACGATGATGCAAGAGAGCAAGACGACGGTGTGCCAGGTCCAGAAGGCCACTGCATGAGCGCGCCGGGCCGCTCCCAAGCGCTCATCTCGAAGCGCGTAGCGCGGAGTCCATTGAGCGCTTTTCTGCTGCGACGGAAATCGCTCACGCGGTTTGCGGCATCGTTGTCAAACATCTAAGGGTCCCTTCCATGGCCAGAATGAAATTTATCTGCGACGCGGAACGCTGCATCGAATGCAACGGCTGCGTCACCGCCTGCAAGGCCGAACACAACGTGCCCTGGGGCGTCAACCGCCGCCGCGTTGTCACGATGAACGACGGCGTGGCCGGCGAGCGCAGCATCTCGGTGGCCTGCATGCATTGCTCGGATGCGCCGTGCATGGCGGTGTGCCCGGTCAATTGCTTCTATCGCACCGACGAAGGCGTGGTGCTGCACGACAAGGACATCTGCATCGGCTGCGGCTATTGCTCGTATGCCTGTCCGTTCGGCGCGCCGCAGTTTCCCGCCAACGGCGAGTTCGGCTTGCGCGGCAAGATGGACAAGTGCACCTTCTGCGCCGGTGGCCCCGAAGCCAATGGCAGCGAGGCCGAATACGAGAAGTATGGCCGCAATCGCCTGGCCGAAGGCAAGCTGCCCGCGTGCGCCGAGATGTGCTCGACCAAGGCACTGCTCGGCGGTGACGGCGACGTGGTGGCCGACATCTTTCGCAACCGCGTGCTGGTGCGCGGCAAGGGCAGCGAAGTCTGGGGTTGGGGCACTGCGTACGGCAAGCCGACACAGGCCCCAGCGCCGGCGGCCGGGGTCAAGAAATGAAAGCGCTCAGCGCTTTGTGTGTCGCTGTCGCAGCTTTGGCATTGGTCGCTTGCAGCGAGAAACCGCAGACCATGAACGCATCCAGGAAGGTGCCCGACTCCGAACCCTGGAAGCCCTCGACCAGCGCCGTGTCGGCGTTCAATGCGCCGGGTTGGCAATCGGGTGGCGACAAGGTGGCCTGGGAGAAGCAATTGACTGAGCGCACGCAGGGGCAAAACGATTACGCCCGCCGGTGACGAGGAGATACCCGCGATGCTGAAAAAACTGACGGGCTGGATGGCAGCGGGCGCTTTCGCACTGCTGCTTGTCGCACCGGCTATGGCACAGGCCCAGGGGACGACTTCGTCAGCACCTTCGGCAGCGGCTCCGGGCGCGCCATTGGCCTCGACGGCGGCTCCGGCACCTCTGGTCTCGGCGACGCCGGGCAGTGTCACAACAACACCTGCTGCGGCCGGACCACCGCCCGGCTTCGTCGCACCGGCCGAGCCGCGGCCGGGGGACACCAACGCCGAGCGCGCCGTGAGCCAGCCGGGCAACAACGCGCCATTCTGGCGCGCCGTGCGCGACTCGGGTGATGAGAAAGGCAGATCCAATTTGCCCGGCGCCGAAAAAGGCGTGCTGATCCAACAGTTCGTCCAGTATCCCGGGACGCGTGTAACCACCGCCGGGGAAGCGTGGCGTCAAGTGCGCAACGAAATCATCCTCCCTTACGGCGGTGCGCTGCTGGTGATCACGCTGCTGGCGCTGGCCATCTTCTTCTTCGCGCGTGGGCCGATCGGCGGCCATGTGCCCTACACCGGTCGCAAGATCGAGCGCTTCACCGCCTTCGAGCGCGCTGCCCACTGGGCCAACGCCATTGCGTTTTGCGTGCTGGCGATATCGGGCATCGTCATGGCCTTCGGCAAGTACCTGCTGGCGCCGAACAGCGGCAACATCGTCTTTGGCTTGCTCACCTATGCCCTGAAGACCACGCACAACTTCTTCGGCCCGCTGTTCGTGGTGTCTCTGGTCATCGTCTTTGTCGTCTTCTTGCGCGACAACTTCTGGCGGCCATCGGATACGAATTGGCTGCGCCGTGGCGGCGGACTGTTTGGTGGCGCCGAACCGCCGTCGGGGCGCTTCAACGCCGGCGAGAAGATCGTCTTCTGGCTTGGCGTGTTCCTGCTCGGCATCTTCGTTACCACTTCCGGCCTTTTCCTCGATCACCTGATTCCAGGCTTCACCTACACGCGCGGCGATATGCAGATCGCGCACATGGTGCACGGCGTCGCGGCCATGTTCATGATGGCCATGTTCATGGGCCACATCTATATCGGCACGATCGGCATGCGCGACGCCTACAAGGCCATGAAGACCGGCTATGTCGACGAAGGCTGGGCGCACGAACACCATGCGCTGTGGGCCGAGGACATCCGCTCCGGCAAAGTGCCGGCCCAGCGCACGCTGCCAGCGCGACCGGCCGTGCGGCCGGCGCCACAAGCGTCATCGTCCTGAACGGGGAACCCGTCATGCCTTCAACCATCCGCTTAGCCATCCATTCAGTTCGCCAAATTGCCGTGCTCGCCGTATCGTGCGTGGCCGTGTCGGTCTTCGCCAAGCTCCCGCCGCCAACTGACGCCGCCAAGGCAACTGCGGAAGCAGCAGCGGCCAAGTCGGCCTGGGGCGACAAGGTCGGCGCCTTCAAGTTGTGCCAGGCGCAGAACCACGTGGCCGAACGCTTCGGCGGCAAGGCGGGAGAGGCAAAGGCGGCGCCGCCGACCTGCACCGACCCCGGACCCTACGTAGCGAACGCCGAAACCGGGTCGAAGCCCCTCGAAGCCGCTGGCGCGCATTCGCCTGCAGAGACCGCCAAGGGACCACCCAGCACCTTGGCGCCAGCGGCCACGGCGGCGCCCGCGGTCGGCGCCACCACGTCGGCAGCGGCAGCGTCGCCCGCCACACCGGCCTCCCTGCCCGCAGGCGCGGCGATGGCCGCGCCTTCTGCGGCCACGCCGAGCACTGCGCCCGCAGCCACGCCGTTGGTCGCTGCGCCGCTGGCGCAAGCCGCGCCGCCGGTCCAGCCCCCCCAGCCGTCCAGCACTACAGCCACAGCGGCAGCACCGGCTGCGGTGGCACCAGCGACCGCGCCAGCGGCTTCGCCATCCGCTCCAGCGCCTTCGATGCCCTCGACAGCGGCGGCGGCGGCGGCAGCGCCTCCGGCTCCGGCACCGGACAGCGCCAGCGGTCGTCCGCTGGAGGCCGCCGGCGCCCACTCGCCAGCGGAAACGGCCACGGCGCCACCCAACACACGAACGCCGGACGCCGAAATGAAGCCGGCGCCGAAGAACTGAACCTGCGCCGTTGGCTCAGCGGGCGCGCGTGCTAGCGCCGATGCAAACCGATGCACCCCGCCTGACGCAGGCGCGTGCACCCTTGACGCACGGAATCGAAGTGCTGGATGAGTTCGGCGAGCGCCGCCGCATCTCCATCCCGGCCGAACGCGCCCTCACAGTCTTTGTCGACAACCGCGAACTGGTCACCTTGATGACCCTGGGAGCGGCGCCGGAGCTGCTGGTCCTTGGCTATCTACGCAACCAGCGGCTGGTCGAGCGCTGCGCCGATATCGAATCCATCACCGTCGATTGGGAGGTCGAGGCGGCCGCTGTCAAGACCCGGGCCGGCATCGAGCGTTTCGACGAGAAGACCGCCAAGCGCGTCGTTACCACCGGCTGCGGCCAAGGCACAGTATTCGGCGATCTCATGGCGGACCTCGATTCCATCGAGCTGCCATCGGCCAAAGACGCGACGGCCCGCCTCGACCAGCACACGCTGTACGGCCTCCTCAACGCCATGCGGCTCCAGGAGAGCACCTACAAGTCAGCCGGCTCGGTGCATGGTTGCGCCCTCTTCTGCCGCGATGAATTGCTCACATTCGTCGAGGATGTAGGTCGTCACAACGCCATAGACACCATCGCCGGCTGGATGTGGCTGAATGGCATCGTCGGCGGCGACAAAATCTTCTACACCACCGGACGCTTGACCAGCGAGATGGTCATCAAGTCCGCGCAAATGGGCGTGCCGATCATCGTGTCCCGCAGCGGCATCACGCAGATGGGCCACCAGCTGGCTGAGCAACTCGGCTTGGCACTGTTCGGCCGAGCGACCAACCGACATTTCATCTGCTACTGCGGGTTCGATCGGTTCGATGCCCAACCCGAACGTCCGAAGTAATTGCGACCACCGCGGGGAACCATCCGGGAACACCGCTCGACCGGCTCTGCTGGGCCGTTGGTGTTGCCCCCCGGTAAGGGGTTGGAGGAGGCGACACACAGTGCGCCGCATCCTGGGGGCGAGCTACCTGATTGCGATCGTGACGATCCCGATCAACGCCAGCAAGCAACCGAGCACGGTGAGCCCCGTCACCCGGTCGCTGTTCTTGTAGATCAGGAAGCTCAGCGGAAACACCAGTACCGGCGAACACAGAGTGATCAGCGTCGCGATCGACAGCGGGATATAACGCATCGAGGCGATCGAAAAGATTTGCGCGAGGATCGTCGCGGCGCCGACGCCGACATACATCCACACGCCACGCCGATCGGCGGTGCGCAGACTGGAGGCGATCTCGGCTTTGCCTTTGGTGAAGGCCCAATGCATGGTCAGGCCCAATACAGCGCTGGCCAGGGCACCGAGAATCGGCTCGTCCCACACCCGGATGGCTGACCCGCGCAGCAGATTGCCAACCGCATAGGCCAGTGAGCTTCCCATGCCAAGCACGAGCACCGACTGCAGCAATCCGGCCCAGACGCCGGTCTCTCGCGTCGGGTGCGCGGCGGGGTGGCTTACGGGATGCGAGGCCACCGGGGTGCCGGCGTTGCACACCATCACATGAAGGCCTGCGTCGACGCCCGCACCATCGCCATCAACAGCAACCACCGCCTCGTTACTGGTCGCCACGTGCACCGGCGCGCGGCTACGCGAAAAGAAACCCGGCTTGTAGCTCACCAGCATCAAGCCGGCTACCGTCACCAACATGCCGGCGACGATCGTTGCGGTCAAGGTCTCGCCCAGCAGCCACCAGGCCATCAAGGCGGTGAAAAGCGGACTGCTCACCTGAAAAACACTGGCGCGCGACGGGCCGAAACGTACCACCGACTCGTAGAAGAACCAACGGCCCAGATAAGTTGAAAAGACCCCCGAGATTGCGAACAACAGCAAGGCGTGCATGTTCCAGCTCTGCGGTACGCCTGCGATGATCCATTGCACCGCCAGGAGCACCGCGCACATCACCACATTGGTGGTCGTGGCGACCAGAAAACCGAGGGGCAGGTTGATGCGGCTGGACGCCGCCTTGGTCACAAGCGTGCTCCAGGCGAACAGCGCCAGCGCCGAAGCGGCCAGCAGATAGCCGAGATAGCGATCGGGCATGCGGCTACCCGATGCTGAAATGGACGCGAAGAATCTGAATGTCCTGCGAGCCGACGAATCCTAGATCTTGAACGCCTCCAAGGACTCGGGTGCAAACAGTTCGCGCGGCTCGACCAGGCGCTTGGACAGGCCCTGCTCGTGGTGATAGCGCAGAAAGGTGCGCAGCGTGGCCTCGTTCTTTTCGAAGCCGTAGGGCCAGAAGTCGTCGCCCATTTCGCGCTTGACCTGCTCGACATGCGAAGTGAGCCACGGCAGCATCGCCTTCAGTGCCGCGGTTTCCGACAGGTCGTCGTATGTTCGGCGCTGCGCCTGCTCGAAAGCCTTCATGAGCGAGCGGGCGATCCAGCGATTGGCTTCGTACACGTCGCGACGCAGCGCCACGGTGTGCATGATCGGAAAAATGCCGGTTTCCTTGAAGTAGTTGCGCTCGACCCGCTCGTAGTCGTCGAACAGCCGCACCACCTTGCCGTCACCGTGCAAAAAGCTCGACGGCATGCGCGCCGTGTAGAGGGCATCGATCTCACCATCGGCCAGCATGCGCGTGAGCGTCTGCTCCGGGCCGATCGGCTGCACCTTGATGTTCGGCGGCAAGTCGAGCTTGATCTTCTCGGAGCGGCCCGGCTCTTCTTCGCCACCGGTGAAGTAGGTGACGCTGTCGACGGGCACACCGTAATGGTCCGAGAGGATGCCGCGAATCCACACCGGCGCGGTCATCTGGTATTCGGGGTTGCCGATGCGCTTACCGATCAGATCCTTGGCTTCGCGAATACCGGCCTTCGCATTGACATAGATGCACGAATGTCGAAAGAAACGCGACGGGAACACAGGGATCGCCACGAACGGCCGCTCCTCCTTTTGCATTGACACGGTGTATGACGACAGCGACATCTCGGCCGCATCGAACTCCTTGTGGCGCAGCATGCGAAAGAAGGTTTCCTCGACTGGCATGTCGATGTAGTTGAGGTCGATGCCGTCGGGTATCACGCTGCCGTCGGCCAGCGCGCGGGTGCGGTCGTAGTTCCAGCAGCCGAACGTGAGATTGAGTTTTGTCATGAAGCTTGAGAATGGAAAGCGGCCGCAGGCCTTGCGCGTGTTCAGGCGACCGAAGTCGCGGCCGAAGTCGGCTCGCCCGAGGGCGTGTCGGTTGAATAGGAGGCTTCGAGTGCAGGCTGCTTGGTGTCCCAAACATGCTTGGCATCGAAGCTGCGCCAGTCGGTGGTCTTGGGAATGATGGCCTGGAACGAACACACGGTTTCCGGAATGCGCAGATCCCCGGTGCCGATGGCTGGCTCGCCGGCCTGAAAGGCACGCACTGCTTCGAGCATCTGCTTGCGAAACTCCACGACCGCCTGATCGCTGGCGCCAAGGCGCTCGTGCGAACGGTCGGCGATCGGGCCCATGGTCACCCACATGGCGATGTCCTGGTTGGGAAAGCCGGTGATGCCGGTGTAATTGCCGGCTTTCATGGCATCGCGGTCTTGCCAGAAATGATTGGCGCGGTTGCGCTTCGGCACGTAGTTCTCTTCCAGATCCGGGCCCACCTGTTGGCCTAAAAACTTGCGCCACTGATCGGTGCTCGGCGTCTGCGACGGATGGCCCCATGCCATGAAATAGAACGCCGTGTGTGTGTCGTCCATCGGCACGTTGATGTTGGCCACGTTATAGAGGTTGTTCGGCGGGATCAACGCCGCTGCCGGCGCCACGAATACGGTCGAGCGCACATAGTCGTTGGCCGTGGCATTCTTGATCGGCCGACGGATGGCTGCGTATCGAAAGCCGTAGCTGCCGCGGTCCATCTGCATGCGCGGCGCCTTGTCGGTCGATGGGCGCAGCCAGTTGGTGTCGGTGGCCTCAGCGCCCTCGACCCGCGCCGGCACCATGTCCGACGAATGTAGGCTGGAGCTGTGTGCGGAATCGATGGCACCTTCGAGAATCTGTGCCCAGTTGCAGGCGATGATGGTCTTGGCGATCGTTACCTGCGCGTCAGCCGTCGGCGCCCACGCCGGCGGTTGAAACGCTGACTGCGTTTCCGGTGGGCCCATGTAGGCCCAGATGAAGCCGCCCCACTCCTTCGTCGGATAGGCCTTGTGCTTGACCTTCTGCGCCAGGCCGCTGGCGACGGGCTCGGACACCATCTCGATGACGTTGCCCTCGACGTCCATCTTCCAGCCGTGATAGAGGCAGCGTAGCCCGCAATCCTCGTTCCGCCCGAACACCAGCGAGACGCGGCGGTGCGGACAATATTCGTCCATCACGCCGACCTTGCCGTCGGTATCGCGAAACACCACCAGGTCTTCGCCGAAGACCTGCGCCTTGACCGGCGCGCCGTCGGGCTCGCTCACTTCTTCGATGAGGCAGACGGGCGTCCAATGGCGACGCATGAGCTGGCCCATCGGCGCGTCGCCTTCGACCCGGCACAGCAGATCGTTCTCTTCGGGTGTCAACATGTCAAATCTCCTTCAGTCGATTCTCTCGGAAAAGGGGCGTAGGCCGGCGGGTGGACAAAGCACCAGGAATTCGCCGACGATGCGCCTTCGGCCCCAGGCTTGCGCCTTTCGCACGCCTGCCGTATTCTTAGGAATCTAAGATTATTCGAAGAGGCAGCCGATTTGTCAAGAACCATCCGTTGGAGAGCCCCATGAATGCGACCACGCAAGCCTCCGGTGCGCCGGCCGATGCGCCTCCTGAGCCAGCCGACCTCGCTGCCGCGATCGCCAAAGAGCCCGATTTTTTCGAGGTCGAGGTCAGCGGCAAGGAAGCGCTGGCCGGTGGCATCCACCTGTTCGAGTTGCGCCATGCCGACGGCAGCCCGCTGCCGGCGTTCACGGCGGGCGCGCACCTGACGGTTGAAGTACCCGGCGGTGCGCGGCGCAACTATTCGCTCTGCAGCAATCCAGCCGAAAAGGATTTCTACCAGATCGCCGTCAAGCGTGATCCTGCGGGACGCGGCGGCTCGATCGGCATGGCCGACAACGTCAAGCAGGGTGACAAGCTTTCGGTGAGCGTGCCGCGCAACAACTTCGAGCTGCACGCGCGCGCCGATCAGTTTCTGTTCATTGCAGGTGGCATCGGCATCACGCCCATCCTTTCCATGATGCGTCACCTCAAGGCGCAGGGCAACGATCGCTTCAAGCTCATTTACTGCACACGCGATGCCGACAGCACGGCTTTCCTCGACATATTGACAAGCCCGGAGTTCGCCGGCCACGTGCAGATCCATCATGACTACGGCGACCTGGAGCAGGCCATCGATTTCTGGCCGATCTTCGAGACGCCGACCAAGGCCCACGTATATTGCTGCGGCCCACGCGGGCTGATGGACGCCGTGGCCGACATGTCGGGCCATTGGCCGTCAGGCGCCGTGCATTTCGAGAGCTTTGGCGTCGATGCCAGCGCCTACGCCGCCAACACCGCCTTCGTCGTGAAACTGGCGAAGACCGGCAGCACGGTCGAAGTCGGCGCCGAGCAATCCATCCTCGACGCCCTGCGCGCCGCCGGCCTGCGCGTGCCCAGTTCATGCGAAAGCGGCACCTGCGGCTCCTGCCGTACGCGGCTCATCGCCGGCGAGGTCGAACATCGCGACATGGTGCTGAGCGACGAGGAGAAGGAGGACCACATCATGGTCTGCGTCTCGCGCGCCAAGTCGTCGGAACTGGTGCTCGACCTGTGAGCAGCGGGGGCGCATTGATGCCGAGCCAGGCGGGCGACGATGCGCAGGCTGGCGGGCGACCCCTGCGCGTCGGCGTCGTCGGCCTGGGCCGCGCCTTCACGGTGATGCTGCCGACCTTCACGCAGGACGTTCGTGTCAAGCTCGTTGCTGCGGCCGATCCGATCGAAGCGGCGCGCACGCAGTTCACCAGAGACTTCGAAGCGCCGGCCTATGCCGATGCCGAGGCGCTTTGCGCGGACGCTCGGGTGGAGGCCGTCTACGTGGCGTCGCCGCACCAGTTCCACGCCGAGCATGTGTGCCTGGCTGCGTCTTACGGCAAGCATGTGCTCGTGGAGAAACCCATGGCGCTGACTCTCGATGAATGCAGCCGCATGATCGACGCCGCAAGCAAAGCCAAGGTGCATCTGGTGGTCGGACACAGCCACAGCTTTGATGCGCCGATCGCACGGACGCGGCAACTGATCGCTAGCGGCAGCTACGGCGATGTGCGCATGATCACCGCGCTCAACTTCACCGACTTTCTGTATCGGCCGCGCCGCCCGGAGGAACTGAACACCGCCGCCGGCGGCGGTGTCATCCACAGCCAGGCCACGCACCAGATCGACATCGTTCGTCTGCTCGGCGGCGGCCTGGTGCGCAATGTGCGGGCTCACACTGGCCAGTGGGATGAGGAACGACCCACGGAAGGCGCCTACAGTGCGCTGCTCGAATTCGAGAGCGGCGCTTTTGCGTCGGCGACCTACAGCGGCTATGGCCGCTACGACTCCGATGCATTGATGGACCACATCGGCGAGATGGGGCAGAAGAAGAATCCCCATGAATATGGCGCCGCCCGAAAGCGCCTCGTGGAAGCCGCGAAGGCCGCCGACGCACCCGGCGAGGCCGCGCTCAAAGCCGCGCGCAACTATGGCGGCAGCCTTTATGCAGCCGGCCCAGAGCCCAACGCCGACTTGGCGCACCAGCACTTCGGTCACATCGTCGTGTGCTGCGACAAGGCCGATCTGCGGCCGACCGCGCATGGCGTGGAAATTTACGCCGACGAAGCGCGCAGCTTTGACGCCTTGCCGTCTCCCGTCATCGTGCGCCGTGAGGTCATCGACGAATGGCTGCACGCCGTGCGAAGCGACGTGCCGCCAGTGCACGGCGGTGAGTGGGCGCGTGCGACCACCGAAGTTTGCCTGTCCATTCTCGAGTCGGCACAAAGCCGCAGCGCCGTGCCAATGCGCATGCAGGAACCGACCCGGGACACCGAACTTGTCCGCGAATAAGACTGCCTCGCGCCGAGGTGCAGAAGGGGTCGGCACCCACGACATTCTTCGCCACTGGCGCGAAGCGGTGCCCGACGACCGCATGGCGCATCTCATTCGCGATACCGAGCGCGCCTTCCGTCGCGCCTTGCAGATCCGCCTGGCCGCCTACGGCGTGCCGTTCGGTCATTGGAGTTTCCTGCGCATCTTGTGGGAGACGGATGGCCTCACGCAAAAGGCACTCAGCGCGCGCGCGGGCGTCATGGAACCGACCACGTTCGCGGCAATGAAGGCCATGGAAACGCAGGGCTACGTGGTGCGCAGGCAGTTGGCTAACAACAAGAAAAACATGTACGTTTACCTGACGGCTGCAGGTCGCGCGCTGAAAA
>JBDSYU010000097.1:0-12399 GCA_039925525.1 Variovorax sp.
TGCCGGACAGGACGGCGTGGGTCGCGGCCGTGTAGATCGGGCCGGCGCCCATGGCGGCCAGCGCGGCGGCGGCGTCGCCCGCCTGCTCGGTGCTGTAGCCAAGCCGGGTCAGGGTCTCGACGATGATGGCGCGCAGCGGCGCTTCGTCTTCCACCACCAGTATCCGTTCCCCGCTGCCGGCCGGCAGCGCCGGCTTTGCCTGCTGCTCCTGCAGCGCGGGCGGGCCGGCCTTATGGCGCGGCAGGTAGAGCGTAATCGTGCTGCCCTGACCCGGATGCGAATGGATGGCTACATGCCCGCTGGACTGCTTGACGTAGCCATAGATCATGGACAGGCCCAGCCCCGTGCCCTGGCCTGCGGGCTTGGTCGTGAAGAACGGATCGAAGGCCTTGGCGATCACCTCGGATGTCATGCCGGTTCCGGTGTCCGATACGCTGAGCAGCACATAAGGCCCGGGGCGCACATCGGCCTGGTGCGCTGCGTAGCTGGCGTCGAGTTCGGTGGCCATGGTCTCGATCGTCAGCTTGCCGCCCGCCGGCATCGCATCGCGGGCGTTGATGACCAGGTTGAGCAGCGCGTTCTCCAACTGGTTGGCGTCGGTCGTCGCCATGCCGGCATCGTCGGCGAGGACGATAGCCAGCGATACGCCCTCACCGAGCGTGCGGCGCAGCAGATCGTTCATGCCTTGCACCAGCGTGTTCACGTCGACCGGCCTGGCATCGAGCGGTTGATGGCGCGAGAACGCCAGCAACCGGTGCGTGAGGGATGCTGCACGTTCGGCCGATGCCTGGGCCATGGCGATATAGCGTGGCAGCTCGGCCAGGCGCTTGGCGTCGACCTGCCGGCGCATCAGTTCGAGCGACGTGGTGATGGTGCCCAGCATGTTGTTGAAATCGTGGGCGATGCCGCCGGTGAGCTGGCCCACCGCTTCCATCTTCTGCGCCTGGCGTAACTGGTCTTCCGCCTCGGCCAGGGATTGCGCCAGCTCGCGTGCTTCGGTCACGTCGCGTGCCACGCCGTAGATGGCATCGCCTTCGGACGCCGCAGTCCAGTCGAGGTAGCGATAGCTGCCATCGCAATGGCGCATGCGAACCGCGAAACTCGCCGAGGTGGTGGTGCCGTTCAGGAAAGCTGAAAACTGCGCCTGGGCCATTGGCAGATCGTCGGGGTGCACCAGCGCGAGGAAAGGCCCGTGCGTCGCTTCTGCGGCGCTCCAGCCGAGCACCCGGCCAAACGCCGGATTGACACTCTCAAACCGCCCTTGGCGATTGGCCACGACGAGGATTTCGCGGCTGATGCGCCAGATGCGATCGCGCTCGGCTGTACGTTCGGCGACGCGTGCCTCGAGCGTTTCGTTGAGTCGACGCAGCGCGTCATCGGCCAGCGCGCGTTCGCGCGCGGCAACCATGCCATTCGTCGTGTCCTGGACCGTGAGGATGACGCCGAGCACCTGGCCCGACGCATCCTTGACCGGTGTGAAGCTGAAATTGAAGTACTTTTCGACCAAGCCTCCGTCCAGCCACAGATCGAAGCGCTGGTTCAGCGCACTGTAGGTACTGCCTTGCTCGAGTACGCGCGACAGGTGGGCGTCGATGACATGACGCGTCTCCGGCCACACCGTGTGCAGCGGCTGCGCGAATGCCGACGGGTGTTTGTCGGCGAGCACCGGCCGATAGGCATCGCCGTACAACATGCGCAGTTCGGGCCCCCAGCAAAGCGCCATCGACAGCGGTGTATCCAGGCACAACTGGAAGCAGGTGACGAGGGCGCTTGGCCACGTCTCGGGCTCGCCTAAGGGCGAGGCGGCCCAGTCAAAGGTGCGCGCGAACTGGCGCAGCTCGCCGATGCCATGAAACAGGGCGGCGGTGGAACGGGCCGACATGGGTGATTGAGAATAAGCCGAAAGCCTACTTTTTGAATGTGACGTGGCGACGCGGCCAAACTAGCGGAAACCCTAGCTTAGCCAATCCTACGCCCGCCGCCTGCCTTGTCCTACGTACCGCAAGTGCAATTTTGAGCGACCCGCTCGGCCGTTTGCGAGATGCTCCCTTGCCTTCGTGCCGGAGCGTTCGCCTGGCGGGCCATCAGAGCCTTAAAGTATTCATCATGATCTCCCCCAAAAAGCTGTTCTCGCTGTTCAAAGAGGCTGTCATGGCGTGGGTCGACGACTATGCACCGAGCATGGGGGCGGCCATCTCTTACTACACCATGTTTTCGTTGGCGCCGATGTTGATCATCGTCATCGCCGTCGCTGGTGCGGTGTTCGGGCGAGAAGCGGTGCAGGGGCAGATCGTGGCGCAGATCTCCGACTTTGTCGGCAAGGACGGCGCCACCATGGTGCAGAGCCTGCTCAAGAGCGCCAGCGACTCGGACAAGGGCCTGGTCGCCGGAATCATCAGTCTGGTCGTGCTGATCATTGGCGCCACCACGGTCTTTGCCGAACTGCAAAGCGCACTCGATCGCATCTGGCATGTGCCCGAATCGGCCAAGCCCTCGGGCATATGGGCCACGTTGCGAGCCCGCGTGTTGTCGTTCGGCCTGATCCTCGGACTGGCTTTCCTCTTGATGGTGTCGCTGGTATTGAGCGCCGGCATTGCTGCGGCCGGCAGTTGGGCCACAGGAATGCTGCCAGGCTACGAGGTGCTCCTGCAGGTGGTGAACATCGGCGTTTCGCTGGTGATTAGCACCTTGCTGTTCGCCATGATCTTCAAGTACATGACCACCGCCGACCTGCGCTGGGCCGATGTCTGGATCGGCGCGGCGGTGACGGCGCTGCTGTTCGAGATCGGCAAGTTCGCCATCAGCTTCTACCTGGGCAAGAGCGGCGTCAACGAATCTTTCGCGGCGGCAGGCTCACTGGTGGTGCTGCTGGCATGGGTCTACTACGCGGCGCAAATTTTTCTGCTCGGCGCGGAATTCACCAAGGTCTACGCCAACTATCGGGGCTCGAACGCCGGCGCCAAAGCCGTGGCCGCCACCGAAGCCAAGGCGTCGTTGGAAAAAGCCGGCACCGACGCCGATCCGCAGGCCATTGCCGCCGGCGTCAATCTGGACAAGCAGCCGCAAGCCGATCGCGCCGGCGATGTTCCCGACTACGCCGGCCTGGGCGCCACCGAGCGGGCGCAGCGCGAGATCGACAAGCGGGTCCAGGCGGCGGCCAGCCGACTGCTGCCGCAATTGGCGGTGCTGGCCGCGACCACGCTGCTGTCCACCTGGTCGGCCCGCTATCAGAAGAAGCAGCGACTGGCACTGCGCCAGGCCGAGCACGAGCGCAAGCGCAATCGGCAGTTGATTCTCGATACACGCCGGCGCGCGCGGGAAGAAGCCGACGCATGAGAGCGCCAGGCCGCTGCCAAGTGCTCATCTCAAAGCGCTCAGAGCGTGAGAGTTTTTTGCGCGTGTCCGAGCAGCGCGTCAAAGGGCGTCCGATCGAGGCGCAAAGCGCAGCCATAGCTCGCGCTAAGGCGAGCATTTGCAACGACGAGCGGGCGTCTTTTGGCGTGATGAGCGGGCATGAGCGAAAGACTCTCACGCTCTCAGCGCAGAGGGTCGCCGAGTGAGCGTCGATCACCAGCGCCTCGAACGGGCGCGCGCCATGTGGCGCTATGTCGGCGAGGATCGACCGCCCTTCGCCGACGTGCCCGGCCCGGGTCAGGAGTCGGTGTGGGACTATCCTCGGCCGCCGCGCCTGGCGATCGATGCGCGGGAAGTCCGGGTACTGGCGGGCGGGGCGTCGGCGGGCCAAGCGGAACCATTGGAGATCGCTTGCTCGATCCGCAGCCTGCGCGTTCTGGAAACCGCGAGCCCGCCGACCTTTTACCTGCCGGCCGCCGATGTGCACACCGAGTGGCTGGTGCCTGCTGCCGGGCACTCGCATTGCGAGTGGAAGGGCGATGCGCAATATTGGTCCGTGCACGCCGGCGCGATCCGGCTCGAAGCGGTGGCCTGGTCGTATCCCAGGCCTTTGCCGCCCTACGAGGCGCTGGTCGATCACTTCGCCTTTTATCCACAGCAACTTGTCTGCCTGGTCGACGGGGTTCGGGCCCGGCCTCAGCCGGGGCGCTTCTATGCCGGCTGGATCACGCAGGAACTTGCCGGGCCGTTCAAGGGAGAGCCCGACTCCAGCGGATGGTGAGGTGGGGCGGCGGCGCGTCGACGTCCGATCGGCGCGCAATCTTGCAGATGCCCATTGATTTCGCTGCGCCAGCCGAGCAGGTGGCGCGTCAACTCGTCGGCGTCACGCTCAAGGTGGCCGGCGTCGGCGGACGCATCGTCGAGACCGAAGCCTATGACCGGGACGACGCCGCCTCGCACAGCCATCGCGGTCCGACACCACGCAACGCCGTGATGTTCGGCCCGCCGGGGTATGCCTATGTCTATCGTTCCTATGGCATGCACTGGTGCCTGAATTTCGTCTGCCGCGAAGCGGGGCACGGCGCCGGGGTGTTGATTCGAGCACTCGAGCCGACCAGCGGCTTGGAAGTCATGCGCGAGCGCCGCGGCCTCGACGCAGAGCGCTTGCTGTGCGCCGGTCCCGGAAGGTTGGCGCAGGCGCTCGGCATCGACAGCCGCCACAACGGGTTGCCGCTCGACGCGCTGCCGTTCGCGCTGTCGTTTGCCCTGTCGGCTGCGCCGTCGCCGAACGCTCAGGCGCCGGGCGGCGCCGAACGTTCGAAATATCCATCGCCATCGCCAGCCTTCGAAATCGACTGCGGCCCGCGCATTGGAATCAGCAAGGCGATCGATGTGCCCTGGCGCTTTGGCGAGCGCGGCTCGCGCTTCCTGAGCCGGCCGTTCAGGGCGTTCAAGTGAGGTTGCGACGGTTCTTGCGTGAGCTTCAGTTCGCCTGATTTGACGGCCCGGGCAATTTGTAAAAAGCCAGCGCGCCCAGCGCCAGCAGGAGCGCGATACAGCCCAAAACGCCCATGAACGGGTCCGCACCCAGCGCTGCGGCGGCGGTGGCTACAGCGCCGGTCAGCCACTGCATGCCGGCGACGCCGAGGAACATGGCCATCGTGAACAACGCCATGGCGCGGCCGGTCATGGCGGCCGGGTAGGCGGCGCGCACGTCGGTGTACTGCAAAACGATAAAGCCGGAGAGGAACGCGGTCGCCATGGCGCCGCCGATGTCGACAGCGACATCCGGGTCGAAGGCCATCGCAGCAAAGATCGCCGCCGTGATCAGCGTGAACGCCATGATCCAGCGCCGACGCCGAGTCGCGCCGGGGTCGAGGCGGCCGAAGAAGGGCGGCCCCAGGATTCCGACGATCGACACGACGAGGGCGACGTTGCCGCTTTGCACCAGCGAGAAGCCGTGGCGTTCGATCAAGAGCGGTCCCAACCAAAGGCCACGCAGCGAAATGAACGAGGCATAGGTGACCGCCGACAGTGCGACGATGCCCAGCGTGTGCGGCAGCCTGAAGAGGTCGCCGTAACTCTGCAGGGCCGCCGTCCATGGCCTGGCAGTTGCTTCGACCGGCGTACGAGCGCTGTCGCCTGACTCCCGCTCGCGCCCCCGCCACCAGATCACCAGCCAGGCCAGCGACGAGGCGATTCCCAGCGCAACGAATCCGGCGCGCCAGGAGCTGTGTTCGATGAGCCAGGCCAGCGGTGTTCCGGTGAGCAGGAGGCCGGTCGAGCCCATCCCCAAGGCCAAGCCGGACATGGCCGCGAAACGCGCGGCCGGAAAGTGGCGCGCGATGAACACCGTGCAGGCGAGAAAAGCCGGTGCGCAACCGATGCCGATCAGCACCTGGCCGAGCACCAGCAGCGCAAAATTTGGCGCTGCCGCTGACAGCGCCGCACCGGCGATGGCCAGCGGGAACGCCGCCAGCATGGTGCGCCGCACCCCGTAGAGATCGATGCCGATGCCCATCGCCAACTGCAGCGCGCCGAAGGCAAAGTGATAGGCCCCGGCAAACAGCCCGAGCCCTTGCGCCGACACCGCGAACTCGCGTTGCAGCGGCGTCGCCATGATGGCGCCGACCGTGCGGAAAGCCTGGCTCAGGGCAAAGCCGGCGATCAGGGTCAGCAGCATCAGCCAGACGGGGTCGCGCCAGATCGGCCTTGATCTGCGCATGATGCCGATGCCGGTGCCAGAGCTGGAGAAGATGCAGCCGTGAATGCGGTTGGGGTCAGGTCAATGCTCGTGCCCATGGTCCCCATGCACATGGCGATGCTCGATCTCCTCGGGCGTGGCAGCGCGCACATCGGTCACCTTGAGCACGAAGCGCAGCGCCTTGCCGGCGAATGGATGGTTGCCGTCCAGCAGCACTTTGTCGCCCTTGATCTTCACGACGCGGAACATCTGCGGCGCGCCGCCTTCGTCCCGGCCTTCGAGTTGCCCGCCGACCTTCACCCCCGGCGGAAAGTCGCGCTTGTCGATGGTCTGCACCAGTGCATCGTTGTGCGCGCCGAAGGCCTGCTCCTTGGGCAGTGCCAGGGTCGCCTGAAAGCCGACCGCCTTGCCCTCCAAGGCATTTTCAATGGCCGCCAGGGTGGTGCCGTAGCCGCCGTGCAGATAAACGAGCGGTTCGCGCGGTGCTTCGAGCAGTTTGCCGTCGGCCTCGAAGACCTTGTAGCTGAGCGTGGGGACGGTGTCTTTGCCGATGTGCATGGTGTGAGCTTGTGATCTGGAAGAGGCGTCAGCCGCGCGGCTTGCGATTGCTTTGAAGCATGGCAGCGCGCCGGGTGCCGAGGTCGTCATTTTGCTTGCTCGGCGCTGATCCAAAATGGGCCCCGCGCTGCATGCTTTTCTCGCACCTTTGACGCGCTCACTTCACGCCCTTTCGACGTCCGCTCGACGTCCGTCGTCGGCGCGCCCATCCGCATATTGGAACTCGCTTGCCATCACCACCCTCTTCCGCCTGGCGGCCGCCAGAACCGCCAGCCGCAACGGCCCGGCGCAGCAGCCGCGCCGTCGTTCTGACGGTGGCTGGCGCTTTCTTTCTGCTGCTGCTCGACAGCTCGATCCTCAATACCTCCTTGCCCCGCGTGGCTCAAAGCATGGGCGTGCAGCCGTTGGCCCTCAGCCCGACCATCACCGGCTATCTGCTGGCCTCGGTGGCAGCCATGCCGCTGTCGAACTGGCTCTGCGGCAAGTTCGGCATTCGCCGCGTCTATCTACTCTCGATCGCCGTGTTCACGTTGGCATCCGCCGCCTGCGGCGGCTCGGCCAGCCTGTGGCAATTGGTCGCTGCGCGCGTTGTGCAGGGTGCCGCCGCCGGCATGATGCTGACCGTCGGGCGCACGTTGGCCGTACAGGACGCCGACAAGTCCGAGCTGCTGTCGATCACCTCGCTCCTGGTCTGGCCGGCGCTGATGGCACCGGTGCTCGGCCCGCCACTCGGCGGCTGGATCACCACCTACTTCTCATGGCGCTGGAATTTCTTCCTCAACGTGCCGATGGGGCTGATGGCCATGCTGCTGATCCTGCGTTTCGTACCGCGCGATACGGCACGGGACGAACTGCCAATGGATTGGTTGGGCGCGTTCTATACCGTCGGTGGCCTGGCGACGTTCTTTGGCGGGCTGGAGCTGATGGCGCAGGCGACCGAAGGCGGCGGACACTGGGGCTTGGCACTGTCGTTCTTCGCCCTCGGCGCTGTGTTGCTGGCCTTGGCCTGGCGCCACTTGGTGCGCAGCCCTCACCCCTTGATCGGCCTGGCGCCACTGAAGGTCAAGACTTTCGCCATCTCGACCTTCAGTGGCGGCATCTTCAGCAGTCTGTGCCTGCACGCCACGCCGTACCTGTTGCCACTCATGTTTCAGTTGGCCTTCGGCGCGACGGCCGCCGCAGCGGGCGCCATGTTGATCCCGTACTTTCTCGGCAACCTGACGATGAAAACCGTCACCACGCCGCTGCTGCGTCGCTTCGGCTTCAAACGCGTGTTGCTGGTCGATGGCGTCTTTTGCATGTTGCCGGTCGCTGTCTGCGGCTTTCTGGGTGCGCAAACGCCATGGCTGTTGATGTCGGCGCTGTTGTTCTTCGCCGGTGCCACGCGTTCGCTGCTGTTCACGGCGCTCAACACCCTGTGCTATGCCGATGTGGAGCCGCGCGAGCGCGGCACCGCGGCCACACTGTCGTCGGTGTCGATGCTACTGGCGCAATCGCTGGGCATCGTTGTCTCGACGCTGATGTTGGCGGCCGCCAAGGCGTCTGACGGGCGCGCAACGCTCGAACTCGGCGACTTCAGGCTGGCGTTCTTCGGCGTCGCCGCAATCGGCCTGTTGAGCGTGACGCAATATGCGCGCCTGTCCCGCCACGCCGGCGAAGAAGTCAGCGGCAGCCGCCGGCCCGAGCGTACGACTGCCAAGGCCGAGGCCACGCGATGAAAGCGGTGGCCTGGCCCGCTCGGTGAGCCCTATTGATTCGGCCCGGCGATCGGATGGCCGCGGCGCTGTCAAAGCCCGACGTACTTCGCCCGCGGTCGCACCAGAAATCCCGCCATACGCTGCTCGTAGATGTGGGCGATCCAACCAGCGCAGCGCCCGAGCGACATCAACGCTGCCGGCGTGCGCGGCGGGTGACCGCCGGCGATAGCCAACGCCGCCAAGCCGATGCCCAGGCCGGGTTCGGCGCCGAGCTGCTCGCGTGCGGCCTGGATGCAGCGCAGCGCCAGTGCGCCCTGGGCACCGAGCTTGCGGCTGTCCGCGATCAACGCCATCAAGGTCAGCGCGCGCGGATCGCCGCGTGGATAGAGCGAGTGGTTGTAACCGGCCAGCGATTGCTTCTGCCGGGCCTCGCGTGCCAGCGTGGCGACATAGCCTTTGGGGGTTCTGGCGGAGCGCAGCAAGTGCTCGGCCAGATTGCAGCCGAGGCCGGTTGAAAATCCCTCGGACGCGCCCAACGCCGAGCTGATGCAGGCATGGATGTCGGCGCCGTTGGAAGCGGCGATGCGCGCGGCGAAGGTGGCCGGCGCCAGCTCATGGTCGGCGCACAGCACCAACGCCGCGTTGAGCCAGCGCAGGTTCTCTTCACTCGCCGCAACGCCGAGGCTGCGCGCCAGCCCTTGGGCGATCGATTGGCCGCGCCCGCACCAGGCAAAAGCCGGCGTTGGCCGCAGCAGACCGATGGCGCCGGTCATGACATGAATGACATTGCGCGCGGCGATGATCGGCACGCTGGCCGCCATCTCCGCGTCAGAGCCCAGGCACGAGGCCCAGGCCTCCACCAGCAATGCCAGCAGGCGCTGGGTGCCGCCGCCGACGTTGCGGCGAACCACCCGCACGAACTCTGGAAACACCGGCGGAACATCAGGCACCTGCCAGGTCGACGCCGTCGGCAGCAAGCCGCTCCATAACAGTTCCGCGCATTGCTCGAAGACAAGTCCATTCAACGCCAGGTCAGTCGCAAGCTGGCCGCGGTAACTCGGCCCGAGTTCGCCGATTTGCGTGATGGCGCTGTGCATCACGGCGCCGCCGCCGACGCGCAGTGCGCGCTGCGCGGCGTTGTCAGTGGCCCGGCGGGTGCGGCCTCGCATCTGCAGTGCCTCGATGTCCTCGCGGTGATAGAGGCTGGCCTTGCGCCGGTCCGGATTGATCGAGCGGATCAGGCCCCGGCTCACATAGGCATAGAGCGTCTGCGCCTTGACGCCCAGCGTGGCCATGGCGGTGTGTGCGTCGATCAGGTCGGCGGGATGCGATGCAGCGGGGCGGGAGCCAGGAGAGGCAGGCGGGGGCGGGTGATTCATTCAGTTAAAGCCTGTCAGTTCGCGAACGGGCGATGGGGGCAGTCCGACTTTGGTTGATCGGCAATCAAGATTGAACGAAGCGCGTACGCACTGTAGTCTGCATGGGTCACTCCGATCGAGGTGTGACAAGTTATCAAGGAGGCATCTCATGGTGCAAAGACGCATGATCGGGCTGGCGTTGCTGGCTTTGGCCGTGTGCGGCGGCGCGGCGGGCACGACGGCGTCGGCGCAAGACTTTCCAAATCGTCCGGTGACGTTGATCGTCACTTCGTCGCCGGGAGGCGCGCTCGACAGCATGACGCGCATCGTTGCCGACAGCTTGACCAAGGAGCTCGGTCAACCGGTGGTCGTGGAGAACCAGCCGGGCGCCATCGGTTCGATCGCCGCCAACAAGGTGGTCCGGGCGACGCCGGACGGCTACACCCTGCTGGCGACCAGCAGTTCGGCCATCGCATTGGCGCCGCACCGGATGAAATCGCCGCCGTACGATCCGTTCACTGATCTTGCCCCGGTCAGCGAGATGGGCGAAGTGCCGTTCGTGTTGGTGGCACGACCGGGCCTGCACATCAAAACGCTGAAAGACTTCATCGCCGCCGCGAAGCAGAAGCCCGACGACATGACATACGCCTCTGCCGGCCTGGCCTCGCCGCACCACCTGGCGATGGAACAGCTTCTTAACAGTGCCGATATCCGCGTGCGTCACATTCCCTACAAGACCGGTCCTCTCGGATTCACCGGCCTTCTGGGGGACCAGGTCGATGTGATGATGATTGCGCCGGGCACCACCATCAAACAGGTCCAGGCCGGCAAGCTCCTTGCGCTGGGCGTGAGCGCCAAGGAACCGCTCGAATCCTACCCAGGCGTGCCGCCGATCGGCACGCTGGTGCCGGGCTACGAATCGGTCACCTGGTTCGGCGTCTTTGCTCCGGTTGCCACATCGGCGGCGATCATCGACAAGCTCAGTCAAGCCATCAACGCCGTCATACGCACGCCCACCGTACAGGCCAAGATGAAGCTGCTCGATGTCGAGCCGAGGCCGAGCACGCCGGCCGAACTCAAAGCCGTTGCACGCGCCGATTTCGAGGTGCAAGGCAAGTTGCTCAAGAAGCTGGGCATCGAGCCGCAGTGAGATAGGAACTGGCGGAGCACGACCCTTGCAACCGAACTTCCTGTTCATCATCACCGATCAGCAGCGCGCCGATCATTTGGGTTGTTACGGCAACACAGTGGTTCGAACCCCGCACATCGACGCGCTGGCCCGGCGTGGCTTTCGCAGCGAGCGCTTCTACGTCGCCAACCCGGTGTGCTCGCCCAACCGCGCATCGATCATGACCGGGCGCATGCCATCGCTGCATCGGCTGCGGCACAACGGCATCGAGCTGTCGTTCACCGAGACGACATTTCCGCAGTTGCTGATGGACGCCGGCTATCGCACGGCGCTCAATGGCAAGTCGCATCTGCAATGCATTCATGCCGCGCCAGCCGCCTATCCGACACCCGAAGAGCGCCTGTCGCCGGAAGCACGTCGCCCGGACGGCGGGCGTCATGGACAGGAGCAGGAAAAAACCTGGGAGAACGATCCCGAACACGACCTCGATCTGCCCTATTACGGCTTCGAGCGTGTACGTTTGTCGATCATGCATGCGGATCGGCAACAGGGACACTGGCGTCGCTGGCTGCGCCAACAGTTGCCCGATGCCGACAAACTGATCGGTCCGGACAACGCCATTCCGACGCCGGAGTACGAACTGGTCAAATCGCGTCAGGCCTGGCGCACGCAGGTGCCCGAGGAGCTATACCCGAATCACTGGATCACCGACGAGACCATCAAGTCGATCCGGGACAGCGTGCACGATGGCAAGCCATTTTTCATCCAGTGCTCGTACCCCGATCCGCATCACCCGTTTACACCGCCAGGCAAATACTGGTCGATGTATTCGCCCGACGACATCCCGCTGCCCGCATCGTACGGCGCGGCCCACACCAACCCGCCGCGCCAGTTGCAATGGAATTGGGATGCGCGCGAGGCCGGTACCGGTATCAAGAACGGCCAACCGGCCTTCGCCTGCACCGAGCGCGAAGCGCGCGAGGCGATTGCGCTGAACTACGGCACCATCAGCCAGATCGACGACGGCGTCGGGCGCATCATGGCCGAGCTCGAACGCCTGGGCATTGCCGACAACACCGTGGTGATCTTCACCGCCGACCATGGTGACTTGATGGGCGACCACCAGATGTTGCTGAAGGGGCCGCTGCACTATCAAGGCTTGATCCGCGTCCCCTTCATCTGGATGGACCCGCGCGCCGCGACCACGACCGACGCTGCTGCCCGCAACGCGGCTTCGCAAGCGCTGCTGCAAAGCACCGACATCGGGCCGAGCGTGCTCGAGAGCGCCGGGCTCGCGCGATTCAACGGCATGCAGGGCCGGTCGGTGCTGCCGTTGGTCGCAGGCGAAACGGACGGGGTACGCGAGTCGGTGTTGGTCGAAGACGATCGGCAGCGCCACTTCTATTGTTTTGAAACCCGCGTGCGCATGCGCAGTTTGGTAACCGATACGCATCGCATCACGATCAACGACGAGACCGAGTGGGGCGAACTCCACGATCTGAAGAACGACCCGCTGGAGCTGGTCAACCTGTGGGACGACCCCGGCGCCAGAACGATGCGCGCCGATCTGGTTCAAGCCCTGGCGCGCAAGATGATCGC
>JBDSYU010000098.1:0-23542 GCA_039925525.1 Variovorax sp.
AGAAAGCCGGCAAAAAATGCCGGGCGACCATTGTGCCGCAGGAAGGTCTTCGGTGAGCGCTCGCGCCGCCACGGCGCCGCGGCAATGGGCATGGCGGGGGCAATGACAAAATCGCCCTGGTGACCTCGCACGAGCCAAACTTTCTCGAAAACCTGCGAGCCGAACTCTCTAGTGGCCGCCTCTGGCTCGACCGGGCGCTGGTGCTGGCCTATGCGGTGGCAGCCGGCCTGTTCGTCGTCGGCCTGACCTTCGCCAGCAACTGGGCTTTCGAAGGCTTCCGGTTCATCCACGAGACGCGGCCCTGGATGCTGCTGTTGTGGATGCCGGCCCTGACAGCGGCGATCGTCTGGACGACGCGGCGCTGGTTTCCGGGCGTGGCCGGCTCGGGCATTCCACAGGTGAAGGCGGCCCTGCATCCGGCGCTGCCGCCGGAGCGGCGCGGCCGCTTCGTCTCGCTGCGACTGACGCTCGCCAAGGTCGGCCTGACAGTGGCCGGCTTTGCCGCCGGCCTGTCGATCGGCCGTGAAGGGCCATCGGTCCAGGTGGCGGCCGGCGTCATGCAGCACGCGCGGCGCTGGCTCTCGCCGGGCAGCACCATCAACATGCGCGGCCTGCTGGTTGCCGGCGGCGCAGCCGGCATCGCTGCTGCGTTCAACGCGCCACTGGCCGGCGTGGTGTTCGCCATCGAGGAGCTGTCGGGCAAGCTCGAATCGCGCGCCTCGGGTCTGATCATCACGGCGATCGTGCTGGCCGGCCTGGTGGCGGTGACGGCGTTCGGCAACCTGAGTTACTTCGGCCGCATCCGGGGATCGACCCTGGGCTTCGCCGTCGTCTGGCCTGGCCTTTTGGTGACGCTTGCCGCTGGCGCCGCCGGCGGCTTGTTCGCTCGCGTCATGTCGGCATCGCTCACCGGGGCACCCGACCGATTCAACCATTGGCGCGCCCGCTACCCGGTGCGCTTCGCCGCGCTGGGCGGCCTGGTGCTGGCGGTGATCGGCCTGGTCACGGCCGGAGCGACGTTCGGCGCCGGTTCCGATGCCGTGAAGCACCTGCTCGCCGGCGAGGGCCAACTCACGCCGATCGACACGCTGTTGAAATTCATCGCCACCTGGCTGACCGCCTGGTGCGGCGTGCCCGGCGGCATCTTCGCGCCGGCGCTGACGGTGGGGGCCGGCATCGGCGCCAGCATCTCGCAGCTGTTCGGCCCGGAGTTGACGCTGGCGTTGATCGCCATGGGCATGGCCGGGTTCCTGGCGGCCGTGACGCAGGCGCCGCTCACCGCCTTCATCATCGTCATGGAAATGGTCGACGGCCACTCGATGGTGCTCAGCCTGATGGCTTCGGCCATGCTGGCCAGCCTGGTCTCGCGCATGATCAGCCGGCCGCTCTACGAAACCCTGGCCGAGCACATGGTGGCTGGCGCCATCGGCTCGCCGGCCGCGGTGGTCAGCGACGACGCCGCCAAGGAGATCGGGGCGCAACCTGAGCCGACAGCGCCTGCGCCAACCTTCCCCTGATCGGCAGGCGCTTTAGTGAGCGAGCCTCACGAGCCGGGCTCGCCGCCCTATCATGCGCGGTTGTCCCCGACCTGCCCGCGCACCGCGCGCCCTCCCCAGTGAACGCCCCCGAACCCCGCGCCGCGCTTGGCGCCGTGCAGGCGCTGCAGTGCATCAGCATCCGCGGCGCGCGCACACACAACCTGAAGAACATCGATCTCGACATCCCGCGAAACAGGCTGGTGGTCGTCACCGGGCTGTCGGGGTCGGGCAAGTCGAGCCTGGCCTTCGATACGCTGTATGCCGAAGGCCAGCGGCGCTACGTGGAAAGCCTGTCGACCTACGCGCGCCAGTTCCTGCAGTTGATGGACAAGCCGGATGTCGACCTGATTGAGGGTCTGTCGCCGGCCATCAGCATCGAGCAGAAGGCCACCAGCCACAACCCGCGTTCCACTGTCGGCACGGTCACCGAAATCCACGACTACCTGCGCCTGTTGTTCGCTCGCGCCGGCACGCCGTATTGCCCGATCCACGACCTGCCGCTGGCGGCGCAAACGGTCTCGCAGATGGTCGACACGGTGCTGGCGATCGAGCCGCGCCGGGCCGCCCCAAGCGGCGAGAGCCCCCTCGGGGGGCAGCGAGGACACGACAGTGCCGAGCGTGGGGGCCAGTTGCATGAACCGCGACTGATGGTCCTGGCGCCGTTGGCGCGCGAGAAGAAGGGCGAGTTCGTCGAGCTGTTTGCCCAGATGCAGGCGCAGGGCTACGTGCGTTTTCGCGTCGACGGCGCCCAGTTTGAATATGACGACCTGCCGGCGCTGAAGAAAACCGAGAAGCACGACATCGATGTGGTGATCGACCGCCTGCGCGCCCGTCCCGAGATGCAGCAGCGCCTGGCCGAGAGCTTCGAGGCGGCGCTGCGGCTGGCTGACGGCCGGGCCATCGCGCTGGAGATGGACACCGGGCGCGAGCACCTGTTCAACGCCAAGTTCGCCTGCCCGATCTGCCACTATTCGATTGCCGAGCTCGAGCCGCGCCTCTTTTCCTTCAACTCGCCGGTCGGCGCCTGTCCGAGTTGCGACGGCCTCGGGCAGCGCGAGTTCTTCGATCCGGCGCGCGTGGTGGCGTTCCCCACGCTGTCGCTCGCCAGCGGCGCCATCAAGGGCTGGGACCGGCGCAACGCCTACACCTTCTCCAACATCGAGGCGCTGGCCAGGCACTACAAGTTCGATGTCGATACGCCGTTCGAAGAGCTGCCGGCGTCGGTGCAACAAGCTTTGTTGCACGGCTCGGTCGAGGAGGCGATCCGCTTCGACTACACCATGGGCAGTGGCAATTTCGAGGGCAAGAAGCTGAGCAAGAAGCATCCCTTCGAAGGCATCATTCCCAACATGGCGCGGCGCTATCGCGAGACCGATTCGACAGCGGTGCGCGACGAGTTGGCCCGCTATCGCAACCAGCAGCCCTGCCCCGATTGCGCCGGCTCACGCCTGCGCAGCGAGGCGCGCCATGTGTTCCTGGTCGATCACGCGAGCCAGCCGCCGTCGCGACGCGCCATCTTCGAGATCAGCCACCTGACGCTGCGTGAATGCCAGGCCTGGTTCGAGCAGTTGCGGCTCGTCGGGGCCAAGGCCGAGATCGCCGACAAGATCGTGCGCGAAATCTCCCTGCGGCTGAAGTTTCTCAACGACGTCGGGTTGAGTTATCTGAGCCTGGATCGCAGCGCCGAAACGCTGTCGGGCGGCGAATCGCAGCGCATCCGGCTCGCTTCGCAGATCGGCTCGGGCCTGACCGGTGTGATGTATGTGCTCGACGAGCCGAGCATCGGCCTGCATCAGCGCGACAACGACCGATTGATCGCCACGCTGCGCCACCTGCGCGACATCGGCAACAGCGTCATCGTCGTCGAGCACGACGAAGACATGATCCGCGCCGCCGAGCACATCATCGACATGGGCCCGGGCGCCGGCGTGCATGGTGGCCGCGTCATGGCCGAGGGCAGCTACGAAGCCGTGAAGGCCAACCCGGCCTCGCTGACCGGGCAGTATCTCGCAGGCATCCGAAAGATCGCTGTGCCGGCACGGCGCACGCCGTGGCTGCCGGTGCTGCGAAGACCCACCTCGGACGATGGCAGCGAAAAGCTCACGTCCGGCAAGCCGCGCTTCCCGCCGAGCCCGGCCGCCATCAAGCGGCAGGCACGCGAGGCAGCGCACCTGGCCACGCAGGGCGCGTTGCAGGAAATCCGTGTGCGCGGCGCCGGCGGCAACAACCTCAAGCACATCAGCGTGGCCTTCCCGGTGGGCCTCTTCACCTGCGTCACGGGTGTCTCGGGCTCGGGCAAATCGACACTGGTCAACGACACACTCTACAAATCGGTAGCGCGCACCCTGTATCGGGCCAACGACGAGCCGGCGCCGCACGAGGCGGTCGAGGGGATCGAGTATTTCGACAAGGTCATCAACGTCGACCAGAGCCCGATCGGCCGCACACCGCGCAGCAACCCGGCCACCTACACGGGCCTGTTCACGCCGATCCGCGAACTGATGGCCGAAACCAACGCCGCGCGCGAGCGCGGCTACGGCCCCGGGCGTTTCAGCTTCAACGTCGCCGGCGGCCGCTGCGAAGCCTGCCAAGGCGACGGCGTGGTCAAGGTCGAGATGCACTTCCTGCCCGACGTCTATGTGCCATGCGAGGTCTGCCACGGACAGCGCTACAACCGCGAAACGCTGGAAGTGCTCTACAAGGGTCGCAACGTCGCGCAGATCCTCGACCTCACCGTGGAGGCCGCGTATGACTTCCTGAAGGCGGTGCCGACGATCGAGCGCAAGCTGCGAACGCTGCTCGATGTCGGCCTCTCGTATATCAAGCTCGGTCAATCGGCAACGACGCTCTCGGGCGGCGAAGCGCAACGCATCAAGCTGGCGCTGGAGCTGAGCAAGCGCGACACCGGGCGCACTCTCTACATTCTGGATGAGCCGACCACGGGCCTGCACTTCGCCGATATCGAGCTGCTGCTCAAGGTGCTGCACCAGTTGCGCGATGCCGGCAACACCATCGTCGTCATCGAGCACAACCTGGACGTCATCAAGACCGCCGACTGGGTCATCGACATGGGCCTCGAAGGCGGCGCCGGCGGCGGCACCGTGGTGGCCGTGGGCACGCCCGAACAGGTGGCGGCGAGCGTGGCGAGCCATACCGGGCATTACCTGCGACGGCTGTTGTAGACGAACGGGCTTCCTGCCTGCGGGCAATCGATCCGTCGCCGTGCATCGACGGCTTGCTCATCCGGCCAGCACCCGCACCTGGCTCGGGTCGATTCCCAACCGCACTTTGGCGCCTGGTTGCAGCACCGCGGCGCCGACGCAATGCATCTCGTCGGCCACCACCTGGACGCTGCCGACGCGCATGCGGTAGCGTGACACCTCGCCCAGGAATTCGGCGCTGTGCACTGTCGCATCAAGCCACCAGCGCGACGGATCAAGTGCGGTCGCGGCATCGTCGGCGTCGACCGCCCTGGCTTGAATCCGGATGTGGTGCGGCCGGAACGTCATGGCCGCCG
This sequence comes from Variovorax sp., assembly GCA_039925525.1. Lineage (GTDB taxonomy): Bacteria > Pseudomonadota > Gammaproteobacteria > Burkholderiales > Burkholderiaceae_C > Variovorax. Next base: position 5,056 of record JBDSYU010000098.1, read on the forward strand.
GGCCGTTCGTCGTGTCGCGATCGGCGGACCCGGGCGGCACGCGGAATTCACCGATGCCGTTGGCCGTGAAGCGCAGCGCGCCGTCGGCATCCTGGCCCAGCACCTGGCCCTCGAGCACGTTGGCCGTCCCGACAAAGCTGGCGACGAAGCGGTTGACGGGGTAGTCGAACAAACCAGTGGCCGGACCGATCTGCTGCAGCACGCCCTTGTCGAGCACTGCCATGCGGTCGGCCGTGGTCATGGCTTCTTCCTGGTCGTGTGTGACGAAGATGGTCGTCAGGCCCAGCGAGCGCTGCAGGTTTTTCAGTTCGTCGCGCATCTGCACGCGAAGGTTCTTGTCCAGGTTGGACAAGGGCTCGTCCAGCAGCAGCAGCTTGGGCTCGATGACGATGGTGCGCGCCAGCGCGACGCGCTGCTGTTGGCCACCCGACAGTTGACCGGGGCGGCGCTTCGCATAAGCCGTCAGGCCGACCAGTTCCAGGGCCGCGCCCACCTTGCGCTTGATCGCATCGCGGCTCTCACGGCGCTCGACCAAGCCGAAGGCCACGTTGTCCCAGATCGTCATGTGTGGCCACAGCGCATAGCTCTGGAACACCATGCCAATGTTGCGGGCGTGCGGCGGCACGCGCGTGATGTCCTGGCCGTCGACCAGCAGTTCGCCGTGCTGGTGCTGGTTGAAGCCGGCGATCAACCGCAACAGCGTCGACTTGCCCGAACCCGACGGCCCGAGCAGCGCGAAGAACTCGCCCGGCTCGATCTTCAGGTTGATGTCCTTGAGCACCTCCGTGCTGCCATAGCGCAGGCTGATGTGGCACGCTTCGAGCGAAACCTTGTTCATGTTTTTTTCCTTGCCTGCGCATCAGTTTTCGTGCGCCGGCCGTGCCGGCCGCGCCGATGCGAGCGAGCGCTCGACGAAGCGGTGCGAGGCCCAGGTGCCCAACCCCACCACCATCACCGCCAGCACACCGAGCGCCGCACCCGGTCCACGTCCCGACACGCTCTGCATATAGAGGTAGATGCCATAACTCATCGGCGCCTGACTCTCCGACGAAGTGAGCATCAGCGTGGCCGAGAGCTCGACCGCCGCGGTGATGAAGCTGGTGACGAAACCGGCCAGCATGCCGCCGGCCATCAGCGGCACCATCACGCGACGCACCGTGCGCATGCGAGACGCCCCGAGGTTTTGCGCGGCCTCTTCGAGCGACACATGCACCTGCTGCAGCGCCGCCATGCACGAGCGCAACGCGTAGGGCAGGCGCCGCACTGCGTAAGCCAGCATGATCAGCACCCAGGTGGACACCAGCGTGGTTTCGGTGAACGGCAGCTCGACACCGCGAAACAGCCGCAGGTAGCCGATGGCCAGCACCAGGCCCGGAATGGCAAGTGCCGCCGAGGCCAGCGAATCGAGCCAGCGCCGTGCGGGCAAGGTCGTGCGCAAGATCAACCAGGCAATGGCCGTGCCGATCACCACGTCGAGGCTCGCCGCCAGCACGCAGTACAGCAGCGTGTTGCCGATCATCGAGCGCGAGTTCTCGAACACGTTGGCGTAGTGCTCGAGCGTGTAGGCGTCGGGCAGCACCGAGAAGCTCCACACCTTGGCGAACGACATCAGCAGGATGCCGATGTGCGGCGCCAGCACGACCAGCAGCACCAGGCCGATCCAGCCATAGGCCAGCGCTGATTCCCAGGCGCCGAGGCGCCGCCGCTGCAGTGCGCCGCCGCCCTTTTGCAACGTGGCGTAATCCTTGCCTTTCATGATGCGGGCGGCCAGCCACAACGCCAGTACCGAGAACGCGATCATCAGCACGCTGATGACATAGCCGAGCGGATCGTCGAGCCCCACCGAGGTGATGCGCAAGTAGGCCTGCGGCGCCAACATGTTGGTCACGCCCAGCACCAGCGGCGTGCCCAGGTCGTCGAACACCTTGACGAACACCAGCGCCGCGCCGGCCAGGTAGCCCGGCATCGCCAGCGGAAAAATGATCCGGCGAAACAGGCGAACGCCGCGCGCGCCGAGGTTCTGCGCCGACTCTTCCATCGCGCCGTCGATGTTGCGCATGGACGCGACCAGGTTCAAGAGGATGAACGGAAAGTAATGGATGCTCTCGACGAACACCACGCCGCCGAGCCCGTCCATGATCGGAATCTTGAAGCCCAAATATTCGTCGAGCAGAAGGTTGACCGATCCGTTGGTGCCGAAGATCAACTGCAACGCCACCGCGCCGACGAACGGCGGCATGATCAGCGGCAGCACGCCGAGCGTCTGGATCAAGAGGGCGCCGCGAAACTCGAAGCGCACCGTCAGGTAGGCCAGCGGCACCGCGATCAGCGAGGCGATCAGCACGCTGGCGCAAGACACCCACAGGCTGTTGAAGAACGCCTCGCGGAAGAGGCTCTGGTCGAAGAAGGTGCCGAAGTGGCCCAGCGTGAAGCCGCCATTCTGGTCGACGAACGCGGTGTGGATCACCAGCGCCACCGGCACCAGCAGAAACACCAGCAAGAAGGCCAGCACTGCGCCGGCGATGGTCCACGCACCCCAGCCGGCCCCTGCGGCTCGGGCGCGCAGGCGCGGGCCGACCGGCGCCGGCAGCAGGGGCTCTGCCGGCGCCGTTCCCGTCACTTCGTCAGCGCGACGGCCTGCTCAGCCAGCTCCGTTGCCTTGGCGTAATTGGCTTTGGCCTTGGTCGCCCAACGCTCTTCCTGTCCCGTCAACTGCTTGGACACGGCGACTTCCTTGCGGCTGCTTCTGAACAGCTCGAGGAATTTCCCGTCCTTGACCATGTCCTGGCTGGCCAATGGCGAATAGGCAAAGCTGCGCGCCTGCTTGAGCAGCTCCGATGCCTGAGCGTTGGGCTTGGCCTTGAGCTTTTTCTCGGCCTCGTGGATGGCCTTGTTGGCCGCCTGCAGTTCCTTCAACCGGAAGGTGATCATCTGGTCGAACAGGCTCACCACCACCGGGTAGCGCGCGCCACTCAGGTCGGAATCGAATTGCACCTTGGCCCGCTTGGCCACCGCCTGGATGTCTGGGTAGCCGGCGGGCACCTTCAGGTCGGCGTAGGGCAGCACGGGCAGCCGGCTGATCTTCGGGTCGAACAGCAGTTGCTGGCCTTCTTTGGACAGGGTGAAGGCAATGAATTTCTTCGCCTCTTCGGGGTCTTTCGCGCCGGCGATCAGCCCGATGTTGGCGGGCACCACGGCCGTCACCGTCGGGTAGACGAAATCGACAGGAAAGCCCGAGGCCTTGCCCGCCAGTCCGAAGAAATCGATCACCAGGCCAAGCCCGTACTGCCCGCTGTTGACGCCCTCGGGTACGCCGAAGCTGCGGTCGGTGACGGCAGCGCAGTTGCCGGCGATCTCGAGCAGTTGCTGCCAGCCCTTGTCCCAGCCTTCGCCCTGCAGCATCGTCTCGACCGTGAGGTGCGTGGTGCCCGAGCGCGACGGCGACGACATCGCCACATGGCCGAAGTATTCGGCCTTGGTCAGGTCGGCCCATTCCTTGGGCGGCGTGATCTTGTTGGCCTTGAGGTAGCGCGTGTTCCACATGATCCCGTAGCCGGCCAGCGCCTGACCGAAGTACATGCCGTCGGGGTCGTTGATCGGGTAATTGCCGATCTTCGCCGGCACCTTCGGGTTCATCACGCCCGGCGCGGGCGCCAGCAGTTTGTCCCGCGAGAGCACCTCGAACGCATCGGGCGCCGAGGCCCACATCACGTCTGGGCGCTGGCCTGCCGGCAGCTCCTTGATGTAGGCGATCGAAGCGGTGGTGTTCTTGTTGAGCACCTCGAGCTTGATGTCGCTGTGCGCGGCCTCGAAGGCCTTGCGGTAAGCGTCGGTCAGCTCCTTGGGAAACGATGTGATGACGGTGACGGTGCCCGCCTGGACGGCACCCACAGCCCCCAATAAGGCCAGCAAAACGCTGGCGCTCAGCGTGCGAAGTTTCTGCGGACGCGACATGATTGCCTCCAGTTTGACTTTGGTTGAGCCAGCAATGTAGCCATCGGCCGCAAAGATGTGCATCCGTCCAATCCCTATGTTCGCCGCGTCAGCAGGTCTCTCAAGGAAATGTGGCGTTGCCTCTTTCCTTGGCCCCTGGGGGCGGGAATGACGCAGCCGTTTCCTTGGGGGTGCCTCAGCAGGGACTAGCATTCACATCCGTTGTTTCGATATCCATGACGCACTTGCACGCGGCTCTCATGCGCACTCTGCCGATCCTCCCCGACGTTGAGCGAATACGCGCATGACGGCAAAGACTGCGGTCCCCATCGCGTCGGCGGTGCCGACCCGACCGGCGCTCGTGGGCTTCGGCGAGGCGCTTCGCTTCTGGCTCAAGCTGGGATTCATCAGCTTCGGCGGTCCGGCCGGACAGATCGCCATCATGCACACCGAACTCGTCGAGCGGCGCCGCTGGATCAGCGAGAACCGGTTCCTGCATGCGCTCAACTACTGCATGCTGCTACCCGGGCCCGAAGCGCAGCAACTCGCGACCTATATCGGCTGGCTGATGCATCGCACTTGGGGCGGCATCGTTGCCGGTGCGCTGTTCGTTCTGCCCTCACTGTTCATCCTGATCGCGCTGTCGTGGGTGTACCTGCGTTTCGGCGATGTCCCCATGGTGGCCGGGCTGTTCCACGGCATCAAGCCGGCGGTCATCGCCATCGTGCTGCACGCCGCGCATCGGATCGGAACCCGTGCGCTCAAGAACGGCTGGATGCGGGCCATCGCCGCCACGGCGTTCGTCGCGATCTTCGTCTTCCATGTGCCGTTCCCGGCGATCGTTCTGGCCGCCGCGGTGATCGGCTACGTCGGTGCGAGGGCAGCACCGCAAAAGTTTGCACCGGGTGGCGCTCATATCGGTGCCCATTGCACTTACGGGCCGGCGTTGATCGACGACCACACGCCGACGCCATTGCATGCGCGCTTTTCCCGCGCCAGGCTGGTGCGCGTGCTGGCTGGTGGCTTCGGGCTGTGGCTGGGCGCGGCGGTCGCGCTAGCCACACTTGTCGGCCGGCAGGATGCCGACGGGACGCTTTGGCAGATGGGCTGGTTTTTCACCAAAGCGGCCCTGCTGACCTTTGGCGGCGCCTACGCAGTGCTGCCCTATGTATACCAGGGCGCCGTCGAGCAGCACCATTGGCTCAGTGCGACCCAGATGATCGACGGCCTGGCGCTGGGCGAAACGACACCGGGCCCACTGATCATGGTGGTCGCCTTCGTAGGCTTCGTCGGGGGTTGGTTGAAGCAGGTGATGGGTCCGGATGCGCTCTTCTTCGGGGCTGCGCTGGCTGCCACCGTAGTCACCTTGTTCACCTTCCTGCCGTCGTTCGTCTTCATCCTTGCCGGCGGACCTCTGGTGGAGGCTACCCACGGCAAGCTCGGGTTCACGGCGCCTCTCACAGCCATCACGGCGGCGGTTGTCGGCGTGATCCTCAACCTGGCGGCCTTCTTTGCCTATCACGTGCTGTGGCCGCAAGGCTTCGGCGGCCGGTTCGATGCGCTCTCGGCGGTGATCGCGGTGCTGGCCGCCGTCGCCCTCTTTCGATTCAAGGTCGGCGTCATCCCGCTGCTGGCCGTCTGCGCCGCCGTTGGCGTCGTCGCAACCCTGGCAGGTTCTCTGCCCCACTGAAGGAGCTTTTCGATGACGTTCAAAGACGATTTGCCCGCGACGATGGAGCCGCCCATGAAGTTTGCGCTCGAGGCGAACTTCGGCAGCTTCGAACAGTGGCGCGCCGAGTTCACCGCCGCCATGATCCGCGCGTTCGGCCGCGGCTCGGGCTCGGTGCTGCTGTCGTTCCAGCCCGGCGACGGCAGACTGGTGAATCAATGGGCTGCCGATCGCACGCGCGCCTCGGCCGGCAGCGTGCCACTGCTGGCGCTCGACGTGGACGAGCATGCGCACCTTCCGGACCACGGCGCTGCGCATGCGTCGCACATCCGCGCCTTGATGCACGACGTCGAATGGCGCAGCGTGTACGAGCGCTACCAGGCAGCGGTCGACGCGGCCACAGAAAGCATTGGCGCGACTGCCGAGGCGATGAGCGGCGCCACAGCGATCGATGTACGGCGCGCCGGCGCCTTTCAACAGGCCGCGTCGATGCTCCCGGAGGCGCGGTGGCTGGATCCCATGAAGGTCACGCAGTGGGCCGGCGAGCTGCCGAACGACCAGCCGTTCATCGTCTATTGCGTCCATGGCCATGAAGTCAGCCGAACGACAGCGCTGCGTATGCGCGCGGCCGGACTCGACGCTCGCTTTCTGCGCGGTGGCATCGACGGCTGGCAGTCGGAAGGTGGGCCGGTGGTGGCGAGGCCTGAAGCGGGCGGGCGTGACGCATAGGACGCGCAGACCGGCGGCGCGCTGGGGCGCGGCGGTGCGCCGTGCGCGCCGTCCCCGCGGCCTACCAAGACGATGATGACCGATCAGGCATCGCGCACATCGGCAATCGGCTGGCTGCCGAAATCCGCTCGCGCCAGATAGGCGAGCACCTTGCCCGCGGCCACGTCGGGCGAGTCGAGTTGGCCATCGCGCTTCAGGCGCGCGAAGCGTTCGCGGTCGGGGAAATGCTTCGCATCGCCATCGCGCAGTTGTTGTTGCATGTCGGTGTCGATGACGCCCGGGGCGAGAGAGACGATTTTTGCGCCGCTGGGCGACGCAGCTTGTTCAAGCGCCACCACGCGCGTGAAATGGTCCATGCCGGCTTTGGCCGCGCAGTACGGCGCCTGGCTGGCCATGGCGTTGCGGCCGAGGCCGGACGAAATGTTGAGTACCTTGCGCTCGGCCTGCCAATCGCTTGTTGCGCGCAGGAACACGGCCGTGAGCTGCATCGGTGCTTCAAGGCCGACACGAAGCGCGTTAGAAAGCTCGCCGGGGTCGGCGCCCGCGAGCGGGCGGGGCGCAGCCAGAACCCCGGCGTTGTTGATCAGTGTGGCGCTGGCAAAGCGTTTTCCGTCCAGTGCCTCGAGCCACTCCGCCAGCCGCGCAGCGGCCGCCTGCGTGTCGCCGAGGTCCTGCTGCCACTGCACGAGTTCGGTGCCGGCGGCGTCTGCCCGTGGTGCGAGCGCTGCGTCTGCATGGCGCGAGATGCACAGCAGGAGGCGATTCGGTTGCAGCAGTTGCAAGGCGACGGCGCGACCCATGCCGCGCGAAGCCCCCGTGAGGATGCTGAGGTGTATCGAAGTGGAAGCGGTCGTCGAAGCGTTCATTGCCTGCTTTCATGGTCTGCTGATGGCGCGCGAAAGCGCATCATCCCTTCTTGCGCCGCCGAAGCGACCAGGCGCCCATCGCGCGAAAAGATCTCGCTGCGGCATAGGCCTCGCGCACTCTGGGCGCTGGGCGATTCGATGTCGTGCAGCAGCCAGTCATCGAAGCGAGCGTCGCGATGGAACCACAGCGCATGGTCCAGGCTGGCGCCGCGCATGCCCGGGGTGGTGTAGGTCAATCCGTGCGGCAGCATCGCCGCCCGCAGCAGGCCGTGGTCGCTGGCGTAGGCCAGCAAAGCGGCATGCAGGGTGCGGTCGTTGGGCAAGGCCGCCACCGGTCGCATCCAGATGCGCGCCGCTGCAGGGCCGGGCTGCCGATCGCCCAGCGCCGGTGCATCGAGCCAGCGGAACTCGATCGGCCGTTCGCGGCCGCGTGCCGCCACGGCACGCCGAGGCGCCGGCTCGCACGGCACGCCCTCGGGTCCGGGCGCCGGCGGCATGGCACGTTGATGGTCCAGACCTTCAGCCGAATCCTGAAACGACGCCATCATTTCCAAGATGACCCGCCCCTCCTGGCTGGCGCTGATGCGCCGCGTACTGAAGCTGCGCCCATCACGCAACCGCTCGACGGCGTATTCGATCGGCTGCCGAGGGTCGCCCGGCCGCAGGAAATAGGCATGCAGGGAATGGATCGGTCGCTTGGGCAGCGTCTGGCTGGCCGCCATCACGGCCTGGCCCAGGACCTGTCCGCCATAGACATTGGGGTAGCCCAGATCTTCGCTGTCGCCGCGAAAGCGATCGACGCCTGAAGGTGTCACGCGCAGCAACGCCACGAGCCCATCAACCAGGGCTTGTCGCTCGGCCGCAGGCAGCGCTGCCTGCGCAGCGTGGCCGGTTGACTCGGGACTTGGCTCCAGCAAAGGCGAATGACTCGTCACATCGAGAATGGTAACGGCAGGTTTCGCAAGTGGCCAAGGCCGGGGCCCACCCATGCACGAAAATGCCGGGGCTTTTCACTCAAGTCAAGATGCCCGATTCCATCATCGCACCAGCCCGTGCGGCACCGACGGCTGCGACGCTGGCGGATGCAGGGCCGACCGACGTGGTTCGCGCCGAGGCCGTTCCCACACGCTGGCGCGACACCTTCAAGGTCTACCTCGAGCCTGCGACGCTGCGCATGTTCGCGCTCGGCTTCTCGGCCGGACTGCCACTGTTGCTGGTGCTGGGCACGCTCAGCTTTCGCCTGCGTGAGGCCGGCATCGACCGCGCGACCATCGGCTACCTGAGCTGGGTCGGTCTGGCCTACGGCTTCAAATGGGTCTGGGCGCCGCTGGTCGACCGGCTGCCGCTGCCGCCGCTGACGACGCTGCTCGGGCGCCGACGCGGCTGGCTGCTGCTGGCGCAGGCGGTAGTCATTGGCGGGCTGGTCGGCATGGCTCTCTCAGATCCGCGCGCCGGGCTCGAGCCGTTGGTGATCTTTGCCGTCATCGTCGCCTTCGGTTCGGCCACGCAGGACATCGCCCTGGACGCCTTTCGCATCGAATCGGCGGCCATGCAGAAGCAGGCGGCGCTGGCAGCGGCCTACCAGACCGGTTACCGCCTGGCCATGATCTGGGCCGGCGCTGGCATCCTGAAGGTGGCGGCCTTTGTCGAAGTGGATGGCCTTGCGGGCTATCAGGATGGTGCCTGGCAGACGGCGTACCTGGTGATGGCGGCGTCGATGGCCATCGGTGTCATCACGGTGCTGTGCTCGCCCGAGCCCGCACCGCTCGACAGGAAGGTCGTGTCGGCGCAGCTCGAAGCGAGCCGGCAGCGGCTTGCGTCGAAGGGCGTTCCGGCGGCGGCCATCCCCGCCCTGGCCTGGTTCATCAACGCCTTCGTCGTTCCGTTTGCCGACTTCATCCGTCGCTACCGTTGGCAGGCCGCGCTGATCCTGGCGTTGATTGCGCTCTACCGCATCAGCGACGTCGTCATGGGCATCATGGCCAACCCGTTCTATGTCGACATGGGCTTCACCAAGGACGAGGTCGCCAATGTCAGCAAGATCTACGGCGTGGTGATGACGCTGGTCGGCGCCTTTATTGGCGGCGTGCTGTCGATGCGCCTGGGCGTGATGCGGGTGCTGATGTTGGGCGCCGTGCTCAGCGCCGCCAGCAACCTGCTGTTCGCCTGGTTGGCCATGCTCGGTCACGACGTGCGAGCGCTGGTGCTGGTAGTGTCGGCCGACAACCTGGCCGGCGGTATTGCTTCGGCGGCGTTCATCGCCTATCTGTCGAGCCTGACCAACGTCAACTACTCGGCCACGCAGTACGCCCTTTTCAGTTCTCTGATGCTGCTGCTGCCCAAGTTCGTCGCCGGCTTCTCCGGCGTATTCGTCGATGCCTTCGGCTACAGCACGTTCTTTGTCTCGACCGCCGTGCTCGGTCTGCCGGTGCTGGTGCTGGTGGCGTTGGCCGCCCACATGGCGCGCAAGGGCCATGCTGAGCCATCCTTGGCCGGCAGCAACGTTCCCGATTAGCATCGACCCGTGCCCGATCGCATCGCTCCCATCGACATCAGCGCCTACACCGCCACCAGCGCCGCCGGCATCGGCCGCGTGGCCCTCTATGAAACCCTGCGGGCGCAGCGCAGTGGTCTTACGGCCAACGACTTCAGCGCGCACCCCCTGCCCACCTGGATCGGACGCGTCGACGGCCTGGAAGACGCGGCGCTGCCTGAGGCGTGGGCTCGATGGGAATGTCGCAACCATCGCCTCGCCTGGCTCGGACTGCAGGCGGACGGTTTCTTGCAAGCAGTGGCTGAGATGCGCGAGCGTGTCGGCGCATCGCGCATTGCCGTCTTGCTCGGCACCTCGACCTCCAGCATCGGCGAGACCGAGGCCGCCTATGCCGAACTCGATGCCGATGGCGCCTTCATGCCGCACCAGCGGCGCCCCCTGGTGCATACCCCCCATTCGCTGGCCCTCTTCGTGCGCGAAGCGCTCGAGCTCGAGGGGCCGGCAGCGACGATATCGACCGCGTGTTCGTCGAGCGCCAAAGTCTTTGCCAGCGCCGCGCGCTGGTTGTCCCTCGGCCTCGTTGACGCGGTGGTCGTCGGCGGCGTCGATACCCTGTGCGGCAGCGTGCTGTTCGGATTCAATGCGCTCGAACTGGTGTCGAGCGCGCCGTGCCGGCCGTTTGATGCCGAACGCGATGGCATCAGCCTGGGTGAAGCGGCTGGCTTCGCCCTGCTGCAACGAAGCGAGCCTGGTGCTGGTACCGGCGCCAAGCTGCAACTGCTGGGCTATGGCGAGGCCAGCGATGCGCATCACATGTCGACCCCGCATCCGCAGGGTGTCGGCGCCGAACGCGCACTCGACGATGCGCTGGCACGCGCCGGCATCGCCGCCGGCGACGTCGATTACATCAACCTGCATGGCACCGCCAGCAGCAAGAACGACGAGGTCGAAGCGGCGCTGATAGCTCGGCGATTCCCGGCGCGTGCGCATGCCAGTTCGACCAAGGGCGTCACCGGCCACACGCTCGGCGCCGCCGGCATCGTCGAAGCGACCATCAGCCTGCTCGCGTTGGAAACCGGGCACATGCCCGGCACCCTCAACACGCGCAACCTCGATGTCGATTGCGGCCCGCAGATCAAGCTGGCGCCGGCCGAGGGCGAGGTGCGCATCGCCATCTCGAACTCGTTCGGCTTCGGCGGCAACAACTGCTCGCTGGCCTTTGGCAGGAGGGCCGGCCCTTGAACGCCACGACGCCGACCCTGTTCGTCGAAGGTCCGGCATTCTGGGCACCGCAGCTGCCAGGCTGGTCGATCGCCCGCGCGGCCTTTCGCGGCGAAGGTGCGGTCGTGGATCCGCCGGCCCGGCGCCCCGCCCCGCAGGTGCTGGCCGCCGCCGAGCGCCGACGCGCGCCCGATACCGTGGCCCTGGCTCTGGAAGTGGCGACGGCGGCCATCGCTGCCTCGGGCCGCAATGCCACCGACCTGCCCTGCGTGTTTGCATCGGCGCATGGCGATCTGGCGATCAACGACTACATGTGTGCCACGCTCGCCAGCGACCCCACGTTGCTGTCGCCCACGCGCTTTCACAATTCGGTGCACAACGCTGCGGTCGGCTACTGGACCATCGGCACCGGCTGTCAGCAGTCAAGCAGCTCGCTCGCCGCCTTCGATCAGAGCTTTGCCGGTGCCCTGCTCGAGGCCGCCGCGCAGTGCGCGATTGAGCAGCGTGCAGTGCTGCTGGTCGGCTACGACGTGCAGGCAGTGGGACCGTTGGCTTCGGCGACAACAAGCGAAGGCATGCTGGCGGTGGCGTTGGTCCTGGCACCCGAGCGAAGTGCCACGGCCGTCGCGGCGCTCGACTGGTCCTTGGCCACTGCGGCGACCGGCAACACTGTGCCGCGAAGCGCTGCCGCACGCGCGCTTGCCGGAAACGCCATGGCCGACGCCCTGCCGTTCTTCGAGGCATTGGCCACCGACCAACCGCAATCGCTGGCCCTTGGCGTGTCGCCGGCGCTGTCGCTGCAGATCCACCTCTGTCCATCGCCGCTGCAATGAGCGCTGTGCCCGCACCAAGCGCCCATACCGGCGCCGATGGGGCCGTCGACGTGGTCATCGTTGGCGGCGGTCTGGCCGGGTTGACGCTGGCTCTGCAGCTCAAGCAACAGCTGCCCGACATCGACGTGCTGGTGCTCGAGCGACGGCGCCATCCGGTGCCGCATGCCACGCACAAGGTCGGTGAATCGTCGGTCGAGATCGGCGCTCATTACTTTGCCAACGTGCTCGGGTTGGCGGCGCACCTGAAGGAGGCACAGCTCAAGAAGTTCGGCTTTCGCTTCTTCTTCTCGGAAGGTCGCCGCGATATCGATGGCGTCACGGAAGTCGGTGCCAGCCGCCACCTTGCGGTTCCAAGCTACCAAATCGATCGCGGCATCTTCGAGAATTTTTTGGCCGAAGAAGCGCAGCGCCGCGGCGTGCGCTTTGTCGATGACGCGCGGGTTCAGCGCATCGAGATCGGCAATGACGGCGCCGCGCATCGGGTGCATTGGACGGGGGGTGCAGCATCGTCATTTGTAGGCCCGCAACAAATCGAATGCCGCTGGATCGTCGACGCCTGCGGCCGTGCCGGCATGCTCAAGCGCCAGCTCGGCTTGGCCGAGGCCAACGCCCACGACGTCAACGCCGTATGGTTTCGCATCGGCGAGCGCATCAGCATCGACGACTGGTCGGACGATGCAAGTTGGCGCGCGCAATGCGAGCCGCCGGCGCGCTGGCTCTCGACCAATCATCTGGTCGGCGCCGGCTACTGGGTCTGGCTGATCCCGCTGGCCTCCGGCTCACATTCGGTGGGGATCGTCGCTGACCCGCGCTTGCACCCGCTCGATCAAATCGATACGTTCGAGAAAGCCATGCAATGGCTAGCGCGCTGGCAACCGCGGCTGTTCGACGCGCTGGACGGCAAACGTCATCTGTTGCAGGACTTCGCCTTTTTTCGCAATCTTTCCTACGGCTGCAAGCAGGTGTTCTCAGGCGATCGCTGGGCGCTCACCGGCGAGGCCGGTATGTTCCTCGACCCCTTCTATTCGCCTGGCAGCGACTTCATCGGCATCGCCAACACTTACATTTGCGATCTGGTAGCGCTCGATGCGAAGGGGCGCCGCATAGGCGCGCGGGCCCAGTTGTACGACCAGATCTTCCACTCGTTCTACGACAGCACGCTGGCCCTCTACCAAGACCAGTACCCGATCTTCGGCGACCCAGAGGTGCTGCCCGTCAAGGTGATCTGGGACTACACCTATTACTGGGGCGTGCTGGCGCAACTGTTCTTCCACGACCGGCTCACCGACGTGGCGATGTTCGGCGCCTTGCGGGACGACCTGGCGCATTGCCAGCAACTCAACATCGCCATGCAGGCCTTCTTTCGAGGCTGGTCGCAGCACACTGACAAGCGCAACCCGGCGGTGATGCTCGACCAGGCAGCCCTGCCGTGGTTTGCCGAACTCAACCGCAGCCTCACCGACACGCTCGACGACGCGGCCTTCAAGCAGCGCCTGCAACAAGGCACGGCGCAACTGCGCACACTGGCCGCCGAGATCGAAGCCCGCGCCTGCGTCGCGCATCCGCAGCTCGACGCCAAGGCGCTGCGCCAATTGCTGGCGGACCGCGAATCGTCGTCGTCGCACGAGTCGACGCAGCGGATGCTTTTCGAGGTGGTCTGAAAGCGGACAGCCGGACGCAAAGTGCTCGCGAAGGGCGCGAAAAAAGTCAAAGAAAATTTGGTATTCCTTTGGCGCCCTTCGCGGAACTTTGGCGCCCTTCGCGTCCGGTAGTCCGCATTCGGTATCCGCGCCCGTTTACCCATCTTTACAGCCGCTTCAACGCCCGCTCACCGCGAGAACGACACCATGGCGACCATGAGCAATCCGCAGTTGTTGATGATCGAGGACGACGGCCGCCTGGCACAGATGGTGGTCGAGTATCTCGGCCAGTCTGGCTATACAGTGCAACATGCCGGCGACGGCGCCGCGGGCCTCGAGGCGCTGCAGCAGCATGCGCCGGAACTGGTCATCCTCGACTTGATGCTCCCCGATATGGACGGCCTGGAAGTGTGTCGGCGCATTCGCGCTCTGCCCAACGCAATGGCGCGCACACCGGTGCTCATGCTGACGGCCAAGGGCGATCCGATGGACCGCATCGTCGGCCTCGAGTTGGGTGCCGACGACTATCTGCCAAAACCGTTCGAGCCACGCGAATTGCTGGCGCGCATCCGCGCCGTGCTGCGCCGCCGCGTCGAGCGCACGACGCTGGAGACCGCGGCGCTGCTGCGCTTCGGCTCGCTGGAGATCGATCGCGATACACGCGGCGTCACGGTGGGTGGCATCCCGGCCGAGCTCACCTCCTACCAGTTCGACCTGCTCGTCGCCATGGCCGAGCGCGCCGGTCGCGTGCTGACGCGCGACCAGATCATGGAGGCGGTGCGCGGTCGCGAGATCGAAGCCTTCGACCGCTCGATCGACGTGCACATGGGCCGCATCCGCGCCGCCATCGAAGTCGACGCCAAGAATCCGAAACGCATCCTCACGGTGCGCGGGGTGGGCTACGTCTTCGCCAAGCAGCAGGATTGATGCGGCGTGTGGGCTTTGCGAGCGCTGTGGGATCGGACTTGCGGACGCGGAAGGCGCAGAGGTTTCGCAGAAGTCGCAAAAGAACAGCCAAGAAATTTTGAATGAATTCTTCTGCGCCTTCTGCAAAACCTTCGCGCCCTGCGAGTCCGGCAGTCCATATTGAAGCCAGTCACATCGCCACATGATCAATCTCTACTCGCGCCACCTGTACGTGCGCATCTGGCTGGCGGTGGTCGGGGGCGTGGTGGTGCTGACGCTGATGGCCAGCTGGCTGGTTCGACTGGCAGCGGAAAGCGAGTTCGAACGCATCGCTGGGCAGCCGCGCGAGGTGCTGGTGCTCGATGCACAGGATCGCGAGATCGGCCGCGGGCAGGCCACGCGCTCGCCCGGACAGCCGCGCGAACTCGAACTCAAGCTGGCTGACGGCCGCGACATCACGGTGCAGTTCACGCCGCGCGAGCGAGGCCGCGGCGATAGCGCCAGACGCGGCCCGCCGCCATGGCGCACGCCGTTCGGCCTGACCTGGATGATCGTGCTGGTCGGCATTGCGGTGGCTCTCGGCGTGTATCCCATCGTGCGCCGCCTGACCCAGCGGCTGGAGGCATTGCAGCGCGGTGTCCAGCGCTGGGGCGACGGCCAACTGTCGACGCGCGTGCCGGTCGACGGCCAGGACGAGATCGCCGACCTGAGCCGGCGTTTCAACGACGCGGCGGCGCGCATCGAAACCCTTGTGCGTTCGCACAAGGCGTTGCTGGCCAACGCCTCGCATGAGTTGCGCTCGCCGCTGGCGCGCATCCGCGTCGGCCTCGAACTGCTGGGCGAGGGCGCCCATGCCAAGGCGCGCGCTGAGATATCGCGCAACATCGTCGAGCTCGATCAGCTGGTCGACGAAATCCTGCTGTCCAGTCGCCTCGACGCCAGTGAGGTCGACATCGGCATGCTGGAGCCGGTCGACTTGACGGGTCTGGCCGCCGAGGAATGCGCCCGCAGCGGTGCCGATCTGAATGTGGCCGCCGGCAGCGATGGCAGCGCCCTGAACGTCACGGGCGTAGCGCGCCTTTTGCGTCGGGCCTTGCGCAATTTACTGGAGAACGCGCGCCGCTACGGCGCCGGTGATGTCAGCGTCGAACTCAGCGCCGACGATCACCAGGCGTTGGTGCGGGTGAACGATCGAGGGCCCGGCGTGCCCGAGCCGCTGCGCGAACGCATCTTCGAGCCCTTCTATCGGCTGCCCGGGGCCAGCGAAAAGAACGGCGGCGTCGGCCTCGGACTGGCACTGGTTCAATCCATCGCTCGGCGCCATGGCGGCAGCGTACGTTGTGAAGCACGCGCTGGCGGCGGTGCCAGTTTCGTCATCGCCTTGCCGCGGGAGGCCGGGTCAGCAAGGTGAGCGCGTAGGGAGGCGGAGCAGATGGAGCGGGGAAGTCCGGTGACTCTCACGATGGGGGCTCTCGTGTGCCTCGTCCCTCCGCGCGACGTCGCGGCCCTCATCGCGCTCGCCGACGGCCTCTTGTTGATGGGCAATCGGGAGGGGAAGGACACGGTTCGGTACTCCGTCCTCGACGTGCTGGTGCCTTGACACAAGCGATGCCAACTCGCAACGCGTGCGCGTGTCTTTACGCGGCGAGGTATTCGACGGCGCCGGTATCGCCGTTCAGGATCATGTCGTAGGGGAACCAGTAGATGTACTCGTCGCCGTAGTCGTCGTAGTAGCTGTAGCCGATGTACGTTGTGCCCAGATACGTGTTCTGCACTTGGATGAACGAGGCGTAATGGAATCCACTGTCGGCCTGCGCCATTTTCTTCTTGGTCTTGTACTTCTTCACCTGCAACTCGCCCTTGGTGTCGTGCTTGACGTGCATGCCCGCAATCTTGCCGTCCGTCACGTCGAGAGAAACAGTGTCGGGTCCGCGTTTGTCGATGACATGTTTGCCCTTCGTCTTGATCTTCGCGCCAATCAGCTTGGCCCCATCGTGATGGTTGGCCTTGCCTTTTCCTTTGCCCTTGCCTTTGTCGTTGCCTTGGCCCTTGCCCTCGCTCTTGCCCTGGGCCATCGCCGTGTCGAGCCCGAGTACGCCTGAAAGCGCGAGCCCAGCTGTGAAGATGCGTCGTGTGCAATTCATGAAAAGTCTCCAGTTGATTGGGGGAGTCAGCCTTGGCGCTGGAACAGAACCAGCTTGCCCTCACTCGTGACGTTCGCCTTGGTGGACACCAAGTCGATCTCGTAGCGAGTGCCGGGAACGGGAAATGTTGGACTGAAGGTGAAAGAGAAGTTGCCGTTGGCATCGGCCTGCAAGGTCTCCGAATGAATCTGCAGTTTTGCGACGCCGCCCCCGCCGAGCGGAGCCGTAGCCTCGACCCTGACCGCCACCGAGGCGAATGGCGCCGTGCGGCCCTGAATCACCGTGGAGCTCCCGACAACCGTTCCATTGTTGCTGTGGTTCAGCACCTGAATGGGCACGTTGATGGGCGCGACCGAACTCACGTCGAAGCTCCAGTCCCTGCGCAAGGTGTTGCCGGCCCGATCCCTCGCAGTGACGGTCACGGTATGACGGCCCGGCGGCAAGCTGGCGCGGTAGTTGAACGATTTGGGATTGATCTGCGCATCGGGCGTGATGTCACGGCCCGACAGGATGATGCGCACGCTGGCCGGGTCGACGCCACTGCCGCCGCGATCGTCGAAGTTGGCCGCTATCTGGATGCTCGGCCCGCCGGGAACGACGTCTCCTTCACGCGGCGTGAGGTTGACGACGTTGGGAGGCCGGTTGTCGGGCGACGGAGGCATCACCGCCGCCGCTAGGTTGGCAGTCACCACGCGGCCGCCAACGCGCAGCGTGGCAACGATAGGCCTGGACGGGTTCAGGTTGTCGGAGCGGCGCATGGTGTAGCCGCCTTCGTAGTGGCCCGGGCGAATCTCGCGAAGCGCGACATCGTTGGCCACGCCGGGTAGATCGACGAGAACCGAAGCACTCGGTGGTCCGTCGAGGGCAAAGCGCAGTTCGGATCCTGGCTCGATACGATCGATCGCGGCCATCGTGAAGCGGTCGATGCGCTGCTGCGGGGGCAGCGGCGGCAAGACGGCCTGCGGAGATGCCGCGACCCCGGAGCCCGACATGGCATCGGTGATGGTGTAGTCGGCCGCGGCGGTACGGCCTGCGGAGCGAAGAATGGCACGGACTTGGCTATCGTCGTCGATCCGGTCTCTGCGTTTGATCGTGTAGCGGCCAATGTAGACACCCGGCCGGACTTCCCTGAGCGCAATGCTTTCCCTCACGCCACCAATGCGCAGCCTGGCTTGCCCGCGCGGCGTTCCAACGACCCTGATGCTCAGGCGCGATCCTGGATCAAGGTCACCATCGGCGGAGATTTCGACAGAGCGCAGTTCGGGTGCGGCAGGCTGAGCGACAGCCGTGGCCGGCAATACGACAAACGCTACCGCAGTGGGCAGCATCAGAAACAGGGCTGCAACGTGATTACGAATGTGCGTTTGCATGTCGGTGTCTTGAATTTGTCGGGACTTCATCTCAACGCGCAGGAGGCTGATTGGGATGAACGGGAACATTCAAGTGCCGGCTTTGTCCTACAGGGAGGCCGCTGCGCAACGCCCACTCGAGAAACTTTTTTGCCTTTTCCTTGGCGACGGCCGCGCACGGATCACGAGACTGTGCGCGCTACCCGTCCACGTCGATCGCCATGATGAGGCATCCAGCCATCGAATCGAAAACGAGGAACAGCGGGGCCAGTAATGGCTCCAATGTCTCCGGGTGCGGCCCATCGCGATGT
Organism: Variovorax sp.; assembly: GCA_039925525.1. Classification (GTDB taxonomy): domain Bacteria; phylum Pseudomonadota; class Gammaproteobacteria; order Burkholderiales; family Burkholderiaceae_C; genus Variovorax. Next base: position 23,151 of record JBDSYU010000098.1, read on the forward strand.
AGCGCCGATGGCTTGAGCTGAGCATGGTGCGAAAGCGCAAAGTCTTCGCCGCTTGAACGATCTCGCCGAAAGGCATCCATTGGTACTCGTTCGCCACGGATGAATCTCGTTTGGGCTGCGATCGACCCTCAACAAGCCGCTGCAGAACAAGGACCGCATCAGTGGGTGTTCAAGAGCATTGCAGGGGGCCTTTGGGAGAAAAGAGTGCGTTTGAATTTCCTATCTTCAACCCATCGGTCGACTGTGCCGACCGCCGCGCTGGAGGCATACGGGAATTCGCTGCTCCTTTGAACGCATGCGTCGACGGCCTGCACGTTGCTCCCTAATATTGATATGTGCTACCGATCTGTAGTTGAGGAGTGCGGCAATGCCCGGAATACGCCCGCGGGGTT
>JBDSYU010000099.1:0-8187 GCA_039925525.1 Variovorax sp.
CATCCCGACCTGCGGCGCGTGCACTCGCTCGGGTTATCCAGAGCGTCCCTAAAAGCGTGAATAAATCTACTGCTGCGATTTCTTTCACGCCATTTGAGAATTGCACAGACCAATGGTGGCCGAACAGTCGATGGGCTATGCGGGATTGATCAACAGTGTCGACTGACAACGCCGACCTCTGGGCCCGCGCAAGTGAACGTGCCAGACGCTGACCTAGCGTTCCTGCGCATCGACGCCGTCAGCAAATCGTTCGGCGACGTACGTGCCGTCGACCAGGTGAGCCTCGACGTCGCGCGCGGTGAGATCTTTGCCTTACTCGGCTCGTCCGGTTGCGGCAAGAGTACGTTGCTGCGCCTGCTGGCCGGATTCGAGGCACCCTCGGCCGGGCGCATCGTGCTCGGCGGCGTCGATCTCGCGGGGCGGCCGCCCTACGAGCGACCGGTCAACATGATGTTCCAGTCGTATGCGCTTTTCCCTCACCTGTCGGTGTGGGACAACGTGGCTTTCGGGCCGCGCCGCGACGGCTTGTCGAAAGAAGAGGTGGGCGCGCGCGTCGAGGAAAAGTTGCGATTGGTGCAGATGACGGCGCTGGGCCGGCGCAAGCCGCACCAGCTCTCCGGTGGCCAGCAGCAGCGCGTGGCGCTGGCGCGCAGCCTGGCCAAGCGGCCGCAACTTCTGCTGCTCGACGAGCCGCTCGCCGCGCTCGACAAGAAGCTGCGCGAAGCCACCCGCGTCGAGCTCATCCAGATCATTGCCGAGGTCGGTGTCACCTGCCTGGTCGTCACTCACGATCAGGACGAGGCGATGACCATGGCCACGAGGATGGCGGTGATGAGCGAAGGCCGCCTGGTCCAGGTGGGCAATCCCGCAGACATCTACGAGACGCCGAATTCGCGCTTCGTCGCGGACTTCATTGGCAACGTCAACCTGATGGAAGGCACAGTGGAGGCTTTGGCCGACCGACATGTGGACATCCGCTGCGCCGATGTTGTGCACCGGCTCGACGCCGGTATCGACAGCCATCGCGGCCACAGCGTCACCGTGGCACTGCGACCCGAGAAGATCGACCTCTGCCGCGAGGCCAGCGGCGAGGACGCGGTCGACGTGAACCAGGTGCAAGGCATCGTGCGCGACCGGGCCTACTTTGGTGGCCATACCGTGTACCGCCTCGAACTGGCGAGCGGCGCACCCCTTGCCGTATCGATCGAGAACGACACGCGTGCGCTCGGCGCCGCGCCGGCACTCGGCGATACAGTCTGGGCGCGCTGGCCCGCGGGCGCGCAGGTCATGTTGACGCGCTAGCGAGGCCGCCCCGATGGCCGCTGGCATGGGTTCGACCGATCACGCGCTGGCGCCAGCAAAGCCCGCCGAGCGGTATCAGCGCCGCGGCTGGTTCCGGTTGCGGCTCTATGGCCGCGCCGCCGTCATCGGTGTGCCTTACCTGTGGCTGCTCCTGTTCTTCCTGCTGCCGTTCCTCATCGTGCTGCGCATCAGCATGGCCCAGATGAACGGCGCAAGCATCAGCGACCTGGTCGACTGGAGCCAGGCCGAACTGGTGATCCGCTTCAAGCTGCAGAGCTACGCGACCGTTTTCAGCGACGACCTGTATCTTGCGACCTACGTCCAGTCGCTCAAGTACGCGGCCGTCACGACCCTGTTCTGCCTGGCCATCGGTTACCCATTTGCATACTTCATGGCGCGCGCCGCCGGCAGTTTGCAGCCGCTCCTGCTGATGGGCGTGATGCTGCCGTTCTGGACCAGCTTTCTGTTGCGCGTCTATGCCTGGAAGGGTTTGCTCGATGCCGACACCGGCTGGGTCGGCATAGCGCTCAGGGCGCTGCATGTCGATAGCCTGCTGCTGGCGCTCGGTCTCATACCGGCGGCCGGCCAGTTCATGTACAGCCCGTTTTCGCTGGTGCTCGGCATGGTCTACACCTACTTGCCGTTCATGGTGCTGCCGCTTTACGCCACGTTGGCCAAGCTCGATTTACGCCTGCTCGAAGCAGCGCAGGATCTGGGCGCCACGCCCTGGCAGACCTTTTGGCGCATCACCGTCCCCCTGTCGCGTGTCGGCATCGTCGCCGGCGCGACGCTGGTGTTCATCCCGTGTGTCGGCGAGTACGTGATCCCGGAACTCCTGGGCGGGCCGGAGACCTTGATGATTGGCCGCGTCTTATGGGACGAGTTCTTTGCCAACAACGACTGGCCGATGGCCGCCACCGTTGCCGTGGTGATGGTCCTCTTGATCATCGTGCCGCTGGCGATCTTCAATCGCAATCAGGCGCGAGCCCGCGCCGCATGATCTCTACAGCCATCGGCCGTTGGACCGCGCGCATCTGGCTCGTACTCGGCTTCGTCTTCCTGTACCTGCCGATCGTCGCGCTGGTGGTGTTCAGCTTCACCGATTCGCCGGTGCCCAACATCTGGTCCGGCTTCAGCCTGCGCTGGTTCCAGGCGCTGTGGGATGACAACGAAATTCGGCGTGGCTTGTCGTTGTCGCTGCGCATCGCCGCGGCTTCCGCCACTGGCGCCGTGATTCTCGGCACGCTGGCTGCCATCGCGCTCGAGCGTTATCCTGTGTTCCGCGGACGGACTTTGTTTGCCGGGATGGTCAGCGCTCCGCTGGTCATGCCCGAGGTCATCGTCGGTTTGTCATTGCTATTGATGCTGGTTTCGGCGCAGCGGCTGTTCGGCTACCCCGAGCGCGGTCTCATTACCATTGCGTTGGGTCATTTGCTGGTGGGGATGGCCTACGCCACAGTGGTCATCGGCGCCCGGCTGCGCGATCTCGACCCGCGTCTGGATGAAGCCGCACAGGATCTCGGCGCGACCCCGGTGCAAGTGTTCTTCCTGGTCACGCTGCCGATGATCGTTCGCTCGCTGACGGCCGCCTGGCTTCTGGCCTTCACGCTGTCGCTCGACGACGTGGTGATCTCGGCCTTTCTTTCCGGGCCGGGCTCGACCACCTTGCCGCTGGTTATCTTCTCACGGGCTCGGCTCGGCCTCGATCCCACGGTCAATGCGCTCGCCACCGTCGTTGTCGCGGTTGTCGCCGTGTGCGTGCTGCTGTTCAGCTATCTCATAGCGGCGCGTGAGCGGCGCCAGCACCGCGATCGACTCGCGGCGCGGTCCGTCGAACACTGACCGACTGGCGCCAGCGTAGCGTAGCGTCGCGTGGCGTTGCCGCTCGTGTCTCCGGTTGCGTCTTGCAATCGCGACATCGGTCGCAACTTATAATCGTCGGCTTTGCGCAACTGCGGCGCTGCCCCACTCTCCGGTTAGTCACGCCCATGCCCATCTACGCTTACAAGTGCAGTCACTGCGGCTTCGCCAAGGATGTGCTGCAGAAGCTTTCGGACCCGAAATTGACGGTTTGTCCGTCTTGCGGCGAAGCCGCTTTCCAAAAACAATTGACCGCCGCTGGCTTCCAATTGAAGGGTTCGGGCTGGTATGTCACCGACTTCAGGGATGGCAACAAAGCTGCGTCGGCCGACGGCAAGAACGGCGACAACAAGGAAGACAAGGCGTCGGGCTCTGGTGACAAGGCCTCCGGCTCAGGTGACAAGGCCTCCGGCTCAGGCGACAAGTCAGGCTCAGGCGACAAGTCAGGCTCAGGCGACAAGCCGGCCGCCAACACGGCGGACAAGCCATCGAAGGGCGCGAGCGAAGGAGCAAAGAATTCGGCGCCTGCTTCTGCGCCAGCGCCGGCGCCGGCGCCGCCCCCAGCCGCTGCGAGCAGCAAGAAGTAGCTGCCCCAGACGATGAAGGCATTGCGCAAATGGCTGTTCGCCGGCCTGCTGGTGGTCGTTCCTTTGGCCATCACCTGGTTGGTGCTCGATTGGATCATCGGCACGCTCGACCAGACGCTGTGGTTCCTGCCAACTGACTGGTCCGATTGGCTGCGCGAGCATCGCGTGCGCGGTATTGGCGTGCTGTTCACACTCGTCATGCTGCTGATCGTCGGTGCTGTCACCAGCAACTTCATCGGCAATCGTTTGCTGGCTTGGGGCGACGCCGTGGTGCGGCGCATCCCAGTCGTGCGCTCAATTTATTCGAGCGTCAAGCAGGTGTCCGACACCGTCTTTTCGGAAACCGGCAACGCCTTTCGCACCTCGGTGCTGGTTCAGTGGCCGCGCGAGGGTGTGTGGACCATCGCTTTCGTCACCGGTGCGCCTGGCGGCGATGTTCTCAATTACCTCGATGGCGACTACCTGAGCGTGTACGTGCCAACGACACCCAATCCGACCGGCGGCTATTTCGTTATGCTCAAGCGCTCGGATTGCATCGAACTCAAGATGAGCGTGGACGAAGCGCTCAAATATATCGTCTCCATGGGCGTGGTCGTTCCGGGCAGCTCACCGCATTCGCGGCCGATGCCGCTGCGGCGCGCTCGAAGTGCGTAGCGGCGGCTGCGCCACCAAAGCGCCCGCGCGGCGTCGGATATCTGTCAATGGCTGCAAGTCTTTCCATGCGTTCCAGTTACTGTGGCCTGGTCACCGAAGCGGCGCTGGGCCAGCAGGTCACGCTGTGCGGCTGGGTCAATCGCCGGCGCGACCACGGCGGCGTGATCTTTATCGATCTGCGAGACCGCGAGGGCACCGTTCAAGTGGTTTGCGATCCTGATCGCGCCGAAACCTTTGCTGCGGCTGAAGGCTTGCGCAACGAGTTCTGCGTGCAGGTCAAGGGTCTGGTAAGGGCGCGGCCGGCGGGCACCGTCAACGACGGTATACCCAGTGGCAAGATCGAAGTGCTATGCCACGAATTGAAGATCCTGAACCCGTCGGTAACACCACCCTTCCTGCTCGATGATGACAACCTGAGCGAGACAACCCGCCTGACGCATCGCGTGCTCGACTTGCGCCGCCCGGCGATGCAGCGCAATCTGATGCTGCGCTACAAGGTGACGATGGCGACGCGCCGTTTTCTCGATGCCAATGGCTTCATCGACATCGAGACGCCCATGCTCGGCAAATCGACGCCGGAAGGCGCGCGTGACTACCTGGTGCCCAGCCGTGTGCACGACGGCAGCTTCTTTGCCTTGCCTCAATCGCCGCAATTGTTCAAGCAGTTGCTGATGGTGGCCGGCTACGACCGCTACTACCAGATCGTCAAGTGCTTTCGCGATGAGGACCTGCGCGCCGACCGGCAGCCGGAGTTCACGCAGATCGACGTGGAGACGTCGTTTCTTACCGAAGGCGAAATTCGCGACATGTTCGAGAACATGATTCGCGAGGTGTTCAAGGGTGCCGCCGATATCGAATTGCCGCCGTTCCCCGTGATGAGCTACGCCGATGCCCTTTTCAAGTTCGGTTCGGACAAGCCCGATCTGCGCGTCAAGCTCGAACTCACCGAATTGACCGATGCGATGAAGGGCGTCGAGTTCAAGGTCTTCGCCGCCGCCGCCAACATGGACGGTGGTCGCGTTGTCGCTCTGCGGGTGCCCGGCGCCGGCGCCGAGGGCGGCCTGTCGCGCGGCGACATCGACGCCTACGGCGAGTTCGTGAAAATCTATGGCGCCAAGGGCCTGGCCTATATCAAGGTCAACGACGCGGCCCAGGGTCGAGAGGGGATGCAAAGCCCGATCGTCAAAAACCTGGACGATCAGGTGCTCGCTGAAATCCTCGCCCGCACCGGCGCACGAAACGGCGACCTGATCTTCTTCGGCGCCGACAAGGCCAAGGTCGTCAACGATGCAATCGGCGCCTTGCGCGTGAAGATCGGCCACAGCGCGTTCGGGCAGAAGACCGGTTTGCGCGACGATCGCTGGGCGCCGCTTTGGGTGGTCGACTTCCCGATGTTCGAGTTCGACGAGGAGAACCAGCGTTGGTCGGCGGTGCACCATCCGTTCACCGCGCCCAAAGACGGGCACGAAGACCTGATGACCAGCGCCCCCGAGCGCTGCATCTCCAAGGCCTACGACATGGTGCTCAACGGCATCGAGATGGGCGGCGGCTCCGTGCGTATCCACCGCGAAGACGTGCAGAGCAAGGTCTTTCGCGCGCTCAAGATCAGCGCCGAGGATGCACAGCAGAAGTTCGGCTTTCTGCTGGACGCGCTGCAATACGGTGCACCGCCGCATGGCGGTATCGCCATCGGCCTGGACCGCCTGGTGATGCTGATGACCGGCGCCGAATCGATACGCGACGTGATCGCCTTTCCCAAGACGCAACGGGCCCAGGACCTGCTCACGCGGGCGCCGAGCCCGGTCGACGAGAAGCAGTTGCGCGAACTCCATATTCGCCTGCTTAACGTGCAGGCGGCCTGACGCCTTTGCCATTCACGCGTTTGGGCAATGCCCGTCGCGTGCAGCGGCGGCTGATCGGACCCGCATAGCGCAGGGTGCCTTGTTCAAGATTCCTCAATCGGTGCTCGTGGTCATCCACACCCGCGCACTCGATGTGCTGCTGTTGCGGCGCGTCGATGGCGCAGGCGACGCGGACTTCTGGCAGTCCGTCACCGGCAGCAAGGACACGCTCGACGAGTCGCTGCGACAAGCGGCAGCGCGTGAAGTATTCGAGGAAACAGGCATTGCCTGCGGTGCCGGGATGCCTCTGGCGCCGAGCCTCGTCGACTGGAGCATCGAGAATGTCTACGACATCTACCCGCAATGGCGTTCGCGCTACGCGCCGCATGTGACCCGCAACACGGAGCACTTATTCGGCCTGTGCTTGGCCGAGCAGATCGAGCCCACGCTGTCGCCGCGGGAGCACGACGCGTGGCAATGGCTGGCCTTGACCGAGGCCGCTGATAGGTGTTTTTCTCCCTCCAACGCCGAAGCGATCTTGCTGCTGCCACAATTTCTAAAATGAGCGACTCGGCCAATCACCTGCGGGTGGCGACATACAACATCCACAAGGGCGTTCAGGGTCTGGGGCCGACGCGCCGGCTGGAGATCCACAATCTGGGCCACGCCATCGAGCAACTCGACGCCGACATCATTTGCCTGCAGGAGGTGCGCAAGATGAACCGCCAGCAGGAGGCGAGGTTCACTCGCTGGCCGGCGTTGCCGCAGGCCGACTTCCTGGCGCCCGAGGGCTACACGGCGGTATACGAGACCAACGCCGTGACGCGCCATGGCGAACACGGCAACGCGCTGCTGACGCGCTGGCCGGTGCTGCGCAAGCGCCAGCACGACATCTCCGACCATGGTTTCGAGCAGCGTGGCCTGCTTCATGTGGTGGTCGATATCGACGGGCGCAATGTGCATGTCATCGTCGTTCACCTCGGCCTCATCCGCAGCAGCCGCGCGCGCCAGGTGATGCGCTTGCGTGAATTCATCGAGCGTGAGATTTCGCCGGCTGATCGGGTGATCGTGGCTGGTGATTTCAATGACTGGGGTGCGCGCATGCGCACGTCGATGAATGCCATGGGCCTTCTGGACCTGCACAACCAGCGCGCGCTGACCTACCCCTCGAGAATGCCGTTGACGCAACTCGACTTCATCTATGGGCGCCATCTGCGGCCGCTCGAATGCGTCGGTCCGCGCGGCCCGATCTGGGCGCGCATGTCGGATCACCTGCCGCTCATCACCGACTTTGCGCTGTAGCGACGCAGGCGCGCGGCGTGGCGCTTCGGCAGGCTATTGCACCGGGGGGCAGCGCTGGCCGGTGCCGCGTGTCAGGCGGCTGCTACGATCCCATGGAAACGTTCCGTACAAGTTCTTGGTTGGAAGTGCCTACATGCTGCAAAAAACCGTTCCCGCGCCACGTGCCGATGGGATCGACACCATCGACGAGGGCACACCGGTTTCGGTGAAGATCAGAGAGCGTCTGCTGGCTGCGCGCCGGCGCTTCAATGCCAACGACAACATCGCCGATTTTGTGCACGATGGAGAGTTGGAGAAGCTCCTGGACGAGGTCGAAGAAAAAATGAAGGGCGTTTTGTCGAGCCTGGTGATCGACACCGACAACGACCACAACACCGGCCAGACGGCGCGTCGCGTCGCCAAGATGTACGTCAACGAGATCTTTCGCGGGCGTTATGTGCCGCCGCCGGCGCTCACCGAGTTTCCCAATGCCGAGCATCTGAATGAGTTGATGATCGTCGGTCCGCTGACGGTGCGCAGCGCCTGCTCGCACCATTTTTGCCCGATCATCGGCCGACTCTGGATCGGCATCATGCCCAACGAACACACCAACGTGATCGGCTTGTCCAAGTACGCGCGCCTGGCCGAATGGGTCATGGGGC
>JBDSYU010000100.1:0-15473 GCA_039925525.1 Variovorax sp.
CTCCTGTTGAAGATAAATCATGTGATGGCCGCCGCGGCAGCGGCCTGCGGCGCCAGAAGCGCCAGCGTTGCGGCATCGGGTCGAACTTCTTGCGCGCCGAACCTGGTGACCTGCAGGCTGCCGGCAACGCAGGCGAGCCGAAGCGCAAGAGCGGCGTCGGCGCAGTTCAACCAGACGGCGAGAAAGCAGCCGACGAAGGAATCGCCGGCACCCGTCGTGTCCAGCACCGTGACCGGCAACGCCGCGGCGCGTACGACGCTGCCGTTTGGCATCACGGCTGCCGCGCCGTCCTTGCCCAGCGTGACGACGATCAAGCGTGGCCATCGCCCGCGGGCCGCCGTCGCCAGTTCGGCAAGCCGCCGAATGCCCGATGGCGGGTCGCCGCTGCACAGGCCGAGGTGATCGAGTGACTCTTGGTGCAGCATGACGACGTCGAAGCATGCGAACACCCGATCGCGATGTTGCCGCAGCCATTGCGGCGGCAAGCCGGTCGATTGCATGCTTGTGATGAAGCCACGCGCGCGCGCTTGCTCTACGACTGTCAGCTGCGTCGGCACCTGGTAACCCTCGAGATGCAAGCACCAGTTCAGCCCCGTCGGGTCGGCTGACTCGAGAAAGCGTTCGATGTCGACAGCACCCAGCCGCGACGGTTCGTTGATGATGGTGCGCCGACCATCGGCTTCGACCAGGACCAACGCACGGCTGATGCGCCCTTCGCGCCGGTGCGGCGGCACCACCAGATGAACATGACGGCTCGACAGTTGGGCTGCGGCCCAGTCGCTGTCCTGATCGACGCCGATGTCGGTGATGAGCGAAGCGGCAACTTCATAAGGCTCACCGATGCCGGCCGCGATGGCCGCCACGTTGGCAGCGGGCCCGCCGATCGATTTGTCGATCGCTTTGGCAAATCGGCGCTCCTCACGTTCGGGCAGGCGGTCGAGTTCGGCGGTGAAGTCGACGCTGAGATATCCCACCGTCGTGAGCCGAGCCAGCGAAGCATCGAGCCCGCGTTCAACGTGCATATAGCGCTTGCGGGCCGTCAGCGATCGGGCCGACTCCGAAGGCCGATAGCCGAGTTCGGCGATCGCCTGCTCAACCCGCGCCCGGGTCGCTGCTGTGACATGGGCTTTGCCGTTCAGCACATTGGAGACAGTTCCCTTGGATACGCCCGCATGCAAAGCGACGTCGTCGATGGTGCGGTTTTCCGACCGGTGCGTGGCCTCAAGCATGTCCGGTGGCCCCGAGACGGGCTTCGCGCAACAAGGCCAGACGCTGTCGATATTTGTCCGACATCAGCCGCTCGCTGTCCTGGATCGCGACGAACGGCGGCAGGGCCTCGGCATGCAGGCATGCCACCTTGCGGTGCGTTGAATTGAGCGACCGCAAGGGCGGCACCAGTTGATCGCAATCGGGCTGTCGATGCGGGCAGCGTGATCTAAAAGCGCAGCCGAGCACCGGCTCGAGCGGGCTTGGCGGCTCGCCGTCGGCAGCCAGGGACTGTGTTCTCGGCCCGATGACAGCGCTCGGCGTGGCGGCCAGCAGCATCCGCGTGTAGGGATGGCGCGGGTCGGCAAAGACCGCCTCGGCCGGGCCAACCTCCACCAGGCGCCCGGCGTAAAGCACGCCGACGGTGGTCGCCAGATGCCGGACCACCGCCATGTCGTGCGAAATGAACACATACGCGAGGCCGAGTCGGTCACGCAGGTCGGCCAGCAGATTGACGATCTGCGCCTGTATCGAAAGGTCGAGGGCCGATACCGGCTCGTCGCAGACGATGAGTTCGGGCTCCACGGCAAGGGCTCTGGCGATCGCAATGCGTTGGCGTTGGCCACCCGAGAATTCGTGCGGAAAGCGGCTGGACTGAGACGCGTCGAGGCCGACCAGGTCCATCAGCTCGGCGACGCGTCGGCCAATCTCCGTTGGCCGACGCAGCCGATGCAGGCGAATGGGCTCGGCGATGGCCGCACCGATTCGCACACGCGGGTCCAGCGAGCCGAAAGGATCCTGAAAAATGATCTGCATGCGCCGTCGCATGGCACGCAGCGCTGCCTTCGAGAGTGCCGTCAGCTCCTGGCCGTCGAAGCGGACAGTCCCGGTGTCCGGCTCGATCAGCCGCAGCAACATGCGGCCGACGGTCGTCTTGCCCGAGCCGCTCTCGCCCACCAGCGCGAACGTTTGTCCACGGGCCAGGGTGAAGCTGACATCCTGAACCACATGTGCTTGCCTTCGAGCGGCCATGAAGCCGCCCGTCATCGAATAGGTTTTGGACAACCCCTGCACTTCGAGAAAAGCGCTCATGTCAGGGTGTCTTCGATCGGCGCGCGCCAGCAGGCAGCGAAGTGGCCGGGCTCGTGTGGATCGTGCATAGCGAGTGGCGGCGATGCCTGCGTGCATTGCGCAACGGCGAACGGACAGCGCGGTGCGAATCGGCAGCCCGGCGGCATGGCGCCCAGTGATGGCACCTGTCCATCGATGGCTGCCAACGCTCGGCCGCGGTCTTCGCTTCGGGGCATTGCGGCAAACAGGGCCAAGGTGTAGGGGTGAAGCGGGTTGTCGAAAATCTGCTCGCGCGAGCCGCGCTCGACCACGCGACCGGCATACATGACGACGATGTCGTCGGCAATCTCTGCCACCACCGCCAGGTTGTGCGTGATCATCAGCACGGCGGTGCCGAGTTCGTCGCGCAGGCCGTCGATCAACCGCAGGATCTGGCTCTGGGTCGTCACATCCAGCGCCGTTGTCGGCTCGTCCGCGACCAGTACGGCCGGCCGGCAGACCAGCGCCATCGCAATCATCACGCGCTGACGCATGCCACCGGACAGTTGGTGCGGATAGGCCGAGAGGCGCGCTTCGGGCGCAGAAATGCGCACCTGGCGAAACACTTCCAGCACCGCGGCCATGGCTGCGCTGCGGCCGAGGCCGCGGTGCCGCATCAGCGGCTCGGCGACCTGTTCGCCGACCGTCATGACCGGATTCAGCGCCGACATCGGCTCCTGGAAGACCATGGCGATACGGTCGCCACGCAAGCGCTTCATGGCCTGCGCGCCCTCGTGCGACAGCCGCATGTCGGCGATGCGCAGGAGGTCGGCGCTCATCACGGCATCGGGTGGCAGGAGTTGCAACAACGACAAGGCCGTCAGGCTTTTCCCCGAGCCGGATTCGCCGACCAGGCAGCTCATGCGACCCGCCTTCAATACGAGGTCGATGCCGTCGACGATCGACGGGGCGCCCCGGAAACCGATGCGCAAGTTGCGCGCTTCGAGCACCGTGGCTCCGGGCTCGAAGGTTTGCTGTGTCGCTGCGGACACATGACCGCTGTCGCTCAAGATGCGGGCGGCGCGCCGCTGGCACAAGCCGGTGGAAACTCCACGCCAGCCTTGAATGAAACATGGGCAGCGACGACGCACCACCCGTCGGTGTATCTTGCCCAGACCTGGCTTTGCCGGCCGAGCCGGGCGTCGCCGGGATATTGAAATTCGGTGTTGACGACTGCCGCATTTCGACCCAGCGCCAGCACCGCCGTGTTCTTCAACTGGCGCTGGGGAACGCTGCTGAGAGAGCGACGGTATTGCGCAATGGCTACATGCCCGTAGAGGTTTTCGGCAACGCCGAAACGCACGGCGCGCGCATCGCGCCAGAAGTGGTTGTCCAACGCCTCTACGTCATAGGCCATCAGCGAGCGCTCGTAGTGCGCAAAAGCTTCGGCGACTTCGGCTTCGACGCTTTCTTTGTCGAAGGAGGGCTCTTCGTCGAGGCGGGCGCGGTGTTCTCGCCGCTGGTCCACAGAATCAGATTGCGCCATAGCGTTTGAAAGCCTTTCCAATGCAGGAATTCGTTTGGAAGCCAGTGCGGGCCGATGTCGGTGGTCCAGGCCGCGCTGCGCCCTTCGCCGGCCTGATGGACGACCAGCAGCGGATGTCCGCCTTCCTCCTGCGGCAACGCCAGCAACTCGGTCGCGCCATCCTTGACGACCACCTCGTTGATGCCCAGCAGGTAGGGAAACGCGCCTGCGACACCTTTGAGGATGTCATGCCCATCGGCGCCCACCGAGCGCTGCGGCACGATACCTTCGGGCAGTTCGAGGCGATCGTCGAACGGATGAATCGACACCGGCAGCACCTGCTCGACCGGCGTGTTGCGAAAGCGCGCGGCGCCGTTGATTCCTTGAAAGCTGTAGTAGCCGCCGACCATGATCAAGCCGCCACCGCGCAGCACATAGTCGCGAAGAAGCTTGAGCCGGTTAGGTGCCCGGCGCGAGTGAATCCATACCTCCGGTGGCAGCAGCAGCGAGTTGGCGCCGATGTCACTCAGGATGATGCAGTCATAGGCATCGAGCCCCTCGGCCGTGCTGGGGAAACACTCGACCGCCTCATGGCAAAGCATGTAGGTGATGGCGAAATCGCTGGCCAACAATGCAACAAAGGCATCCGCGCCGCGATGATGCGTTGCAGTGGGAAACTGGTCCCAGCCCTTGATGTGGACAGCGGTGGAAGTCCAACTTTCGCCAGCCAGCAGAACGCGCTTTTTTCTCATGATCGGTTTCGCCCACTGGCGTGCGGGCCAGCGGGTACGCAAAGCTGTCTTCGTTGCCCCGGGCGGGCCTTGCCATGCAAGCGTTGGCTCATGCCAGCTTGGCGAGGTAGAGGTGGAAGGCGCCGTCCGGATATTGCGTCCAGGTCAGTGCCTTGGTCGAGGCTTGCAGCGTCGCCGGGAAGGTCAGAAACAACATCGGAGCGTCTTCGGCGATCTGCGTCTGCGCCTCCTGGTACAGCTTGGCGCGAACCGACGGATCCACTTCTGCACGGGCTTTCTCGAGCAACTGCGTCGTCTTGTCGCTTTGATAGCCCATGAAGTTGTTGGGCCCCGTCTTGGTGAAATAGTTGAAGAGATTGCCGTCCGGGTCGGAGCGGCCGGACCAGGGCGACATGCACAGGTCGAAGTCCTTCGCCCGCAATACGGTGATGAGACTGGTCGCATCGATCTGCTTGATGTCGACCTTGAAGCCCGCCGCGTTGGCCTGCGCTTGCAGCACCTCGGCAGTTCGCACCTGTGCCAGCGAGTTGGTGACGGTGATTGTCACCGGCACAGGGGTTGTGATGCCGGCGTCGGCGAGGATCTTGCGGGCGTTTTCGACGCTTGACTTGTAGGGCGCAAAGCTGGCGTCGAAAGCCCAGCCGATCGACGGCGGAATGCCACCCCAGGCGATCTGCCCGGTGCCGAAGTACACCGCCCGCAAGATGGCCTGCTTGTCGATGGCCGTGGTGAAGGCCTGCCGCACACGCACATCGTCGAACGGCGCGCGTGTGGTGTTGAAAGAGAAGCCGCTGAAACCCAACCCGGACGCCTGTTTCATCGTCACGCTCGCATCGCGCGTCAACGATCCAACGGTTTGCGCAGGAACCGCGTCGACCAACTGGACGGTGCCGGAGCGAAGATTGGTCAGCCGCACGGTCTCGTCGGCGATCGGGCGAAAGACGATCCGCTCGATCGGTGCCGGGCCGCGCCAATAGCCTGCGAAGCGTTCGAGCACGAGTTCCGAGTTTTTTGCCCAGCTCACGACTTTGAAAGCCCCCGCACCGACAGCCTTCGTGGCGAAATCGGGTCCGAGCGCCTTCAGCGCCGTCGGCGACACCATCATTCCTGCACGGTTTGCCAGCACCTGGAGCAAAGGCGCATACGGTGCTTTCAGCTTGATCGTGAAAGCCAGTGGCCCCGTGACGTCAACGCTCGCGACCGGGGCGAGTTCGCTGCGGCGCGGCGACCCGGTGGCAGGATCGAGCATGCGATCGAAGTTCGCCTTCACTGCCGCCGCGTCGATCGCCGCCCCATCGTGGAAGGTCAGATTTTCCCGCAGGGTGAAGTGGTAGGTGAGTGGATCCGGATTGGCCACGGATGCAAGACCCGGCTCAATCTTGAGCTCGGGCGTGACGTGCACCAGCGGCTCGTGGAGGTTGTATTGCACCGAGAGTTCGAAGAACGATGCCATCAACGCAGGGTCGAGCGTTACGGGGTCGGAGACGACACCGACGGTCAGTGTCTTGGTGTCTTGTGCCCAGACGGTGCGGACATTCACGGCAAACGGTGCGCCAGCGAGCAACGCCGTCAGGCGCCGGCGATTCAGGACCAGATTCATGGAAAAAACTCCTTCGAGGTGGGTGCGTTCAGTCGCGGGGGTCAAATCGATCGCGCAGGCCGTCACCGAGCAGGTTGTAGCCAAGCACGGCGAGGAAGATGGCGGCGCCCGGAAACCAGGCCAGCCAGGGTGCAAGTTCGAGGAAGCCGATGGCGTTGCGCAGCATGCTGCCCCAGGTCGGGGTCGGCGGCTGCGCGCCCAGGCCCAAAAAGGACAGATAAGACTCGGTGATGATGGCCGAGGCAAAGAGCAGGGAGCCCTGCACGATCAGCGGCGCCAGGATGTTCGGCAGGATTGTGCGAAAGAGGATGTTGCCGGTGCCGAAGCCCAACGCGCGCCGGGCTTCGACGAATTCCAGGCGGCTCACGACCAGGGTTTGCGCGCGCGCCAGCCGCGCGAACACGGGCAGGTTCACCACTGCGATGGCCAGCACCGCATTGGTGAGACTCGGGCCCAGAACGGCAGTGATCGCCAGGGCCAGCAAGATGCTCGGAAAGGCAAACACGATGTCCATGGCCCGCATGATCAGTGCATCTGCTGCGCCCCCGAAGTACCCGGCCACCAAGCCAGCCAGGGTACCGACCAAGGCGGCGGTCACGACGCTGAGTGCGCCGACGAAAAGCGATGCGCGCGAGCCATGGATGATGCGTGACAGCACATCGCGGCCGAGCTCGTCCGTTCCGAAGAAATGCGCTGCGCCTGGCGGCGCGAGCACGTTGATGAAATCGGGCGCATTGGGATCGAAGGGAGCAAGGATGGGTGCGAAGACCGCGGCCAGAGCGGCAAGGCCAACCAATATCAGACCCATGGCCGAACGTGGATCGGCCGACAGTCCGCGCAGCAGGCGCCAAAACCCCTGCCGATGGACGACACCCGGAACTGCAAGCACCGCGCTCATGTCAGCCTGACGCGCGGGTCCAGCGCGGTGTAGATCAGATCGGTCGCCAGATTGATCAGCACGAACAGCGTTGCGGTGACCAGCACGGCACCCTGCACCACCGGATAATCGCGCGCAAAGATCGCATCGACGGTCAACTTGCCGATGCCGGGCCAGGAGAACACGGTTTCCGTGATGACGACCCCGCCGAGAAGTTGGCCGAGTTGAATTCCGAGCAGCGTGACGATGGGGATGCGTGCATTGAACAGTGCATGTTTCCAGACCACAACGTTCTCCGACAACCCTTTGGCGCGCGCGGTGCGAACATAGTCGGCGCGCAGCACTTCCAGCATGGTGGCGCGAGTCATACGCATGGTGGCAGCGGCCAAGGCTGCGCCCAGCGTGATCGCGGGCAGCACCAGATGGTGCAGGAAGCCCAACGGTTGGAGGAACGGTGACACATAGCCCGATGCTGGAAAAATGGGCAGGGCGATGGACAAACCCATGATCAACAGGATGGCCAGCCAGAAACTCGGCATCGACAGACCGCACAGCGCAACAAAGGACGCGCAATAGTCGGCGGCGCTGTTGCGGCGCGTTGCGGCGACGATGCCGGCTGGAATCGAAATGAAGAGCGAGATGACCAGTGCTGCCAACGACAGCAACGCCGTCGGCGCCAGGGCGCCGAGCAGTAACGGCAAAACCTCTCGTCCGCCCTGGATGGACCGGCCGAAATCACCGATCAGGATGCGTCCGGCCCAGGCGAAATACTGCACCGGCAACGGTTGATCGAGCGCCAGTTTCTGCCGGAGCGCCTGCAAGGACACTTCATCCGCTTCGAGGCCGAGCAGCGCGATGACCGGGTCTCCCGGGACGAGCCGGATCAGCAAAAAGCTCACGACGGAGATGCCGACCAGTATCGGGATCAGGCTGCCGAGACGGACGATGAGGTAGCGAAGCATCAGCGGAACGGCGCTTTGAACCGGTTCATTAGCGCGATCTTTACGGGATCAGTTTCGAATGTCAATCCTGCTGGTTTTAAGTGCTCTGAGCGTCGGTCAAGCTGGGATCAGCGAACGAGAGTTGGAAACTGGGCGGGCAGGCGCATGGCGGCGCAATTAATCAGCCAACTCGAACTCGGCCACCAGCGGCGCGTGGTCCGACAGGTGCGACCAGGGTTTGCGTTGCACCACCACCGGTGCATGGGCGCCGGCCCGGCGCACGTAGATACGGTCCAGCGACAGCAGCGGCAGGCGCGCTGGAAAAGTCCGGGCGGCCCGTCCGTGGGCCTCGACGAACACCTCGCGCAACTGTGCACGCCGAGCCAGTACGGCGTGCGCGCGCTCGCGCCAGTCGTTGAAATCGCCGGCCACGATCAACGGCGCATCGGCGGGCACCTGGTCGCGCACGATGTCGCACAACAAGTCAAGTTGCTGCGCACGATGCGCTTCGGCCAATCCCAGATGGGCGCAGATCACGTGGACTTCGCCGGGCCGACCCGGCAGGCGCAGCGCGCAGTGCAACAGGCCGCGGCGCTCCGGCCCCTGGATCGAAACGTCGTGGTTGTGATGGTGCGCGATTGGAAACTTCGACAGCAGCGCATTGCCGTGGTGCCCCTTGGGATACACGGCATTGCGCCCGTAGGCGTACTGCGGCCACATGCTGTCGGCCAGGAATTCGTAGTGCGGCGCGTCGGTCCAGTTGGCGTGATCGCGCGCCGGCCGCTCATGCGTGCCTTGCACCTCCTGCAAGCAGACCACGTCGGCCCCGACACTGCGCACCGCGTCGCGCAGCTCGGGCAGGATGAACCGGCGATTGAAAACGGTGAAGCCCTTGTGGGTGTTCACCGTCATGACACGAAAACGAAAGCGGGTGGGCGACACGGACAGTTGGGGGCGGTGGGTGGCGCACTGTCGGGGTAATGCGATATTTTCCAGCGATCGCGCATGCCTGGATGTAGGACAGTCTTGCGGCACGCCGCAGACGATGCGGATGTGCTCGGTGGTGTTCGCGCGCGCCGTGCCGCTCAATCCGTCGCCCCGGCCCTCTCCCGAAAAGGGAGAGGGTGGGGCTGGCCGATCGGCGTCGCGTATCAGGTATGGTTCAAGAGCGATGGCCGCGTCGACCTTCGCGGCCCGGCGATTGCGCGTCGAAGGTGGCTTGCTGCTGCGGCGTGAGCGCGGCGTAAAAGGCGCGCACGGCGTCGGCGCGCTTGGCTTGACGTGCGCTGCGTTCCGCGGCCAGCGCCTGCATGCGGTTCAGGCGCTCGGGTGTCTTCAGTTGCGCCATCTCGGCGCGCAACGCGCGGCGGTCGGGCATCGTCGCCGGCAGTTCCAGCGCGCGCGCAAAGTCGCTCCAGCTGCCCTGTTGAGCGTCGCTGAGTTGCAGGCGCCCCTTGAGGACGGCGAGTCGCGCCCCTTGGCGTGCGCGCATGTGCTCGACGCGGCTCATGCCGTGCGCCGGGTCGCTGCGATCCGCGCTGCGATCCGTACCGCGCTCACCGCCGCGATGAACGCCTTTGTCGCCATGCATGGAATGGACAGAGCGCATGCCATCTCGCA
Organism: Variovorax sp.; assembly: GCA_039925525.1. Taxonomy (GTDB): domain Bacteria; phylum Pseudomonadota; class Gammaproteobacteria; order Burkholderiales; family Burkholderiaceae_C; genus Variovorax. The sequence continues at coordinate 9,572 of JBDSYU010000100.1, forward strand.
TGTCATTGCGCATGTCATCGCGCCCACCCGGGCCATGCATGCGTGCCATGTGGCCCATGCGCCGGTCGCTGCGCGCATCCGGCGTGCCGGATGCGGTTTCGGCCTTTTCCGTCGAGGCGCCGGGGTCGGCGTTGCCGCTGGTAGTGGCGGAAGCGGCAGGTGCGGTGGAGGTGTTGCCGTTCGCGGGTGCGGGTGATGCGGTCTGCGCCGAGGCCTGGAAAGACAAGGCCAGCACGCTGGCGAGCAGCGCTGCGCCGAGCATGGGTTTGAAGTGCGATGGAAAGTCGGTCATGAATAACTCCTGAGTGAAAGAACAAGTCCGCCAAGCCAATCGGCAGCGGGCCTCGCCAGTGTCGGCACGCTGCATGTCCGCGCTGTGAATGTGCCGTGAGCGCCGGGTATACGTGCGTAAAGAAGCGCCAAACGGTCCATGGCGGATTCGAGATCCGGACCCCGCCGTCGCACCGCGCCGCATCGCGCCGCAGCGCCTGTCAAGACTGCGCCTTTCAGCCTTTCAGTCCTTCAGTCCTTCAGTCCTTCAGTCCTTCAGCCTCTGGGTACGATCTGCGCGAGTGCAGCTTCTATCGGCGCCGCGGCGGTCGGTCGCACCACGCGCGCCACTTCGCTGCCATCGTGCAGGAACACCAGGGTCGGCCACAGCTTGACGTGAAACGAGCGGCCGAGGGGTCGTCCGCTGCCGTCTTCGACCTTGACGTGTACGACGCCATCGTGTGGGCCGAGCACCTGGTCGACGAACGGCCGCGCGGCGTTGCAGTGGCCGCACCAGTTGGTGCCGAAATCGAGCACCACGGCGCCGGACATGGCGTCAACGGCCTCGCGCGTGGGTGCTTTTTCGGTGTATTCAGTCTTCATGGCCATGCGATCTCGGTTCGGGAGCGGTCTAGAGTTTCCCATTTCGGAAATCGTCTACGGCTTGTTCGACCTGTGCGCGGGTGTTCATGACGAAAGGGCCGTATTGCGCGATCGGCTCGTGCAGCGGCTTGCCGGCAATGATGAGGGCGCGCGCCGGGCTGTGGTTGGTGGCGCCGGCGCGCAGCACGATGCCGTCGCTGCCATGGTCATTGGCCAGGATGGCCATGCGTCGCGTCGGCACCTCGCTGCCGGCGATCCACAGTGATTCGCGAAAGACGTAGACCAGCGCATTGCGATCGGGCGCCAAGGGCTGCGCGAACTCCGCGCCGGGCGGCAGTTGCACGTCCAGATACAGCGGCTCGGTGTGCTCGCGCTGCACGGCGCCTTTGACACCATGACTCACGCCCGCGATGACGCGCACATGGACGCCGGCCGGCGTTGTGTACTCAGGAATTTCCTCACTCTGAATATCGCGATACCAGGGCTCGCGCAGCTTGTCCTTGGCCGGCAGATTGAGCCACAACTGGAAGCCTTCCATCAGGCCATGTTCCTGCTCGGGCAATTCGCTGTGCACCAGGCCGCGACCCGCCGTCATCCACTGCACGCCGCCGTTTTGCAGCAGCCCTTCGTGGCCGGCGCTATCGCGATGGCGCATGCGCCCGGCAATCATGTACGTCACGGTTTCGAACCCACGGTGCGGGTGATCGGGAAAGCCGCCGATGTAGTCACCCGGGTTGTCGCTGCCAAAGGCGTCGAGCATGAGGTACGGATCGAGCCGCTGCTGCAACGTCTGGTGCAGGACGCGGGTGAGCTTCACGCCATCGCCATCGCTGGTCGATACACCGGCGACGATATGGTCGAGCGTGCGCGGTTGGCGCACGGCGGCAGGCTCGATCACGTGAGCGGGCCTGGCGTGGGGCAAGGGTGTGGTGGTCATGGACGCAATGGTGGCACTTTCCTGCCGATCGCGTCAACGCCTGGAGTTAGGGCCGGGCGTTCGCCGCTACTTGCCTTCGTGCGCCGGGAACCGGCGCAGCCCTCTACCAGAGCGACGCAGCGCCCGCGCTCAGCGCCAGCAATGCGCCACGGTATCGCCGCCCGACACGCCCTTGGCGCCGGTCTGGCTCATCGACAAGGTGGCGCAGCCGGTGTCGGCGCTGGCTTGCGCGCCTTGTGGCGTGGCGGTCAGGCTGAATGTGCTCACGGCCGCCGCGGCAATGGCGAAGGTGTAACGCCCGTTGAGATCGGTCTGGCATTGGGTTGCCGGCAACACGGTGGCGCTGCTGTTGTTCTGGTCGTAGCGAAGATTGGTCGTGTAGACCCGTTCCATGAACTGCGCCAGTTCGGTCAGGCAGGCGCCTGCGCCTGCGCGATGGGTGCGCACCACATACGCCTGGTAGGACGGCAACGCCACGGCCGTGAGGATGCCGACGATGGCGACGACGATCATCACCTCGATCAGGGTGAAGCCGCGCAGGCGGTCTGGCGAATGTCGTTGCATGAAGGGCCCCACCAAAAAAGGTCAGTTGCCGCGCACGATCTCGCGCCAGGCGATGCGCCCGATGCGGATCGGGTTGTTGGCGCCGGTGCTGTTGGCGCGTCCGCTGGTGCCGCTGGTGATCAGGCGATTGCCAATCAGAATGGCTTCGCTCGGCAGGTTGTTGTTGGGACTGATGGAGCCGATCGGCACTTGCGCGGCGTTGATCAGCAGCGTGTCGCCGTCGTTGAAGTTCATGTTGCCGTCGGCGTCAAAGAACGGGCTGGCCAGGCTGCCGCCGGTGAATGGGTCGACCGCGTTGATAAAGCCATCACCGCCGGGAATGCAGGCGTTGGACGAGGGCAGGATCGAGGTGGCCAGCAGCACGCTGCCGAGAAACTTGCTGTCGGTGGTGATGCGCTCGCCGACGGCGCCGCTGGGCGGCACCATATCGAGGTACCAGCCACGCATGCCGACCATATCGCCGGCGACAGCTGTGGAGAAGGCGCGCACCGCACTACCGGCGATGGTCGACTCGGTGGTGATGGTGCGCTCCTTGAGGACCATGCGGCTCGGGATCGGCGTGCCGGTGTCGATCAGGCCATACCAGCTGTGCACAGAGTGGTCGGCGACGTCGCTGCTGAGCAGATACTGTCCGGTACCGAAGAAGACAAAAGGCTTGCCGAAGTTGAGATCGCCCTTGCGCCCGTCGATGCCGACACTGACGCCACCGGTGATCGGCTGGCGGTTGTTGGCGCTGTCTTTGGCGACAAAGAACGGCAAGGGCGTTGCGTAGGTGCCGAAGGCCGAAGCCCAGGTCGACGGATTGCTCGCGCTCAGGTCGAACTTCCACAGATTTCCCAGACGGTCGCCGGCGTAGACCCAGTCGAGCGTGCCGTTGCCGTCGACGTCCCAGCCGCGCGGCGAGGTCAAGCCGTTGCTGGCCGAGGACGAGCCGGCCTGGGTGTCGATCTTGCGAAGCAGTGCGCCGGTCTCGATGTCGATGATGAACAGCACGGCGCGCTCGCTCCCGCCGTTGTAGCCGTTGCCGATCAGCGCTGCGGTCTTGCCGTTGTTGAGCTTGGCGATGATCGGCTTGCCCAGCGAGACGCCGAGGTCGGGATCACTGAACTCCCACAGCACTTTGGTGGCGTCGAAGTTGGCCGGATCCGTGACGTCGAGGGCGAATACCGCCTTGCCGCCGCGTCCCGGCGTGCCGACCAGGATGTTCCTGTTGCCCGGCGTTTCTGCGCGTGCCGACACCGCCAGCTCGCCGTCGACAAAATATTCATGGCTGTAGTTCGGCTGCGTCAGCTTGTAGACGTTGGGCAGCACGGCACTCGGCATGTAAGCGAAGAGTTCGTTGCCGTTGGCCGCATCGAAGGCGTGCAACAAGCCATCGTTGGCCCCAACATAGAGGCTGTGCGTGTCGGCCACGTAGAAGGGCGAGGAGCTGATGACGTCGCCCAGCACCCGCGTGCGTTTGCGCAGCGGCCCGGTGTTTTGCTCGAAGGTAGTGTCGCCGCGAATCCAGTCGATGCGCGCCTGGCCGCAGTCGGCGGCCACGCTCAGGCTGCCGCCGCACGCAACGGTCTTCAGGCTCGTCTGCTGGGCCGTGGAAAGATCGGTCAGGTATTTGAAGTCGACGCCGCCGATGCCGGGGTTATTGGTGAAGACCTTGCGTACGCCTGGTGTTGCGATGCGGCCCGGGTCGTTGGTGCTCCATTGAGACAACAACGTGCCATCGGCCAGCGGCTTGAACGCCTCGAGTTCGCCGGACCAGTCGGTGCTGTCGAAGCGACCCTGATAGACGCGGCTGCCATCGTTGATGGCCGTGGAGTTTTGCGACACAGAACCGAAGGCCGAGGTCTTGCGGAAGATGTCATCGAAGATCGATTTGAAGGCAGCTTGCAGGCTGGCCTGGTCGGCGGCGTTGTAGGCGGCGACTGTGCCGCCGGCGGCGGCAATGGCATCCAGCGACGTTGGATCGGTGCCGTAGGGCAGCGCGAAGCCGATGATGTAAACCTCGATGCCGGCTGCCTTCAACGTCGCTGCCGCCGCTGCCGCTGCCGCCAGCCCGGTGGCGGGCACGGCCACCAGGCCGCCGTTTTTGTCGGTCGACGGCAAGCCGTCGGTCAGGAGAATTACGAAATCCTTGCCGCATGACGTCGGCAACGGATAGCACGGCGCGGTGTAGCCCTCGGTGGCATTGCTCCAGCCGCCGCCGAAGTAGTCCTTGGCGGTGAGCAGGGTGCCTTCGATCGGCGTCAGCCCGGCGTTCTTGAGACCGCCGGTGGTGCAGGGCGCCGGGTTGCCGGGAACGTTACAGGCCAGCTTGGCCTTGATGGCGGTGCCCTGCGCTGCGGTAAGCGGGGCGATTGGCACATCGAGATGACCGCGGCCGGGCGAGTCGTTGCCGAGCCAGGTCGGACCGACATAATTCCATGTCAAACGCTTGCCGAAGTCGAGAATACCCTGCGCAAAATCGCTGTCGGTCGGCGACAACTGAGCCTGGAAATAGAAGTTCGAATAGCCCTTGGCCGCTTCGTTGCCGGCGTTGCCCCAAGCAGGCAACTGGTTGTTGGTTCCGGTCTTGGTTTGAAAGCACCGATAGGTGTCCCATGGGCCCGAAGCAGGGTTTTCGCCGTTGTTGAACGGCACCGATGTCGGCGAATAGCAGAACGCGTTGCCGTCGTTGCTACCGCTGTAGAAAGGCAGCGCAACGTTGTAGTAGATGAAGTCGCCGGCAGACGTGGCGTTCGGAATACGAAAGCGCTTGTTCGTCTGGCTGGCGCGGTCACCGGTCCAGGCTGGGTTGTAGTGCGCCGGGTCGTAGCTGGCATCGTAGGGCGAGTTGTGCAGGTTCGAGGCGCCCGGCGCATTCTGCAGGTAGCTCATCAACCCCATGTTGATGCGGCCCTGGTAGGTGTCGGTCAGTGTGCGCATCAGGCTGCGCGCAATCTCGGATTTGCTGACGGCATTGTTGCTGCCGACGGCCGCACCTGAAGCGTCTTCGTCCATGCTGTTGGAGTTGTCCAGCGTGAGCAGCACATTGGCCTTGCCGCTGACCAGGTACAACGGGTTGTTGCCGATGGGCAGCAGGGCGTACGCCGGCCTCGGCAGTTGCGCGAGCAGCAGCAACAGGCCGAACGCCACGGCAATGCGGGCGGTTCTGCGTGCCGGGTCAGGCGCGTGCCGGGCGACGATGGTGAGCATGGGCATGGGGTTGGAGCGGTTCATGATGAGCACATCGGCTGGACTGGCGTGACAGGGCTGGCAAGCTTTATTGCGTGGCGACATCGGACTGCAGCAACACACCGGCCCGACCGGCCGCCGCGCTGCGGCCGGTGACGCGATAGCGTGGCGAGCGGCAGTTCGCCTGGCGCGGGATTTCCTGACCGCAGGCGAGCCAGTTTTCGCCTTCACCGTTGCGCTCGATGATGGTGCCCGGTGTGATGGCCTTGTCCGATACCGCCGACGTGGCGTCGACCCAGCCGACAAAGGCTTCGTCATTCCAGCGTGCCGCATCGGCCGGCGCCGGTTCGGCGCAAT
>JBDSYU010000101.1:0-55646 GCA_039925525.1 Variovorax sp.
GCTCTCGACGGCACCGCGCATCGGGATACGCACCAGTTCGTCGCAACTCTTTCGCGTCAGTTGGCGAAGGCCGCTGCCTTCGGCGCCAAGCACCAGTGCCAGCGGCCGTGTCATCGCCGTGGCATAGAGCGAAGCCGGCGCATCGTCGGCCGCGCCGACACACCAGATATCGCGCTCCTTGAGTTCGCCTAGCGTGCGCGCCAGGTTGGTCACCATCAGATAAGGCACGGTGTCGGCGGCGCCACTGGCCACCTTGGCCACGGTGGCGTTGACGCCGACCGCATGGTCCTTGGGCGCAATCACCGCGTGGGCACCGGCGCCGTCGGCGACGCGCAGGCAGGCGCCAAGGTTGTGCGGATCGGTCACGCCGTCGAGCACCAGCAGCAATGGCCAGTCAACCGCTTGGCTCGCAGCGGCGCGCGCCACGTTGGCCGCCTCCAGATCTTCGAGCAGTTGATCGAGCGAATGGATCGGCGCCACTGGCTGCACACGCGCCACCACCCCCTGATGACCACTGCTGCCGCACAGCTTGGCCAGGCGCGCTGCGTCGGACTCGATCAGCCCGACGCCGACACCGCGCGCCTTCGCCAGGAACTGCTGCATGCGCGCATCGCGCCGAGCCGGGTCGAACAACAGCTCGACCACGGACGCCGGCGCCGTCCGCAGGCGCACGCCGACGGCGTGGAAGCCGAAAAGGGTCCGGATGGCGCTCATCGGTGCGATTATCGAGGCGCCTCGCGCCGGGTCATCTCAAACGAATTTGATCTTGTCCTTGCCTTCGCCCGGTGGCGGCGTCGCGCCGAAGGTGCCGCGCTCGATCACCGCTTCTCGCCCGCCGTTCTTCTCCACCACTGCGGCCTGGTCGGCCTTGGCTTGTCGGTCGACGGCGTCGGGGTCACAGATGCCACGCAACAACGCCTCCAGTAGCTTGCGCTCGGCCTGGTGCGCGGGTGCATCGGCGAGGTCATTGATCTCCTCAGGGTCGGCCTGCAAATCGAAAAGCTGCGGTGCCATGCCGACATACCAGATCAGTTTGTAGCGGCCGCGCCGGAGCATGAAGGTGCCCGACGCCGCACCGGCGGCGTGGTATTCGGAGAAGGCCACCCGATCCGGCTCCTCTTCGCCGCGCGCCAGGGCGAGCAGGCTGCGGCCGGGCTTGTCGGCGTCTTCGGCAAGCGCCGCAGTCCCGGTGCAATCGAGTACCGTCGGAAACACGTCGACCAGCGTCACTGGCGTCGTCATGACGCGGCCCTCGGGCACATCGGGACCGGCAATGATCAACGGGATCGCCACCGACTCCTCGTAGTGGTTCGACTTGCCCCACAAACCGCGCACGCCAAGGTTGTCGCCGTGGTCGCTCGCATAGAGGATGCGCGTGCGTGCGGCGGCCCCGGACCCGTCCAGCGCAGCCAGGATCTTGCCGATGTTGTCGTCCAAGAAAGAGCACAACGCGAAGTAGCTGGCGGTTGCCAGACGGCGCTTGTCGTCGTCGAAAAAATCGTTCCAGATGAAGCATTTGCGAATCTGCTCCAACCAGGGATGGCGTGGCCACTCGGACGGGTCGGACGCCTTGGGCAGCGGCATCTGCTCTGGCGGATACATGGCGAAGAACTCCGGCGGCGCGATCAGCGGAAAGTGCGGCGCCACCAGCCCGGCATACAGCGTCCACGGCTCACTGCGGGTAGGCGCGACTTGCTCGATCCAGTCGACCGCCGCCTGGGTGATGGCCCGGTCGTAGCGGGTGTAGCTCGATTCGCCGGGCCCGAGTTCCTGCGACAGCGATTTGGTCTTGTGCCGCACCGGCAGCGGGTCGCGCACGCAGCCGAGCAGGTCGCCCAGGCCGTCGATGATGTGCATCGGCATCTGCGTTTCATCGAAGCCACCGAGCACCTGGTCATCGCGATAGTGCAGCTTGCCGATCGACACCGCGGGTCGGCCGGCGGCCGTGAGCCGATCCGCCCATGAGGTCGGCGTGCCTTCATAGGAGATGGCGTTGTCCCAGGTGCCGATCTCGTGCACATAACGGCCTGTCGCGAGCGACGCGCGAGCCGGCACGCAGATCGGGCAGTTGGTGTACGCATTCTCGAAGCGCGTACCGCGAGCGGCGAGCCGATCGAGATGCGGGGTCTTGACGATCGGATGTCCGCTGCACCCCATGTACTGGGCTGCCTGCTCATCCGAGACGATGACGAGGAGGTTGCTTGTTGGCGTGGTCATGGCTCTCTTTCAATTTAGGCTGCTTCGATGCGATACACGGCACGTGCAGTGCCGGCGAGAAGGCGCTCTCGCTCGGCTTGTGACCGCTCGCTGATCGCCGAATCGATCATGCGACGCCAATCTGCAGCACCGACAAACAGGCGGTCCACAGGAAAGTTCGAGCCGAACATCGACCGCGCCGCGCCGAACCGCTCGAGCACGGCGTCGACGATGGCGCGAACGCCATCACCAGTCTGGCTCGGGTTCATCATGAAGAAGCCGCTCAACTTGACCACGACGTTGGCACATGCGGCAAAAGCGTCGAGCCCGGCGTGCCAGCGCGCCATCCCAGCGCCGGTGCGATCGATCGGATGGCCGCAATGCGTAAGGACAAAAGTGATTTCAGGATGGCGCCGGGCCACGCCGGCGGCGGCGAGCGCGACACCAGGCGGCGCCTGCAACTCCAGACACCAGGCGTGGCGTTCCAGCAGCGGCAGGTTGGCAAGCCAAGCTGGGTTCAGGAACTGGGTGTCCTCGGGCTGCAGGTTGACGAGGCCGCCGGAGGTGGTCGCCATCTGGCGAATGCCCCGCACCCGGCCGAAGGCGGCATGGCGCGCAAGCATCCGCTCTGCATCGGGTCGGCCCAGATCGACGTTGGCGATGATGGCGCTCGGCAGGCCCGTACGCTCGGCTAGGCTGGCCAGCCAAGCGCTTTCCTGCACCGGATCGCCGGGTTGGCGGCCAGCTTCGATATGCACCGACCTGCATCCACGCATCGCTGTCAGGTCGGCGCAGTACGCTTCGATGCCGTAGTTTTTGCGAAGCGCAGCATCGTCTCCGAACGCGGTGGCGCGCAAAGGGCCGCGCAGCGCCGGATAGCCATCGGGCTCCCCGTCCAAATCGTAGAGGTGATGGTGGGTGTCGATAAAGGTCATCGGCGTGTCCGCGGCACTTTCGACGTTTCGGATACGTCGGGTGCATCAGGTTCAGAGCGCATGGCGGCGGTGCTCGACCCCAGCCGCTGGCTGCGCATGCGCCAGTGCCGCGACGCCCACGGCCACAACGCGAAAACGATCGAGCCGATCAGGATCGACATCGCCGCCGGCCGCGTGAGAAACGGCAGAAAGCTCCCGTCCGATTCCATCAGCGCCGAGCGCAGCGACGTCTCCAGCAGCGGGGCCAGTACCAGGCCGATAACAAATGGCGCCGTCGGAATACCGGCGACGATCATGGCAAAGCCGATGGCGCCGAAAGCGAACATCACCCACACGTCGAACAACTGGCTATTGATCGAGTAGGTGCCGATGGTCGAGCACACCAGGATCACGGGCACCAGGTAGTGGCGCGGTATGTTGACGATGCGCGCCAACGGCACGCAGGCGACGATCAGGATCAGGAACATCAGTACATTGGCCACCAGGTAGGTGGCAATGATGCCGAAGAACACGCCGGGCGACTCCCGGATGAGCAACGGTCCGAGGTTGATGTTGTGAAAGATCAGCGCCGCCATCAGGAACACGTCGGCCGGTGCCCCGGGGATGCCGAGCGCGATCATCGGCACCAGCGAGCCGCCGACGGTGGCGTTGTTGCCGGTTTCGGCGGCGACCACGCCCTCTTCACGCCCGCTGCCAAAACTGGCGGGATCGCTGTCGATGTTTTGCGTCGCGACGTAGGCAATGATGGCGCCAATGTTGGCACCTGCACCCGGCAGGATGCCGATCCAAGAGCCGATCAGCCCGGAGCGGACGACATTCCATTTGTGCCGGCCGATCGCACCGACTGCGCGCAGCACGTCGACGATTTTCGTGCGCACCTGTTCGACCACAGGGCGGTCGGGCATGGTTTCGGCCAGCAGGCCACCGATCGCGAAGACGCCCATCAGCACAGGGAACAGGTCGAGTCCGCGATCCAGCGCCTCGAACGAAAAGGTGAAGCGCTTGTCTGAGGTGACGGGATCAAGCCCTACCAGTGCCACCACGATGCCCAGCAGTCCGGCTAACAGGCCCTTGAGCGTATCGGCCTGGCTCGCGGCAGCGATCAAAAGCAACCCGCCGACGATCATTGCCGCCATTTCGAACTGGCCGAAGCGAACAGCGACTCTGGCGATCGGCACCGAGATCGTCGCCAGCAACAGCCACGAGATCAGGCCGCCCATCAGTGACGCGGTGATGCCGAGCGCCAACGCACGCGCCGCCTGGCCCCGCTTGGCCATGGCGTGGCCGTCGAAGGTGCTCATCACTGAGGCCGGCGTGCCAGGAATGCCGAGCAGGATGCCCGACGTCAGTCCGCCGCTCACCCCGCCGACATACATGCCGACCAGCAGGTACTGCGCCAGCAGGTTGTCCATGGTGATGGTCAGCGGCAATGTGAGCGCCATCAACACGCCCTGGTTCAGACCGGGGATGGCGCCGAAGACCAGCCCCAATGCGACACCGATCGCTGAATATGCCATGCCATGCGCGGTCATGTGCGACGCGAAGGCGCTGGCCAGCAACCCAAGCTCGTTCAACGCCCCGGCCCCTTCGCAGACCGCTCGTCTGAGCGAACGGAAGGGTCGACCTCGGCCGCGCCGCTACGGGCGACGCGTGCGGTCCAGCGCGCCAACGCCACAGCTTGACGCTGGCAGCCTTCTTTGGCCACGGCCTCGGCCATGCTGCGCGCCGTGGCGGTGAGCAACGGTAGCGTCAGCGGCACCTCGGCCAACGCATGCGCCAACGCCTGGGCATCCTTGAGCGCCAAGGCCGCCGTGCCCGGGCCATCCGCGTCGCGCGCCATATTGCTGCCGTGTCGCTCGAGCACCATCGAGTAGCCGGCACCACGGCCGACGATCATGGCTTCGACCAGTGGCTCGCAAGGCAGACCGACGGCGCGTGCCAACGCCAGCGCTTCGGCAATAGCGGCCAACGTGGCCTGACCGATGCCGTTGTTCAGAATTTTCGCCAGATTCGCGTGCCCGGCTTCGGCAAAGCGAGTGCTGCCGCGCCCGGCCGCGCGCAGAAGCGGCGCGAGCGCATCGATGGCGGCGTCGGTCCCGGCCAACAACAGGTGCACATTGCCCTGCTCGGCATCGCGACCGACGCCGATCAGGGCGCCTTCCACGTGCGCAGCACCAGCCGCAGTTCGCGCCTTCGATAACGCCTTCGCCAGCGCGACGGAGACTGTGGAGAGATCGCAGGTCGTGATGCGCGAGCCTGCAGCGGCGAGGCCATCGCCGTCCAGATACACCGCGCGCAACGCCGATTCGCTCGGCAGCGAAGTAACGACCAGGGGCGCACAGTCGACGGCGTCGCCCAAGCTGTCACACGCGAGCACGCCTGCTAGCACGGCTCGCGCGCGAGCGGCGGCATCGATATCGAAACCCGCGACGCGAATACCGGTAGCGGCCAGGTAGCGCGCCAGCCCGCCGCCGATTTCGCCCAAGCCAACGACGGCCAGTTCGGCGCGGCGGGCATGCTCCATCTCAGGGGAGGATGACATCGAGGTACGAGCGAAACAGCCAATCGACGCCGAACGAAAAAACCAGCGCCACCAGCAGCAATACCGCTGCGTTGGATAGCCGGCGGCCAATGCCGAGCACCAATGCACTGGCCACGACGAAGGCGAAGGCCGAGATACGAAACGACAGACCCGCTTGCATGGCGGCGCCCCAGGCGGCGATGCACGCGAGCATGGCTAATGTGCGCACGGCCGTCCGGCCTTTGTCAGTGCTCGCGTCGGTAGGCCCTGCGTTTCCACGAACCATGCGCCGCGCACCACGCACAGCGACCAGCAAGGCAAGCATCAGTGCCAGGCCTGGCACCAGCTTGGCCAGAAAGGCCGCGCCGAGCGGCTCGTAGCGCGGCGGTGGCAGGGCCGCCGCCTGAAACAGAAACACGGCCATCAATGCAGCGAGGAACAGGCCCGCGAACAGGTCTTTCATGAATCGAACGACGACCGCCACTCCACTGTCAGTTGCGCTTCTCCAGTCCGTAATTCTTCGTCAGTCGCTCGAAAAGTGCGTACTGTTCGGCCACTTCTTTTCCCAGCGCATCACCCTTGGCGAAGCGCAGGTCTTCGATCTGGGCCCCAAGCTCGGCCTTCAATTCTGGACTGGCCATGGTTTCCTCCAGCTTCGTCGTCAGCAGGTCGAGGACAGGCTGAGGCGTTTCCTTGCGCGCCCACCAATAGTTGGTGACGTTGGTGACCAGTTGCGGGAAGCCTTGCTCGACCGCAGTTGTCACATTGGGCATGTCGCGCGAACGATAGTCGGCGAGGAAGGCCAGCGGCACAAAGTCACCGGCGGCAACATAGGAACGCGAAGTGGACGGGGTTGCCAGCATCACATCGATGTGCTCTCCAAGCAGTGCTGCGCGCAGCGGCGCGTCGCCGCCAGGGACATTGATCATCTTCATCTCGATGCCCAACGCTTCCATGAACTCCAACGCCACATAGTGGCTGTGCGCTGTGAGAAACACGCCCATGCGCACCTTGCCCGGATTGGCTTTGGCATATGCCTGCAGCGATTTAAGGTCGGTGAACGACATCCCCTTGCGCGTGACGAACGCCGTATCGTTACCGCCGGTCCGTGCGAGTGGCACCAGATCGCCGAACGGGCGACCCAGGATGCCTTGTGCAGAAATGCCCATGAGCGCCTGGTGATGCACCAGCAGCGTGTAGCCGTCGGGCTTGGCGTCCAGCACCGCGCGCGAGCCGGTGGCGGTGCCAGCGCCAACGATGTTCTGCACGATCACGCGTTGTCCGAGCCGCTCGCCCAAATGCTTGGAGATGATGCGCGCATAAACGTCCAGGGCGCCGCCGGCGGCGTTGGGCACGACGGCGGTGATGGAATGGTCGGGATATTTGTCCTCTGCCGATGCAGGCAGCGCCGCGAAAATCGATGTCAGGACGAAAGCTAGGACACGGCAGAAAGCACGAAACGCCCCTGTCTGAATGGTCATGGTCGGGTCTCCTGTTACGCCGGAACGGCTTGGCGTTTGATCAAGTATCACCCAGTGCGAATCCATTGGTCAACAGGCGCCGGCAAAGTTTGATCAAGTATCTCGCCGAACACGCACCAGAACATGCCTTGCCTTTCTGAACTTCTGCCATCACGCTGGCGACCGGCATGTTCTGCCGCACGCCGCTTCTTTCTGCTTCTAATCGATGCTCGCGCCCGAGTCCTTGACGATCTTGGCCCACTTGACGGCTTCCGTGCGCACGAAGGCGCTGAACGCGGCCGGCTCCATCGGCACGACCTCGCTGCCATCGCCGGTGAGCTTGGCCACAAGCTCCGGCGCCTTGAGCATCGTGTTCACCTCGTCGTTCAATCGGTCGATGATCACGGCGGGTGTACCGGCCGGCGCCCAGATGCCGAACCAGGCCACCAGCTCGAAACCCGGGGGCAGGGCCTCGATCATCGTCGGCACGTCGGGCAACTGTGGATTGCGTTTGGCGCTGGTCACAGCCAACGCGCGCAACTTGCCGCCGCGCACTTGCGGCACCGCAGTGCCGAGCGTGGGGAAGCCGAGTTGCACCTGACCCGACATCACCGACACCAGGATTTCCGGAGCGCCTTTGTATGGGATATGCACCAGATCGAGCCCGGCGGCGCGAGCGAAAGTTGCACCGCTCAGATGGGCCAGGCTGCCCGATCCGCCGGAGCCGTAGTTGAGCTTGCCCGGTGCCGCCCTGGCGAGAGCGACCAATTCGGCCACGGTCTTGGCTGGCGAGTCTGGCGCCACCACCAGCACCGACGGAATCTTCACCAGCATCGCCACCGGCGCGAAGTCGCGCACCGGGTCGTAGTTCACTTTCTTGTATAGCGACGGGTTCACGACATGCGAGGACGTTGCCATCATCAACGTGTAGCCATCGGGCGCCGCCTTGACGGCTGCGTCGGCCCCGATGTTGCCTGCGGCGCCCGGCTTGTTCTCGATGACGAAGGGCTGCCCCAGACGCGTCGCCAGTCGGGCGCCGACCAGGCGTGCCAACGTGTCGGAGGCGGTGCCCGGCAGAAATGGCACGACGATGTGCACTGGCTTGGTGGGGTATGCCGACAGCGAGGGCGACGGGGTTTGCGCGCCTGCCAAAGCCGGCAGCATCAGGGCGCCGACGGCGAGCGCGCATGCCATACGCGGACACGCTGCAGCGCGCGCTGCGACGGGTGACGCAGTGCCGTGGGATATTGCTTGCATCAAGTCTCCTTGTATTTTTTCCGGTGACGGCACGTCTACGAAGCGGACGGTGAAGGCCCGCCGGCCGCGTCATCGGCGCTGACGCGCCCCGCCTCGATGGTGATGCGCCGCTCGCAACGTTCGGCGATGCCGCGATCGTGGGTGACGAGCACCAGGGTCGTGCCGAGTTCGCGGTTGAGGTCGAACATCAGTTTCATCACTTGCTCGCCGGTGGCGAAGTCGAGGCTGCCGGTGGGTTCGTCGGCCAGCAGCACCTGCGGCTGCACGACGAAGGCGCGGGCCAGCGCCACGCGCTGTTGTTCGCCGCCCGACAACACCTTCGGGTAATGGCGCAATCGCTGGCCCAGACCGACGCGACCGAGCATGTCGGTAGCGGCGCTGCGCGCATCCCTGCGGTCGGCCAGTTCAAGCGGCAGCATGACGTTCTCGAGTGCGCTCAAGTTGCCGAGCAACTGAAAGCTCTGGAAGACAAAGCCGACGTTTCGAGCCCGCAGCGCCGCACGCTCGTCCTCATCAATGGCGAACAGGTCTTGGCCGGCCAGCCTGACCGTGCCGCGGGTCGGCGTATCGAGTCCAGCGACGATCGACAGCAGGGTGCTCTTGCCCGAGCCGGACGCACCGACGATTGCGGCGGTCTCGCGCCGGCCGAGCGAAAAGTGGATGTCTTGCAGAATGTCAAGGGTGCCGCTGGAGTCGGCGACCGACTTGAAAACATGCTCAACGGCAACAATTGCGTCGGCTGGGGAAGCGGGTTCATCCATGGGAAAGGGTTTGGCTTTGAATCGAAGAGACTTTATGGCGCTTGCCGCGCTTGCGGGTACTGGGGGTCTTGCAACCGGCGCGGGCGCGGCCGCCGGCGACACAAATCAAGGCGATCGGGCGCCGGTTCTGCTGGTGCTCGGCGATTCACTGAGCGCCGAATACGGGTTGAGGCGTGGCGAGGGTTGGGTGGCACTGCTCGAGCTTCGCTTGGCCGAGCAGAAGATTCCGGCGCGCATCGTCAATGCCAGCATCAGCGGCGAGACAACTTCGGGTGGACGCTCGCGCATTGCCGCCCTGCTGCGCGAACATCACCCGCAAACGGTGGTGGTAGAACTCGGCGCCAACGACGCTTTGCGTGGCCTGCCGGTGGCGCAGACCGAGGCCAACCTGCAGGCCATCGTCGAAGCCGCGCAAAAGGCCGAAGCGCGGGTGTTGATCGTTGGCATCCAGGTGCCGCCGAACTACGGCATGACTTATCTCAAGCGCTTCGAGCAGGTGTTCAGCGATGTCGGAGATGCCACGCGCTCGCCGGTGGTGCCGTTCCTTCTGAAAAACGTGGCGGATGGACCGGATGCGACGTCGATGTTCCAGGCCGATCGCATTCATCCGGTGGCTGCTGCCCATCCGCGCATCCTCGAGAACGTGTGGCCGGCGTTGCGCAAGTTGCTGGTCAATTAACGCTTGGCGGTTGCGCGGCGTCGTGCGCATGCGCCCTTGGGAAGGAGTGAAGAAATCGTAGATTTATTCATGCCTTCTCAGCCGTTCTTCGTCGGCAGTTCGGGCACCGTCGGTGCTTCGCGTTCGAGCGAGGCCATGTCGCTTTCCGGGTCCCCCGGCGCCAATCCTTCTGTGCTCGGCCCCAGTTTGCGAGCGGCCTTGTCGCGCAGCTTTTCTTCCTTCTTCTTACGCTTGGCCAACTCTTTCTGGCGCTTCTCGTATCCGTAATTGGGTGTAGCCACCGGCACTCCTGGCTCGCGGGCGGTCGAGGCGACCGCACTGCGCTCATGCCGACTGTACGCGATCGGGCATGGTCATCAGCGCTGGCGCGCCACGTCGATGCCGCGCTGCCGCGCTGCCGCGCTGCCTCTACAGCACGGCCAGCGCTTGCGCCAGATCGGCGCGCAGGTCGCCAGGTGCTTCCAGGCCGATCGCCAAGCGCACCAGCGTTCCCTGATGCGGCCACGGCGCCACGCCGGCGTCGCGCATCAGGCTGATGTCGTAAGGCACTGCCAGACTGATCGGCCCACCCCATGAATAGCCGAGCTTGAAGAGCTGCAGCGCGTCGCAGAAGGCATCGACCCGGGCGGCGCTGTAGCGCGCGTCAAACACGACAGAGAACAGGCCGGCAGCGCGGCCGGCCGGCACCGCGCCGGCGGCATCGCGCGTACCGCCACACAGCGCGAGCCAATGTTCGTGGCCGGGGGACCCTGGGAGCGCCGGATGGAGCACCTGCGCAATTTCGTCGCGCTCCTGCAGCCATGTCGCCAGATCGCGCGCCGCCGCGTCCTGAGCGGCGTAGCGCAGGGCGATGCTCGGCAGCGCCCGCAGCAGCAGTTCGGCATCGTTGCCGCCGATGCCCCAGCCCATGCGCATGTGCGTGAGTTTGAGCGCCAGATGCAACTCGTCGTCGCGCGTGACGCAGCTGCCCATCAGCACATCGCCGCCGCCGCTCGGGTACTTGGTGAGCGCGTGCACCGAGACATCGACGCCCTCGCCTTCGCCATCGAAAGCGAAGGGATTGAAGGCCAGGCCGGCGCCCCAGGTGTTGTCGAGCACGCTGATGGCGCCATGAGCGCGGCAAAGTGCCGTGAGCGCCGACAGATCGGGGAACTCCATCGTCACCGATCCTGGCGCTTCGAGCCAGACCAGCTTCGTGCGCTCGGACAACTTGTCGGCGAGATCGGCCGCGTTCATCGCGTCGTAAAGGCGATGTGTGATGCCGAAGTTGGCCAACTCGCCGAGCGCCAGGGCCTTGTTCGGCCCGTAAGCATTGTCGGGCAGCAACACCTCGTCGCCCTGCTTCTGCAGCGCAAAAGACACCAGGGCGATGGCTGCCAGCCCGCTCGGCAGCAGCAGGCACTGGCGACCGCCCTCGAGTGCCGCCAGCCGTTCCTCGAGGATGAACGTAGTCGGCGTGCCATGCAGGCCGTAGGTGTAGCCGGCTTTGCTCTGCCATTGGCGCGCACGCATCGACGCCACATTGGCAAAGAACACGGTCGATGCCTTGTGCACCGCCGGCTGCGGCGCTGCGAAGCTGTCCGGCGGCTGGTACGGATGGTGGATCAGCTGGGTGATGGCTTGCGTCATCGTCGAACCTTCAAACTTTCCACTTGTCGAGCAGCTTCTGCGCACCCATGCTGTCGTAACTCTCGAACGGCTGATGAATCCAGGGGTTGGTCGGCAGGTGCTCAACCGAGTAATCGGCTTCAAAGGTCGAGGCCGACTTGGTCCACAGCACGGCGCTGCGCAGTTCGGAGATCGGCAGGTAGTTGCTCTTCAGCCGATCGACTACGGCATGCAGCGTGTGGCCAGTATCGGCCAAGTCATCGACCAACAGCACCTTGCCGGCGATCTCGCCCTTGGGCGTGGTGATGAAGCGGGCAATGTCGAGATGGCCCTGGATGGTGCCGGCATCGGCGCGGTACGAACTGGTCGACATGATCGCCAGTGGCTTGTCGAATATTCGCGACAAGACATCGCCCGGGCGCATGCCGCCACGCGCCAGACACAGGATGGTGTCGAACTCCCAAGCCGACTGGTGCACCTTGATCGCCAGTTTTTCGATCAGGTTGTGGTACTCGTCGTAGCTCACATAGAGATGCTTGCCGTCTTCGGTCAACATTGAATGGCTCCAGGAAGATAAATCGGACTACCGTACGCAGAAGGCGCAGAGGTCTTCTTGCGTTCTTTTGCGTCTTCCGCGAGACCTCCACGTCTTGTGCGTCCGGCATTCCGCATTGCGTATTGCGCTCACTCAGCCAAGAACGGATGCCGCATCATGATCGTGTGATCGCGATCCGGACCGGTGGAGACCATGTGGATCGGCACACCGGTAACCTGTTCGATGCGTTGCAGGTACAGCCGCGCGGCCACGGGCAGACGTTCGTATTGCGTCACGCCGACGGTGCTCTGGCTCCAGCCATCCATGGTTTCGTAGACGGGCTCGCAGCGCGCTATTTCGTCGGCGCCGAGTGGCAGGATGTCGGTGCTCTGGCCGTCGAGCCGATAGCCGGTGCACAGCTTGAGTTCTTTCAGACCATCGAGCACGTCGAGCTTGGTGATGCACAGGCCAGACAGACCATTGACCTGGGCCGAGCGTTTGAGCAAGGCGGCGTCGAACCAGCCGCAGCGCCGGCTGCGGCCGGTGACGACGCCCTTTTCAGCGCCGACGGTGGACATGTGGTGGCCTGGTGTGCCTGGCTTTTGCCAGTCCAGCTCGGTCGGAAAGGGTCCGCCGCCAACGCGCGTGCAATAGGCCTTGGTGATGCCCAGGATGTAATGCAGCATGCGCGGGCCGACGCCCGATCCGGCCGCGGCATTACCGGCGACGCAGTTGCTGGAAGTGACAAACGGGTAGGTGCCGTGGTCGACATCCAGCAGCGTACCCTGCGCGCCCTCGAACAGCAGGTTGGCGCCGGCCAAGTGCGCGTCGTTCAGCTCGCGCGAGACATCGGCCATCATCGGCATCAAACGCTGGGCGTCGATCATGGCCTGCGCATACACGCTGTCGAAATCGATGGCCGGAGCCTTCAGGAATGTGGTGAGCACATGATTGTGCAGATCGAGCAGAACGCGCAGCTTCTCGGCAAAACGATCCGGGTATTTGAGGTCCTGCACGCGCAACGCGCGTCGGGCGATCTTGTCCTCGTAGGCCGGTCCGATGCCTTTGCCGGTGGTGCCGATCTTCTCGCTGCCGCCGCTCTCCCGCACGGCCTCACGCGCCAAGTCCAGGGCCGCATGAAAAGGCAGGATGAGTGGGCAGGCTTCGCTCACGCGCAGGCGTGAACGGACCTCGACGCCAGCGGCCTCGAGTCGCTCGATCTCCTTGAACAGCTGCTCGACCGACAGCACCACGCCGTTGCCGATGTAGCACTTGACGCCGGGCCGCATGATGCCGCTGGGAATCAGGTTGAGCGCCGTTTTGACGCCGTTGATCACCAACGTGTGACCGGCGTTATGACCGCCCTGGAAGCGGACCACGCCCTGGGCGCTCTCGGTCAGCCAGTCGACCAGCTTGCCCTTGCCCTCGTCGCCCCACTGGGTACCGACGACAACGACGTTTCTTCCAGTGGTCACGTTCATGGCGATGCGCTGATTTCAATTGAGTGGATCGGTTGCACGCGCCACTGGTCGAGACCGGCATCGGCGCCCTTGGCAACCAACTCCCGGTCGCAGGCAAATTCATCAATCTCGTGATCGTGTCCCGGCAATGCGCATAGCACGGTCTCTCCGGCGCGCCGCAGCGCCGATACGGCCTCACGCAAACCCGCGTCTGCGCCCCATGGCGCACGGATCGCCGGCGTCGGCGGTAACGGCGGCAACACCCGCACCAGTTCGCGCAGATCGAGACTGAAGCCCACAGCCGGGCGGTTGCGCCCGAAAATGGCGCCGACCTCGTCGTAGCGTCCACCGCGCACCAGCGCGTCGCCGGCGCCTTCCGCATAAATGCCGAAGCGCATGCCGCTGTAATAGGCATAGCCCCGCAGGTCCGACAGATCGAAGCTGATCTCGACATTCGCGCTGCCTTGCAACTGTTCCGAGAGTTGTTGCAACTCGGCCAGAGCGCAGCGCAGCGTCGAGGTGGATGGCAGCAGGCGCCCGGCCTCGTCCAGCACCGAGGCGTCGCCATAGAGATGCGAGAGTCGCTCGAGACCGCAGCGAGACGGCTCCGGGAATGACCGCGTCAGCGCCTCGAGCGCGCTGCTGTCTTTGGCGGCAAGGGCGGCGTGCACACGCGCCAACACGGTGCCATCGGCCGGCACGCCGGATAGCAGCGAGCGAACCACGCGGGCGTCGGCCATGTCGACGACCAGAGGGCCGACGAAACCGGCCGAGCGCAGGCAATCGAGCGCCAGCAACAACACCTCCAGATCGGCTTCGAGTCCCGCATGACCGTAGATCTCGGCGCCGAACTGCAGCGGCTCGCGCGTGGCGTACGGACGATCCGGACGCGTATGCAGCACCGGGCCGCAGTAGCACAGCCGCGCCACGCCCAGGCGATTGAGCAGATGCGCGTCGATACGCGCCACCTGCGGCGTGGTGTCGGCGCGCAAACCCATGGTCCGCCCGGAAAGTTGGTCGACCAGTTTGAAGGTCTGCAGATCGAGTGCTTCACCGGTGCCCGAGAGCAGGGATTCGAGATGCTCGAGCAGCGGCGGCATCACCAATTCGCAGCCATAACCGCGGGCCGTGTCGAGCAGGCGGCGGCGCAGTTCTTCGATGTGGCGCGCCTCGGACGGCAGCACATCGGCAATGTGATCCGGCAGGACCCAGGCGGACATTGAGAAAAGCGTGGGCTGTTAAAGCCGGGATTCTATCGGGGCCTCAGCTGCATGAACCCGCCCTGCCGTGCGAGCTGGTCATTCAGCAGCGAGAGACTCGACGTGACGCGACTTCTGCGGCTTACGTTGCCAGCCACAACAGCAGCAGCCCAACGGCGATGCTGCACAGTCCGAAGAAGCGCAACTGGCCATCGCGCAACTGCAGCAACTGACTGAAGGCCCGGCGCCAACCGGTCGGCGACAGGAAAGGCAGCAGTCCTTCGATGACCAGCACCAGCGCCAGGGCGCTCCACCAGCTATCGCTGTCCATTACGCGTGCACAGGCGGGGCGCCGTCGCTCTTTATCAGCGCGCCGGCTCCACCCGACGCACGTCACCTGCAGAGGTGTCGGCTCCGGCGACAGGCGAGCTTGACCCCGACGTCGCTGCGCGCGCCGGCGCCGGCGCCAGTGCCAGCGCTGGTGGCACTGGTGGTGATGCCGGTGCCATCGCCGGGCCTGGAGTCGGCGCCGTGGCTGAACGCCTGGCTCCTGAAACATCACCGGAGCTGCTGAGCGCCCGGAAAAACTCGGACGAGGACGGATCGATCACCAGCACGTCGCTCTTCCTGTTGAAGGCGGCCTTGTAGGCGTCGAGGCTGCGATAGAACTGCGCAAACTGCGGATCGCGCCCGAACGCCGCCGCGTAAGCGGCCGCTGCCTCGGCGTCGCCCTCGCCCTTCACCTTTTGCGCGTCGCGGTAGGCGTTTGACACCGTCACATCGCGCTGGCGGTCGGCGTCGGCGCGAATCTTCTCGCCCTCGGCGAAGCCGGTGGCACGCAACTCATTGGCTTCCCGGTTGCGCTCGGCGCGCATGCGGTTGTAGACCGATTCGGTGATCGACTTGACGTAATCGACGCGGGTGATGCGCACGTCAACGATATCGACGCCCCACGGGCTGGCTCCCTGTACCCGGCTCAGCACCTCGCGCTTGACCGCCGCCATGACCTCCTCACGGTCGGTCGAGATGAGGTCGCGCACGGAGCGTTTGCCGACGTTGGACAAAAGGGCGTCCTTGGTGACGCGGCTCAACTGCATCGCCCCCGAAGATTCGTCGAGGCCGACATTGCGGATGTACTGCGAAGGGTCGGTGATGCGCCAGCGCACATACCAGTCGACGACGATCCATTTTTGATCCTGCGTCAGCATGGTCTCGGCCGTCTGCGGCGTCAGCGTCAGCAGACGTTTGTCGAGATAGGAAACGTTCTGAAACGGTGGCGGCAGCTTGAAGTTGAGCCCAGGCTGCTTGACCACGTCCTTGATTTGGCCGAATGCATAGACGACGCCGAACTGGCGCTGGTCGACGACAAACAGCATGGAACTCGCAACGAGCAGGAGCACCAGGAAGGTGGTGACGATAAAACCGATTCTGTTCATGATTAAAAATTTCCCGCGTGCTTCAGGGCCGCAGGTCGCGCTCGCGCGAGCGGCCGTCGCGCAAGCGCGGATCGGCGGCGCTGCCGGTGGTGGTCGATGTGGGCGGCGCCGATTGGGCCGGCATGCTGCCAGCTGCTGCCGAATCACCCACGCTGTTGCCGGACGTCGTCATCTGCATCAGCTTGTCCAGAGGCAAATACAGCAGGTTTGAACCGCTGCGACTGTCGACCAGCACCTTAGAGGTGTTGGCGTAGATCTGCTGCATGGTGTCGATGTACATGCGATCCCGTGTGACCTGCGGCGCCTTCTCGTACTCGGTGAGGATCTGCGAGAAACGCTCGGCGTCGCCCTGCGCCTGAGCCGAAATGCGCGCCTTGTAGCCACCGGCCTCTTCGATCAGCCGCGACGCCGTGCCTGTTGCGCGAGGAATGACGTCGTTGGCATAGGCCTGTGCCTCGTTCTTCGCCCTTTCGCGCTCTTGCCCGGCCTTGAGCACATCATCGAATGCCGCCTGCACCTGTTCAGGCGGCTTCACACCGCCCTCCTGCAAGTTGACAGCCACCACCTCGACACCGATCTTGTAGCGATCGAGCAGCGACTGCATCAAGGTGCGAACCTGCGGTGAAATCAGTTCCTTCTTCTGCATGACCGTATCCATGCCCAGTTTGCCGACGACCTCGCGCACCGCCGTTTCGGCCGTCTGCTCGACCGCGCGTTCGGGGTCGCGGCTCTCGAACAACCAGGCGCGCGGATCGCTCACGCGGTACTGCACGGCAAACTTGACCTCGACAATGTTCTCGTCCTTGGTCAGCATGGCCAGTTCGCGCAACCCGGTGGCGCTGAGGACGTTCTCACGGCCGATATCGGTCGAGCGCAGGATCGTCGACTTGACCTGTTCATGCCGCTGGATCGGGTACGGCAACCGCCAGTTGAAACCAGCGCCTACGGTGCTCTGGTAGCGCCCGAACTGCGTGATGACAGCCTGGTAGCCCTCCTGCACGATGAAGAAACCGGTGCCCAGCCAGATCAGCAAGGCCACCGCCGCCACCAACGCAATGCCGATGCCGGCGTTCTTCATGTCGGGCGGCTTGCCCCCCGGGCCGCCGCCGCCGGGCCGGCGGCCGCCATTGTTGCCGTTGCCGAAGACACC
Source organism: Variovorax sp. (assembly GCA_039925525.1). Classification (GTDB taxonomy): domain Bacteria; phylum Pseudomonadota; class Gammaproteobacteria; order Burkholderiales; family Burkholderiaceae_C; genus Variovorax. The sequence goes on from JBDSYU010000101.1 coordinate 17,198, forward strand.
CGGCAGCTTCTTGCGGAAGTCGCGCCACATCTCGTCCAAGTCGGGCGGCCCCTGATTGGCGCTACTTGGGCGCGGCCGCGGTGGTGGTGGCGCCGGCGCAGGCGCTTCGTCGGGACGCGCCGCCGGCTCGGCCGGTGGCTTGTCGTCTGACGAAGACGATTCGCCGTCGCGGCCCCAGCGCCCGTCGTTCAGATTGAACATCCTGCCGAACCGACTCCAGCGCGGCGCACGGCCCGACGCCTCATGTGTCACTGCGTTCATTCGCTCACTTCATTTTTGTGGTGCCCGATTGTGCCCAATCAGGTCAGCGCCACCGGCAATGGCGCCTCGGCCGCTAAGGTCATCCCGGCCATGTCCGCGGCGCGCTGCGCCAGCGCCTCACGCAGCAGCGGCAGGCCCTCGCCATCGCGCGCGCTGATGAAGATGCGCGCTATCTGCACGCCATCGATCTCGATTGAGTCCTGTAGTTGCCGCGGCCACCGGCCGGGCGTCAGTGCGTCGAGCTTGTTGAAGACCAGCAACTGCGGCACGGCCTCGGCGCCGATCTCCCGCAGCACCTGCTGCACCTGGTCTATCTGCTGCGGATGCGAGGGATTGGCGGCGTCGACCACATGCAGCAACAGGTCGGCATCGACAGCCTCCTGCAGCGTGGCCTTGAACGCATCGATCAGCCCATGCGGCAGGTCGCGAATGAAGCCGACCGTGTCGGAGAGCGACACCTGCAAGGGTTTGCCCGCGTCCGTCGTGCCCAGATAGAGTTGCCGCGTCGTCGTGTCGAGAGTGGCGAAGAGCTGATCGGCCGCATAGGCCCGCGCCTTGACCAGCGCGTTGAAAAGAGAAGATTTGCCGGCGTTGGTATAGCCGACCAGAGAAATCTTGTAAGTGCCCTGGCGCTCGCGCTGGCGCCGCTGCGTACCACGCTGGCGCATCAGCTTGGTCAGGCGCTCTCGCGTGCGCTTGATGGACTCGCCAATCATGCGTCGATCCAGTTCGATCTGCGTTTCCCCCGGGCCGCCGCGGGCGCCGATGCCGCCGCGCTGGCGTTCCAGGTGCGACCAACGTCGCACGAGACGGGTACTCAGGTACTGCAACCGCGCGAGTTCCACTTGGAGCTTGCCTTCATGAGATCGCGCGCGCTGCGCAAATATCTCGAGGATCAGGAAGGTGCGGTCGTAGACCGCCACGCCGAGATGCCGCTCGAGGTTTCGCTGTTGAGCCGGCGACAGGCTTTGGTCGAAGATGACCTCGGTCGCACCGTGCAGATCGGCCAGGGTTTTGAGTTCGTCGGCCTTTCCGCTGCCGACGAACAAGGCCGCGTCGGGCGCCTTCCTTTTGCAACTCAAGTGCGCCACCGGCTCCAGGCCGGCACTGCTGGCGAGCAGACTCAACTCTTGCAGTTCCGAATCGAAGTCAGCATGACCGAAGTCGACGCCGACCAGCACACAAGCCCCGTCCCGACGCGAGATGGTGTCAGTCAAACCAAGGGCGAGAGAGTGCGCTCTGCGCGGGAGGCGCAGCGCTACTACCGCAGGGATGTCGGGTGATCACGCGTTGGCGGCGTCGCTCTCGGACTCAGCGGCCAGAAAATTGACGGCGCGCCCCGGGACAATGGTCGAGATGGCGTGCTTGTAGACCATCTGGGTCACCGTATTTCGCAGCAGCACCACATATTGGTCAAACGATTCAATCTGGCCTTGAAGCTTGATGCCATTGACCAGATAGATCGAGACCGGCACATGTTCCCGACGCAGGGTGTTCAGGAAGGGATCCTGCAAAAGTTGCCCTTTGTTGCTCACGATATTCTCCGTGTTCAAGAAAAAAGTAGTTGAGGCCGCAGACCATAACACAGGGTTTTCGCGCTTTACATTTCTGCCGACATAGCCTTACAGGCTGCATCAGCGACGGGGCGAAAGACAGGTCAGGTGTTGCCGTTGCGAGCGACTCGGCGAGACGCCCTGCCTGAGCCCGCGCTCTTGGCTGGCGGACCGGCGCGCTCGGCATAGGGGTTGTCAGAAGTCTTCAAGGCGATGCGCAACGGCGTGCCAACGAGGTCGAACTCCTTGCGAATACGGCCTTCGAGAAAGCGCTGATAGGCCGCAGTCACGTGTTCGAGCGAATTGCCGTGGATGACCACCAGCGGCGGGTTCATGCCACCCTGGTGCGCGTACCGCAGCTTCGGTCTGAACATGCCGGCGCGCTGCGGCGCCTGGAATTGCACGGCTTCAAGCAGCAGGCGCGTCAACACCGGCGTCGACATCTTGCGCGTGGCCGCAGCGTGCGCGGCCGCGATGGCGCGCCACACCGGCGCCAAGCCCTGGCGTCGTGTCGCCGAGATGAAATGCAGCGCCGCGAACTTGAGAAACGACAGGCGCAGCTCGATCTGTCGCTGCACCTGTTGGCGTTGATAGGCGTCGACTGCATCCCATTTATTGACGGCGATGACCACCGCCCGTCCGGCCTCGAGAATGTAGCCGGCGATGTGCGCATCCTGGTCGGTGACCCCCTGGGTCGCATCCAGCAACAGCAGCACGACATTGGCCGACTCGATCGCCTGCAACGTCTTCACTACGGAAAACTTCTCCACGGCCTCGAACACTTTGCCCTTGCGCCGGAGGCCCGCCGTATCGATCAGCGAAAAGTGTTGTCCACTGCGCTCGAAGGGCACCGAAATGGCATCGCGCGTGGTGCCAGGCAGGTCGAAGGCCACCAGTCGCTCCTCCCCCAGCCAGGCGTTGATGAGCGTCGACTTTCCGACGTTGGGCCGGCCGGCAACAGCCAGGCGGATGGGCTTGCCGGCCTCATCGTCGTCTGCATCCGGCGCCACCAGCGATTCATTTGGCAATTGCGCCAACGCGTGTTCGACCAGAGCGCGAACACCTTCACCATGCGCCGCCGAGACGCCGTACACGTCGCCCAGACCGAGTTCGTAAAACTCGGCCAGCCGGGGGCCGCTCTTCATCCCCTCGACCTTGTTGGCGACGACCAGGCTCTGCTTGCCCAACTTGCGCAGCTCGCGCGCGATCTCGTGATCCTGAGCGGAGATGCCCTCGCGTGCGTCGACGACGAACAGCACCACGTCACATTCGGCCACGGCCTGGCGCGTCTGGCGCGCCATCACACTGTAGATGCCGCTGGCCGCGTCGGGTTCGAAGCCGCCGGTATCGACGACGATGAAGTCGCGCCGGTCCAAGTGCGCGTTGCCGTAGTGACGGTCACGCGTGAGTCCGGCGAAGTCGGCGACGATGGCATCGCGACTGCCGGTGATGCGATTGAACAAGGTCGACTTGCCGACGTTCGGCCGGCCGACCAGTGCGATGACGGGTTTCACCACCGGCCCCGCTCAGAGCCCGGCGTCACGGACAGGACCTGAAAGGCGCCGCGGCCCGCGCGGTGAGTTTCAACAGCCTGCTACTCAGGTCGAAAGCCAAAGACGCCGCCGCTCTGCGTAACCACGACCACTGTATTGCCGATAAGCACCGGCGCGGCGACGATCGCCGAACCGTCGGTCGGCAGGCGATTCTGCGGCGCGCCATCGTCGCGCGACAGCACGTGCACGAGACCGGAGCCATCGCCGACAACGATCGACCGACCAACGGCCAAAGGCGCGCTCAAGCTGCGATAGCGCAACCGGTCGGAACTCCAGGCGCGTTCGCCGTCGGCCCGTCGCAACGCGATCACACTGCCATTGGCTTCACTGCCGTAGACTAGGCGGTCGTCGGCAGTCACGCCCTCGGCGCCCACCGCCGGCCGGCTCCAGAGCAACGTGCCGCGCACGGCATCGACGCAGCCGATGCTGGCGTAATAAGCGCGGACGCACAGCACATCGCCATCGCGCGCGACACTGCCCGTGAGGTCGACCAGGCGCTCGACATCGTTGGTGCCGCGTGGCGAGGCCACCGGCGCCTCCCAACGCGTGCTGCCATCCGCCGGGTTGACGCCGACCAAGCGGCCGCCGACGCCATACACCAGCGTATTGCCCACTGCCACCAGCACGCCGCCCTTGCGCAACACCAGTTGCTCTGGCGTGCGGGTCTGGGTCCATAACGGCCGACCGCTTTGACCATCGAAGGCGCTCAGGCTTCGGTCGGCTGTGAGCACAAACACCCGGCGACCGGCCACCAAGGGGGCGGTGTAGGCCTCTGAAGTGAGCTTGCGGCGCCAGGCGATCTTGCCGCCTTGTACGGCCACCAGTTCGTTGCCCTTGACGACAACGGCACTGATCGAACCATCGCTGCCGACGCCCGCCTCGATGGGCGCGCCGACGTCAACGCGCCAGTTCTCGACACCGGTGCGCGCGTCAATGGCAATCATCGTGCCGTTCGACGAAGCCAACGTCAGGATGTCGCCGCTCGCATCGACCTGCAACGGAAACGTCACTGGCGGCAGCTTGGCACTCCAGGCCAGGCGGACGCCGAGCAGCGGAACATTCGGTGGCAGTTCGGCCGGCTTCGGTTTTTCTGCGGAACAGGCGGCGAGCAAGGTGATCGTCGCCACGGCCATGCCGAGCCTCCCGAGAAGCCCGCGCTGAAAGGATCGCTGCGGCGCGCTCACTGAACTACGCTCCGCGCGACGCGCTTCGAGATGAGCGCTTGGGAGCGGCCCGGCGCGCTCACTGAACTACCCTCCGCGCTGCGCGCTTCGAGATGAGCGCTTGGGAGCGGCCCGGCGCGCTCATGGGACAGCCTTCGCAGGGGTTCCTGCAGAGGCCAGAGAAACCGACAAGGTCGCCGGATCGACGCCGGCGGCGTTGAGCTTCATGCCGACGACGCGGCGGTACGGATCACTGGCCGGCAGGCCGAGCCAGGCTGTGCGGTACGCCGTCGCCGCTTTGTCGCGCTGCCCCTGCACGGCGTATATGTCCCCACGCCGGTCGGCAGCCAGCGCTTCGAACGAAGGCGGGATACCGCTCGCCAGAACCTTCATCGCGTCGTCGTAAGCCTTGCTTTCCAGCAAGACGCCCGCCAAACGCAGGCGGGCCACCGCTTTGTAGCCCGGATCCATTGCGTGTTCGACCACCCACTCGAGTTCGCGCCGGGTGTCCTCGGGCTTGTTGTCTTGGTACTGCGCTTTGGCGGCGGCGAGCGCCCCCTGTTGCGCATACGCCGTGCCTGAAAATTTGGTTTGTAATCGCGACGCCGCTGCCTGCGCGCGGCCGATATCCTTGGCATTGGCGTTGCGTTGCAACTCATCGAACAGAACAGCTGCCTGCGACGATTGACTGCGCTTGTAGTAGTTGTAGCCGTTCCAGGCAATGTAGGCCCCGGCTACGAGGAGCACTGCCCAGGTGATGAGTGAACCGTAGACGCTCCAAAAGTGCTTGAGCTGGTCGAGTTGTTCCTGATCTTCGAGGTCGAGGTGATTGGCCATGGGCGATCTCACGAAAAGATGGTTTTGCCACTGGGCTTGACTCTGGCGGGGGGAACGACGAAGTCATGTCCCGGAGGTCTCAGTGACCGCTTGCAGCGGCAGGGGTTGCGCTTGCTGCAGCGAAAGCGCTGGATTGTAGGCTGGCCGCCCATGCAGCCACATCGCCCACAGGCCGTGCCACTTGAGCGGCATCTCGCACGTCGCCGGCTCCGGCGGCATCTCGCATATCACCGGCAGTGCCGCGCAATGGTTTGACGCCGACCATGCCCGAGGCCATTTCATCGGCGCCAAAGACCAGGGCGAAAGCGGCGCCACTGGCATCGGCCTTCCTGAATTGCGACTTGAAACTGCCAAGGCCCTGGGCAGTGGCGGCGTGCATCTGCACCTTCACACCGAGCGCGCGCAATTGCTGCAATGTGCGCAGCACCGTCGGCATGGCCGTGGCATCCGCGACGATGGCATAGGCATCCGGTCGCCATGGGGATTCGAGCGCAGCGCCCTGGCCGAGCAGGTCGAGCACGCGTTCAACGCCGAGGGCCCAGCCGACGGCCGGCGTCGGCTTGCCGCCGATCTGTGCCATCAGGTCGTCATAGCGGCCACCAGCGCAGACTGTCCCCTGGGCGCCCAGACGGTCGGTGACAAATTCGAATACTGTGAGGTTGTAATAGTCCAGACCCCGCACCAGCCGCGGATTGATTCGATAGGCCAGGCCGCTGGCGTCGAGGATGGATTTGACGCCCTCGAAATGTGCAAGCGAAGCTTCACCCAGAAAATCGACGAGCCGCGGCGCCGCCTCGATGATGGTCTGCAGCGCCGGGTTCTTGCTGTCGAGAATGCGCAGGGGGTTGCTGTGCAGACGCCGCACTGCGTCGTCATCGAGTGCCGCCGCATGCCGCTCAAGATAGGCAATCAATTCTGTGCGATGACGAGCCCGCTCGGGAGGCTGCCCCAGGCTGTTGAGTTCGAGCCGCACATCGGCCAAGCCAAGCGCCCGCCACAACGCGTCGGCCAACAGGATCAGTTCGGCGTCGACGTCGGGTCCGGCGAAGCCGAGCGCCTCGGCGCCGATCTGATGGAACTGCCGAAAGCGTCCGCGCTGCGGCCGCTCGCGCCGGAACATCGGTCCCATGTACCACAGTCGCTTGCCGCCGTCGTACAGGGCGTTGTGCTCGATCATGGCGCGCACCACGCCGGCGGTGTTCTCGGGGCGCAAGGTCAGATGCTCGGCTTCGCCGTGCTTGTCAGCCCGGTCGCCAAAGGAATACATCTCCTTCTCGACGATGTCGGTGACCTCGCCGATGCCACGCACAAAGAGCTGCGTCTGTTCCAGGATCGGCGTGCGAATATTGCGGTACGCATAGCGTCCCATCAACTCGCGCACCGTCTGCTCCAGCCATTCCCAACGCGCCGATTCCGGCGGCAGGATGTCGTTCATGCCTTTGACGGCCGAGAGCTTGTCTGTCATGGTTAGAGGATCGTCGCGAATACGGATTGCCGGACGCGAAGGACGCGAGATGACGCGAAAAGCGCGCGAGAGGCGGAAGTCGTTGGTGCGCGGGAGAAGTGGAAGGGGCGCAGATCAAATCATGAAATATTTGGCCTCGGTACGCGTCCCTCGCGAACCCTTCGCGCCCTTCGCGTCCGGCAGTCGGCCTTGAAATTCAGGCTTGTCCGAAGCGTTTTTCGATGTAGTTCTCGACCAGCTGGTGGAATTCGGCAGCGATGTTGGCGCCGCGCAAGGTCAAGGCTTTCTGTCCGTCGATGAACACCGGGGCGGCTGGCGACTCGCCGGTGCCGGGCAGGCTGATGCCGATGTCGGCCTGCTTGCTCTCGCCGGGGCCGTTGACGATACAGCCCATGACGGCCACTCTCAGAGCTTCGACGCCCGGATATTTCGAGCGCCATACCGGCATCTGCAAACGCAGAAAATCATCGATCTGCTTGGCCAGTGTCTGGAACGTGTTGCTGGTGGTGCGTCCGCAGCCAGGACAGGCGGTGACGCTCGGCACGAACATCCGCAGGCCGAGCGACTGCAGGATTTCCGCGGCGATGATCACTTCCTGCGTGCGCGCTTCGCCCGGCTGCGGCGTCAGCGACACGCGGATGGTGTCGCCGATGCCTTCCTGCAGCAGGATGGCCAATGCCGCCGTCGATGCCACCGTGCCTTTGACGCCCATCCCCGCTTCCGTCAGGCCGAGGTGCAAGGCATAGTCGCAGCGCCTTGCCAGTTCGCGATAGACCGAAATCAGATCCTGGACGCCGCTGACTTTGCACGACAGCAGGATCTGGTCGCCGTTCATCCCCATCGCTTCTGCCAGGCGCGCCGAATCGATGGCCGAAGCCACCAAGGCCTCGTACATCACCGACCGGGCTTCCCACGGCTCGGCGCGTCGGCTGTTGACGTCCATCAGATCGGCCAGCAGGGCCTGGTCGAGGCTGCCCCAGTTGACGCCGATGCGCACCGGCTTGTTCCAGCGCATCGCCGCTTCGATCATCTGGCCGAACTGTTTGTCTTTTTTGTCGCCCTTGCCAACGTTGCCCGGATTGATGCGGTACTTGGAAAGCGCCTCGGCGCAGGCCGGAAAGTCGGTAAGCAGGCGATGGCCGTTGTAGTGAAAATCGCCGACCAGCGGCACGTCGATGCCCATGCGGTCGAGCTGCTCACGAATGTGCGGCACCTGCGCTGCCGCTTCAGGCGTGTTGACGGTAATACGCACCAGCTCGGAGCCGGCGATCGCGAGTTCCTTGACCTGGATGGCGGTGCCGATGGCGTCCACGGTGTCGGTGTTGGTCATCGACTGGACACGCACTGGCGCGTCGCCACCGATCGTCACGCGGCGCTCGCCCCAGGCGACGACGGCCTGTCGCGAGCGACGCGCCTTGGGCGCCGCCGCCTCGATCGGCAGTCCGGCGCGCGCGCCGATCAGCTCAGACAGATCGCTCACGCAGCGTCCAACGCATTTGAATCGGCCTCACTCCGCATTGCCGCACCGGTCATGACGCTCAAGGCTTGACCTCGAAGCGCGCCGCGCCACCACCCTTGGTGAACGGCTTCAGATCGAAGGACTCGCCCTTGACCTTGACATCGACACTCTCGGCCCGCCCGACCACCACGGACAGCGGCAGGCTGCCGGACACATTCACGGTTTCCCCTGCCTTGACGATGCGCTTGAGCAGCACCGTGCCTTGCGCATCGTTGACGCTGATCCAGGATTCGGCGCGGGTGATGAACTCGACCGGACTGGTCCCCGCCGGCAGTGCCCCCGACGCAGTCGCCACTGGCAAGCTCGGCGCTGACGGCCTCGCGCCTGGCGTCGCAGCGCCCGCGGTGGACGACGCGGGCCCGGCAGTTGTTACCGGCGGCGTTGCCGCGCCGTCGACGCCGGCGCTGGGCGCGCCAGGCGCATTGGCACCATCGCCGGCTGCAGCGCCGCCGTTCCCGTTGCCTCTGCCGGCGCTACCGGCATCGGCGCTGCCAGTTGCGCCGCCACTGGCGACACCGCCCGAGGCCGGCTCGGAGACACCACCCGCGGCGGGCGGCAGCACTGGCTCGGCTTCGGAGCCGCTGCTGCGAGTCAGGCGCGAAATCGAATCGCGGGCACTGTCCAGCCAGGCCTGCGGCAACAGGAACAGCACACCGGCCGCCGCCAGCAGCAGGGCCACCAGCCACCACAGCGCCCGCGACGGCGGCGCCGCGCCGCGCGCCCCCGGCGCAATGTCGGTACGAAAACCCGTGCTCATGGCGCGCTCGTTGGCAGGCAGGCCAGGTTGATCCCCTTTGGGCAGTCGCGCCAACACCGGCGCCGGGTCGATGCGCAGCGCCCGCGCCACACTTGCCGCCAATGCTCGTGCGAAAACCTGATCGGGCAGCAACTCGAGCGCATCGTCTTCCAGCGCCTGAAGCTTGCGCACCGGCACCTTCAGCGCCGCAGCCACGGTCTCGATGTGCAGACCATGGCTTTCACGGGCTTGGCGCAGCATTGCGCCGCCGGTCAGTTGCTGCACGTGCTCAAGCGTTGGCGCCGGAGCGCCGGCAACGTCGAACGTACCCGAACGCTCATTCATTGAAGTTGCCGCGCCCATAGGCAAGCGCCTCCGCCGACTGCGGAAAGCGCCCTTGCAGGCGACTCGCCAACCGCGCCAGTGCCTCGTTGTCCTTGAGCTGACGCTCGATCTTGATCCCGAGCCAAAGCGATTCGGCGTTGGCGACGGCGCTTTCATTGACACGTTTGATATAGAACCGCGCACGCTGCGCCTCGTCGCGCTGGAACATCAGAAGCGCCAGGTTGTAGCCGACGATCGCATTGCCGGCGTCGATCTCGTAGGCTTTTTGCAGTGTGCGCTCGGCCTCCGCACGCTGTCCGGCCTTCAGTTCGCACAAACCCTTGGTCATCAGCGTCTTGCCGCTCTCGGTGTAGTTCGGCGCGGCCAGCGCCTGATCGAAGCGGCTGTCGGCATCCGCATAGCGCTGTCGCTGACACAACAGCCAACCATAGTTGTGCAGGGCGTCGCCGTCGCCAGGGTTGATGGCCACTGCGCGCCGGAAACTGTCTTCGGCAAGTCCCGCGTCGTCGAGCCGCATGTAGATGAGCCCGCGCAGGTTGTAGGCCTCCGAATACTGCGGATCGGTCGCCAGGGACTTCTTCACCTCGTCCAATGCAACGGTCGTCTGACCTTGCTGGAAATAGCCGATCGCCAGATCGAGCCGCATGCGCGCCCGCTTGCGTGCATCGCCTTCGTCCGACGAAGTCACCAGATCGCTGCCGTTGCCGGCAGTGCTTTTGGTCGACGGCGCCGGCTGCGTGGCGCAACCCGACATCAAAATCAAAGCAGCCGGAACCAGAGGGCCAAGGCCAAGCGCGAGCCACCGCGACCATAGGCGTTGTGGGTGTTGTAGCAGCGGGCCGCGGTTCGTCGGCGAGGTAAACGTCATCATCTCAATGCTCCACAGGCGCGGCCGGCGCCAAGCGCGAGGCCCGCCGCGCATGAAACTGGACTCGGCGCGCCGCCATGCGTTCGGGCGCGCGGGTGCGGTCGCGCACCTCGCCAGCCAGTTGACCACAGGCGGCTTCGATATCGGCGCCACGCGTCTTGCGCACCGTCGTGACGATGCCGCCGCCAGCAAGGATGCGCGCGAACGCAGCCACCGTCGCCGGGGACGAACGCACCAGCCCGGAGGCTGGGAAAGGATTGAACGGAATGAGATTGAATTTGCACGACAGCCCCGCCGTTCGAATCAGCTCGATCAGCGCCTCGGCCTGCGCCGGCGCGTCATTGACGCCTTCGAGCATGCAGTACTCGAACGTGATGAAGTCGCGCGGCGCATGGACCAGGTAGCGCTTGCAGGCCGCCAAAAGTTCGTCAATCGGGTACTTGCGGTTGAGCGGCACCAGATCATCGCGCAGGGCATCGACAGGCGCATGGAGCGAAACCGCCAGCGCCACCGGGCAATCGAGGGCCAGCCGGTCGATCATCGGGACCACGCCGGAGGTCGACACGGTGACACGCCGCCGCGACAGGCCGTAGGCGTTATCGTCGAGGAAGACGCGCAGGGCCGGCAGCAATGCCGAATAGTTCTGCAGGGGCTCGCCCATGCCCATCATCACGACGTTGGAGATGACGCGGTCGCTGCGCTGCAGATGGCGGCGCAGGAAATGCTCTGCAAACCACAATTGGCCGACGATCTCAGCCGTTGTCAGATTGCGACTGAAGCCCTGATGACCGGTCGAGCAGAAACGGCAGCCGACGGCGCAGCCCGCTTGCGACGAAACGCACAGGGTGCCGCGATCGGCTTCTGGAATGAACACCGCCTCGACGGCGTCACCGGCGCCGACGTCGAACAGCCATTTGATGGTGCCGTCAGTCGATTCATGCTGCGACAGCACAGCGAGCGCACGGACGCACGCTAGCTCGGGCAACTTATCGCGCAGTGATTTGGCCAAGTCCGACATCTGCGCGAAGTCAGCAACGCCGCGTTGATGAATCCAGCGAAACAGCTGGGTCGCCCGAAAGCGCTTCTCGCCGTGTTCCTCGCACCACGCCGCCAGGCCATCGAGGTCGAAGTCGAGCAGGTTGACAGCAATCATGGACAGGATCGTGCGCGGCGCCCTCAGAGCGCGGCGTAGACGTTGAGACCGGCGAAGAAGAAGGCAATTTCCTTGGCCGCAGTGTCCGCGGCGTCGGAGCCATGCACCGCGTTGGCATCGATGCTGTCAGCAAAGTCGGCGCGAATCGTGCCCTTGTCGGCCTTCTTGGGATCGGTGGCACCCATCAGTTCCCGGTTCTTGGCGACCGCATCCGCACCTTCTAGCACTTGGACAAACACCGGTCCGGAAATCATGAAATCGACCAAGTCCTTGAAGAAGGGACGCTCCTTGTGCACAGCATAGAACTGCTCGGCTTCGGCCCGCGACAGCTGCACCAGCTTGGCGGCAACGACCTTCAGCCGGGCCTCTTCGAAGCGCGAGATGATTTTGCCAATGACGTTTTTCGAAACGGCGTCGGGCTTGATGATGGAAAGGGTGCGTTCGAGAGCCATTCTGAGAATTTCCTGCACGGAAAATTTTTTGGTCGAGGTAAAAGTAGCGAGCGGCGTGCAAATGCTTGGCTTGCCGCTTGCGGCTCAAGCGGAACCTGGGCCGCGCATCTGATCAAAGATTTTAACCTCGCACTCGGCTTGCGCCGGGCTGCGCCAGTGCGAAGCAGGGATGCTTCCGCACAAGCCGTCACAGCGCTTGCGACCTCGAGCTCGCGCGGTCTGCCGCGTTGCGCTTCTTGCCAATAGCGGCGGCAATTGGAGCGACGGCTATTCAAGCAACGGCTATTGGCGCAAGCGCACCTTGCATGCCATCCCGACCTGCGGCGCATGACCTTGCGCAGGTTATGCAGAACATTCTTAACGCCCTCGGTTGCGGCGTGGCCCATTGCCCGGCGCGGAGGAATCGCGATTCGGCCGCGGGCCCGGGCGACCCTCGTTGCGCTGACGCGAATAACTGTCGGCGCCGATATAGCCGAGCGAAGTTTTCATCGGATCGGGCTGGTTGGCTGGCGGCGGCCCATCGCGGCGCTCACCCCGATCACTCCGATCACCCCGGCCACCCCGGTCGTCTACCCGGCCGCGATTGCCCGCTTTCGGCTGAAAACCCGCTTCGCCGCCTCTTGGCGCATTCGGCGAGACGCGCCCGTCGGCACTGCCGCGACGGCCCGGCAGCGACGGCGCCGGCGCATCGCCGCCCCTGCCCGCAAACCGATCACCCTGCCGCCGATTTTTCCGGCCACCGCCAGCGTTGCCGCCCCCTTCGCCCCTCGAAGGGAAACGGTCTCGGGGCCGGCCCTCGCCAGTGAAGCGCGAGGGCGGCTCGCCGGCGCCGGCCACTCGCAGCAACTGGTGCAGGTCGTGGTCGTCCAGCTCCATCCAGGCGCCGCGCCGCAGCCCGCGCGGCAAGGCCACGGCGCCGTAACGGATACGGATCAGCCGGCTCACTGCATGACCGACCGCTTCAAACATGCGCCGGACTTCGCGGTTGCGGCCCTCAGTGATGGTCACGCGATACCAGCAGTTGGCGCCTTCACCGCCCCCCTCCTCGATGCTGCCGAAGCGAGCCTGCCCATCGTCCAGTCGCACACCCTCGAGCAACCGGGTGCGCTCGTCCGCATTCAACGCGCCCAGCACCCGCACCGCATATTCGCGCTCGAGGCCGAACCGCGGATGCATCAGGCGATTGGCCAGCTCACCCGAGCTGGTGAACAGCAGCAGCCCTTCGGTGTTGAGATCGAGCCGGCCGACCGATTGCCATTTGCCCTGCTGCAGGCGCGGCAGTTTGCGAAAGACGGTCGGACGATTCTGCGGATCGTCATGCGTGACAACCTCCCCTGCCGGCTTGTGATAGGCAATGACCCGCGCCGGCGGCGGCGCAATGCGAAAACGTACGGGCTTGCCGTTGAACTTGACCGAGTCGCCCCATTGAATGCGCTGACCGATGTGCGCGGGTTCGTTGTTGACCGAGATACGGCCTTGCAAGATCAGTTGCTCCATTTCCATGCGCGATCCGAGGCCGGCCTGCGCGAGCACCTTGTGCAACTTGGGCGCATCGGCTTCGGGCAACAAAACCCGCTTGACAACCGGCACCGAGGTATCGGTCTCGTCGGCGTCGAAGCGGCCCGACACCACATCGGCGAAAGCAATCGGTACCGCCGGTGGCGCCTGGCGTTGCTCGCGCAGCGCCTGGCGACGCGCCCGATCGAGATCGTCTTCCTCCTCGTCGGGCTCATCTTCCTCGTCGTCGTCCTTGTCGCCTTCCGCTTGCGCATCCTGGCCCGCAGCCGCGACGACTGTTACGACGGCAACGATCGGCGGAACGCGCGAATCGCCATCTCGCGCTTCGCTCTGCGACAGTGACGTTTCGGGGGCGGCCTCGGCCGGCGCGCTTGCCGTAGTGCTCGGCGCAGCCGGATCGCCAGACGTTTCTGCAGGAGCTTCGATCGGGTCAGGCGCAGCGGCGCTCGCTTCCACTTCGCTTGCGCTCTTCGATCGCCGCGGCCGACGCCGGGACGCGGGTGCGGGGATCGCCGATGGCGCATGGTCCGGATCGACCGGCGGGATTTCGGGCACGTCGGAAGGCGTCATTGACAGTCGCGCGGCGTTCAGACCGCGGTGGGGGAATAGGGATCGGCAGGCTTGGGCGTATCGGTCCAAGCAGATGCCGTGGCGACGTCACCCGCCGTGCTGGCCTGCGGCGCCGCTTCGTCCGATGTCTCGGCGTCGTCGGTGCCATCGGCCGCAGAGGCGACGGCAGGTATCACGTCGTCGCCGTCGATCGGCAACTCGCTCTGTCGCGTCACTGGGGCCTGGCTCAGGGCCTCAGCCAGGGCACCCGCCTGCGCAGGCATTTCGATCATCGGCAACTGATCGAGTGACGCGAGCGACAGGTCATCGAGAAACTGGCGTGTGGTGGCGTAAAGCGCTGGCCGGCCGACGCTTTCCTTGTGGCCGACCACCTCGATCCAGTTGCGATCTTCCAGCTGCTTCAATATCAGCGAGTTGATGGTAACGCCGCGAATGTCTTCCATGTCGCCCCGCGTCACCGGTTGCCGGTAGGCGATGATGGCCAGCGTTTCGAGCGCCGCGCGGCTGTAGCGCGGCGGCTTCTCCGGATGCAGCCGGTCGAGGTAATGGCGCAACGCCGGTCGACTCTGAAAACGCCAGCCACTGGCCACAGCCACCAGCTCCAGCCCGCGCTGCGCCCACTCCTGCTGCAACTCCAGCAGCAGCGATTTGATGGTGTCTGCGGCAAGCTCTTCATCGAACAACACTCGCAGGTCGCGCATGGGCAGTGGCTGCGTCGAACAGATCAATGCGGTTTCGAGAATGCGCCTGGCATCCACTGTGTTCATGCTGTGCGGTATCCGATCAGAGGAAAAGAGCGCGTGAAACTCACACCACAATCGATCCGGAAAAACGCGATCCGAGCCGACGTATGCGAAAAGCGGTGCGAATCGAGTCGCAGCGAAAACATCTTGACGCCGCCCTGGGGCCGTCTATAAAGCGAACGACCGGATGCAGAAGATGCAGAGGTTCCGCAGAGAGCGCTGAAGTAATACCAAATACTTTTCGTGGATTTGTTCCGTCTTCTGCGAAACCTATGCGTGCTTTGCGTCCGGTGGTCATCTCTACCCGATCGCTGCCGAAGTCTCAATCGAGCGATGCGATGATTTTCGCCCGGCTTGACTGCCGCGCCTCGTTACCGGCAGCGCTCGGGCAGCGAGCGCTTCAGGAAATCGTGCCGTGCGTCGCACTTGTCCGAGCGAAATTGTAGTCGAGGCCCCAGCATGCAGCCGCCTGTTGCAGATCGACCGGCACCTGGGCTTCGAAGGCCAGCGGCACGCCGCTCGCCGGATGCGCGAACGCGAGGCGGAATGCGTGCAAGCCCTGGCGTGCCAACCCATGCGCGGCACGGCCACCATAAAGGGTATCGCCGACCAATGGATGGCCGATGGCCGCCATGTGCACGCGAATCTGATGCGTGCGGCCCGTCTCCAAGGTGCACATGACGGCGCAGGCGGTGCCGCTTCGAACTCCGCCACGCGGCGCCGGGCGCGCACGCGCGGCGCTGGCCGCATCTGGTCGCCCCTGCTTTGCGGCGCCGGCATCGGCACTGCCGTTACCGAGACACTCGACCACCGTCGCAGCGACCTTGCCGGACTGTCGCGCCAGGTCGACCACGGCCATGCGCAGCCGGTTGCCGGGATCGCGGCCAATGGCGGCCTCGATCCGGCGCGGCGATGCGCCCTGCCAGCTCCCGTGCGCCAGCGCGACATATTGCCGCTGGACCTGCCGCGCGGCGATCGCCGACACCAGTGCATCCATGGCTGCGCGGGTGCGCGCCACCACCATCAGGCCGGTGGTGTCGCGGTCGAGCCGATGCACGATGCCGGCGCGTGGCAGCTGCGCCGCTGCAGGGTCATGCGCGAGCAAAGCATTGAGCAGCGTGCCCTGCCAATGCCCGGGCGCCGGATGCACGACCAGGCCCGCCGGCTTGTCGATGACCAACAGGTGCGCGTCTTGATGTATCACGCGCAGGGCCGGCAGCAATGCCGGCTCGGCGCGAAAGGCCAGGCTTTCGTGGGTCGGCCGCAGTTCGATCACACCCGCCGCGCCGGCATCCACCTTGGCCGAGGCCTTCTGCGCTGGGCGGCCGGCCAATTCCACCGACCCACCTTCGATCAGCTGCTGAAGATAGCTGCGTGAAAACTCCGGCACCAGCCGGGCCAGCGCCCGATCGAGTCGCTGGCCATGCAAAGTGGCGTCGATGACGAAAGCGCGCCGCTCCGCTGCATCCTCCGGCTCGGCGCTGTCGATGGCGCTCAGCTGCCGCTGGTCGCTGTCAAGCTCGCCATGGACTGACGCCACGACTTCACAAGGTCGAACCATATAATTTCGGCTTGCTTTTTCCAAGAGAGGCGTGGCTCATGAACCACTTGAAATTATCGTCGCTCGGTAGGCCTTTGGCGCTGTGCGCCTTCGTCGGCATTCTGGGGGGCTGCGCCGCTTCGAACGTCGACAAGACGGCCAACTGGAGCCCCAACCGAATCTATGCCGAAGCCAAGGATGAGGCCGATTCGGGCTCGTGGGACAAAGCCGTACCGCTGTATGAAAAGCTCGAAGGGCGCGCGGCCGGCACTACCTTGGCACAGCAGGCGCAGATCGACAAGGCCTACGCGCAGTACAAGGCCGGCGACAAACCCGGCGCCATCGCCACCCTGGATCGCTTCATCAAGTTGAACCCGGCCAGCCCGGCGCTGGACTATGCCATCTACCTGAAGGGCATCGTCAATTTCAACGACGACCTCGGATTGTTCTCGTTCATCTCGCGCCAGGACTTGTCCGAACGCGATCAGAAGGCGGCCAAGGAATCATTCGCCTCGTTCAAGGAAGTGGCCGAGCGCTTCCCCGAATCGCGCTATGCGCGAGATGCGCGGCAGCGCATGACCTATATTGTCAATTCGCTGGCACAGTACGAAGTCCATGTGGCGCGCTACTACTACTCGCGCGGCGCCTACCTCGCAGCCATCAACCGCGCGCAGATCGCGTTGGCGGACTATCGCGAAGTGCCGGCGCTCGAAGAGGCGTTGTACATCATGATCAGGTCGTATGACGCGCTGGGCCTGACGCAACTGCGCGACGACAGCCAGCGCGTGTTACTGGCCAGCTATCCGAACAGCGACTATGTGGCCAACGGGTTTCGCGGACGTGGCGATCCCTGGTGGAAATTCTGGTAGACCAGGCTTTCGAGCGCCAGATCGAATTCCAGCTGGTTGGCCAAGCGCCGCATCGGCGGCAGCGCCGCCAATAGACGCCTTCCGTAGGGCATCTGAACCAGCCGCGTATCGCATAGCAGCAGCACGCCGCGATCGTCCTCGCTGCGAATGAGCCGCCCGGCACCCTGCTTCAGCGCGACGGCCGCCTCCGGCAGCGAATAATCGTTGAAGGCATTGCGGCCTTCGGCTTCGAGCCGCCGCGAGCGCGCCTGCACCAGGGGGTCGCTCGGAGGCGGGAACGGCAGCTTGTCGATCACCACCAGTTGCAGCGCATCGCCCGGCACGTCGAAGCCTTCCCAGAACGACGCGGACGCCACCAGCACGCAACCCGGCGCACCGGCGCCGGCGCCATCGCGAAAGCGTTGCATCAAAACGCGCTTGGGTTGCTGGCCTTGGAGCAACACCTCGATCGCAGCCGCCTCGCCCACATCGCCAGTGCGCTCGCCAAAGGCTGCCTGCAGCTCGGCGCCGATGGCCCGGAGTGCGCGCAGCGTGGTCGTGAGGACCAGCGTGCGCCCGCCGAGGGTGCGCACGGCCCGCTCGACCAATTGCGCGACGGCGCTGCTGTGACCGGGATCATTGGGCCGCGGCAGCGCTTGTGGCACATAGAGGCTCGCTTGCGCCGCATAGTCGAACGGGCTGTCGACCCGCAACCGCTCGGCCTCTTCGAGGCCGCAGGGCTCGGTGAACCAGCGCAGCCGTGGCTCGTCGCCCAGCGTGGCCGAGGTGAAGATGAACGAGCGGGTCGATTCGGCCTGTTCGCCAGACGCTCGCTTGAACACGCGTTGCTGCAGCGCCTCGGCAATGTCCAGTGGCGATTCGACCAGTCGAAGCTGCAGGCCGACATCGACCCAGCGCACCGCCGTCTCGTTGCAGGGCAGGACGAAGCCGCTGCCGCGCGCTGCGAGCGCGCGTGCGCGTTCGGCCAGACGAACGAAATCGGGCGACAGCTCGCTGACCGTGTCGAGCGCTTCGGCCACATGGTCGAAGGCCTGCGTCAGCGCCGCCAGCGCGTCGCTCCAGGCCAGGGGCTCGATGCCCTCGGGCGCCAGCCCGGTCCAGCGCAATTTGGCGCCGGGCCATTGGTGTCCCACGACCAAGCGCAACTCACGGGCACAGCGTTCAAGTTCCGCGGCCAATTGCGGCCAGTCGACCAGACCGCGGGCATGTTGCAGGCCGGCCGCAAGTACGTCGCGCCCGAGATCGAGCACCTGGCCGGTACCAATCTGCTGCCCGAGAAACTGCACCCCGGTTTCGTTGAGCTGGTGGGCTTCGTCGAAGATCACCACACGCATCGTCGGCAGCAGTTCGGCCATGCCGCTTTCGCGCACCGCCAGGTCGGCAAAAAAGAGGTGGTGGTTGATCACCACCAAGTCCGCAGCCATGGCTTCCTTGCGCGCCAGGTTCACATGGCAGGCGCGGAACTGCGGACACTGCGAACCCAGGCAGTTCTCCCGCGTCGAGGTGACCAACGGGATCAGCGGCGATCGCTCGTCCAGGCCCGGAAGTTCGGCCAGGTCACCGCTGCGCGTGGTTTTCGCCCATTGCTCGATCTTCGCCAGCGTTCGCAAGCTACCGCGTCCGGACAGCGCCGATTCGCGCCGCGCCAGCTCGAGGCGATGCAGGCACAGATAGCTGGCGCGCCCCTTGAGCAGCGCACTGGACAGGGGCAGCCCCAGAGCCTTGGCCAGCCGCGGGAGGTCACGTCCGAACAACTGATCCTGAAGCGTCTTGGTGGCGGTCGAAAGCAGGACCCTTTCGCCACAGAGCAACGCCGGCACCAGGTAGGCATAGGTTTTACCAACGCCGGTGCCGGCCTCGACGACCAGGCAACCGCCGGTCTCGATGGTGTTGGCTACCGCCAGCGCCATCTCGGTCTGACCCGCGCGGCTGCGGAATGGGTCGGCCGCACGGGTCAGTACGCCGTCCGCGTCAAAACAAGCCGCCACCCGGTTGGCCAGGGAATCGCTCGGCGAGGGATGCTGCGGGGAATCAGTCAAGATCGGCGCCCGCACGATCCGGGCGAGCCAAAGGAAGACGGGCGAAAGGAGATGAATGACGCAAAACCTGCATCAAGGCGTTATCTCTGGCGCCGAATCCGCACCCATAATACTTCGCCATGGCGCTCGTCCCTCCCCCCCGAACTAGCGGCTGCGCGCCGCTTCGCGCATCCCTGCGGCAGGCGGGCCAACGCACCTCCCGTTTTAGTGTGAACAGGCCCCTAGAGGTTGACTGATGAGCCGGAACTTGAGACTGACCGCTGCAACGGGCATCCACAAAGGCGATCGACCGTATCAGCAGGACCAGGTGCTGTTGATGCAGCATCCGCACTTTCCCACCTGCATTCTCGGAGTGCTGGCCGACGGCATGGGCGGGCGCAGCGGTGGGCGCAAGGCCTCCGATCAGGTCATTCTGTCGGCGCGGCAACTGTTCAGTCGCTTTTCCCCGAGTCAGGACGAGGCAAGCGCAGTGCTCATCCAACTCCTCGAGGATGCGCACATGGTGATCAAGCTCACCGCCCTGTCCAGTGAACAGGAACCGCACAGCACGGTGGCGGCCTTTATCGTCAACCCGGACGGTGCATGCGTCTGGGTGCACGCCGGCGACTCACGCATTTACCATTTTCGGCGCGGCCGCTTGGTCGACCGTACGGTCGATCACTCTTATGTGCAGTTGCTGGTGGATCGTGGCGAGCTGAGCCCAGAAGAAGCGAACAACCATCCTCAAGCCAACATCCTGCTGGCCTGCCTGGGCATGTCGTCGACCCCGCCGGAGGTGGAAACGCACACGATTGCCCAATTGAAACGCCACGATGTGCTGCTCTTGTGCAGCGACGGTCTGTGGCATTACTTCAGTCCTGAGGAACTGGGCGCCGTGGTGGCCGAGCATCCGCCGCGAGAGGCCGTGGAGTTGCTCATGACCGAAGCGCGCCAGCGCGCTCGTGGCGCAGGCGACAACCTTTCGCTGGCCATCCTCAAGCTGGAATCAAGCAGGGTGTTGACGTCGTCTCCGTCTCCGTCGCCGTCGCCCGCGCCCGCGCCAGCACCAGCGCGGGAAGCAGCCAAACGAACGGCAAAGAACTGATTTTCAGCGCGGTGCGACGGCCGACGGAGATGACGGCTTAACAGTTGGCGTCGGCGATAGCGCCGGCGCAGCCGCATTCGACGAAGACAGCGGCAATGATGCAGCCGCTGGCGCACTTGCAGCAGACAGCGGCAATGGTGCAGGCACTGGCGCTTCAGGTAGGCCAGGCTGGCGCGGCTTGGTACGAGACGCGTTGCGTCGCAGGACCTCCTCTCGGTGCCGTTCGGCCGCTTCCCGCTTCTGCAGATAGCGCTGCCGCTCTGCTTCCGACTGCCCGGAGCGTTCTGCGGCATTTGCGCGCTTCTCGGCAAACTCGCGTTGCTTCCTTTCATACCGCGCGGCATTTTCGGCGGCGGCGTTGACCCTGCCTGCACGCTGCTGCACCCGTTCGGCCGCCTCGGCCTCACGCCGTTGCCGTGTGTCCCGCGATGCCTCGATCTTGCGCGCCACATCGGCCGGATCCTTTTTGCTGTCTTCCAGGCGCTGCAACGCCTGGCTGGCACGCTTGTCGCGCGCCACGTCGTTGAGGACTGTTTCCTGGCGGCGCAATGCATCCGACGCTTCGCGCTCGCGCACCCGGCTTCCTTCAAGACACGACGCCACAACGAACTTCTTGTAGCAGGCAGCGCGTTCCTGTGCACTGGTACGCGCCAAGGCAGTGCGCTCCCGAGCGATACGCGCACGTTCGGCTGCGTCGTCCACGCCGCCGCTCTGAGCGGTCGCCGCGCCAGCAGCCAGCGCTGCGAGCCATGCAATCAAGGCGTTTTTCATGTCAATGCGCGATCGGTGTTGGGGGCGGCCACGGGCGGCCAAACCACGAGCTTATACAAGCGCAGTGTCGACCACCCGCCGCGCCTGCGCCAGGAACTCCGGCGACTGCATTTCCGTCAAGCGCGAGACGGTACGCACGAACTCATGCGCCAACGGTCCCTCTGTATACAGCAGCTCAGGCGGCACTGCGGCCGACAAGATGAGCTTGACGCGGCGGTCGTACAGCACGTCGACCAGCCAGGTGAAGCGCCGCGCCTCCGAGGCCATGCGCACTGACATCTGCGGTACATCCGACAGCAGCACGGTGTGGAATTGACTGGCGATTTCCAGGTAATCGTTCTGCGAACGCGGTCCGCCGCAGATCCGCTTGAAATCGAACCAAACGACACCACCGGCCTTGCGCCGGGCCGTGATCGATCGCGATTCGATACGCAGCACCGGCTCTTCGTCGGCGCTCTCGGCCAAGCGCTCGAAGGCGCTGCGCATCTCGCGGTCGGCGTCGGCACCATTGGGTACGAGCACCATCCGCATATGCTCGAAGGCGCCCTGCCGGTAGTCGACGCCGTGATCGACATTCACCACCTCGAGCCGCTGGTTTAACAAGGCAATCGCCGGGAGGATGCGATCACGATGCAGGCCGTCGGGATAAAGGTCGTCGGGCTTGAAGTTTGAGGTGGTGACAAAGCCAACTTCGTGCGCGAACAGCGACTCGAGCAGGCGATACAAGATCATCGCGTCGGTGATGTCGGAGACGTGGAATTCGTCGAAACAGATCAGCTTGTAACGCGCCGCCATGCGCCGGCCCAGCTCATGCAACGGATTGGCCGTTCCCTGCAATTGCGTGAGCTGCCGATGGACCTCGCGCATGAACTCGTGGAAATGCAGGCGCGTCTTGCGCTTGATCGGCACCGCTTGATAAAAGCAGTCCATCAGAAAGCTCTTTCCGCGACCGACGCCGCCATACAGATAAACCCCGCGCGGGATCTCTATTCGGTTAATCAGTTTCTTGAAGGCGTTGGAGCGCCGCGCCCGATAGTCCGCCCATTCATTGGCGCAACGCTCCAGGCTGGCCAACGCAGCCAGCTGCGCGGGATCGCTGTGGAAGCCCCGCGCCGCCAGTTCGCTGCGGTAGATGTCCTCTACGCGGGTCAACCTGGAAACCGCAGTTGACCGCTTGCATCCACCGGACAGGCCGCATCTACCTTGGCTTTTTTGGCTTCGATCAAGCTAGACTTTTCAGTAAGAGCGCTATCCGCCCGACTGCAGTTTCCAGGTTCAAAAATTCAGGGCGCGCTTGTCGACCGCCAACGCGGCTTCCTTGGTCGACTCGGACAAGGTGGGGTGGGCATGGCAGATGCGCGCGATGTCTTCGCTGCTGGCGCGAAAGGCCATGGCCATCACCGCTTCGGCAATCAGCTCGCTGGCCATCGGTCCGACGATGTGCACGCCCAGCACCTCGTCGCTGTCAGCGTCGGCAATCACCTTGACCATCCCCGTGGTGTCGCCAATGGCCCGGGCGCGACCGTTGGCAAGGAACGGGAAGCTGCCCGCCTTGTAAGCACGGCCGGCGGCCTTCAACTGCTCTTCGGTCTGGCCGACCCAGGCGATTTCCGGATGGGTGTATATCACCCAGGGAACGGTGTTGAAATCGACATGGCCGTGCTGCCCGCCGATGCGCTCGGCCACCGCCACACCCTCTTCCTCGGCCTTGTGCGCCAGCATCGGCCCGCGCACCACGTCGCCGACGGCCCAGACGTTGGGCAGGTTGGTGCGGCACTCTTCGTCGACGACGATGGCGCCGCGCTCATCGAGCTTCAAGTCGACGGCATCGGCGCCCAGGCCGATGGTATTGGCGACACGACCGATCGAGACGATGAGCTTGTCGACCACCAGCGTCTGCGCCTCGCCCTTGGCCGTGGTGTAGGCGACGCTGACGCCGTCTTTGCCGGGCTTGATCTCGCCGACCTTGACGCCGAGTTCGATCTGGAGGCCCTGCTTGGTGAACTGCTTGTGCGCCTCCTTGGCAATCTGCTGATCGACCGCGCCGAGAAAGGTCGGCAAGCCTTCAAGCACCATCACGTCAGCGCCGAGTCGGCGCCAGACCGACCCCATTTCCAGCCCGATGACACCCGCGCCAATCAGGCCCAATTTTTTCGGCACAGCGTTGATACGCAGGGCACCGTCGTTCGACAGGATCGTTTGTTCGTCGAAGGGCGCGCCGGGGAGTGCGCGCGCATTGGAGCCGGTGGCAACAACGATGTGCTTGCCAACGATCGACTCTTCCTTGACGCCGCTGATCTTGATTTCGTAGCCACCCTCGGCGGCTTTGCTGAAAGTGCCGCGGCCATGGAAAAAGCTGACCTTGTTCTTCTTGAACAGATACAGGATGCCGTCGTTGTTCTGTCGCACCACCGAATCTTTGCGCTTCTGCATTTGCGCCAGGTCAAGCTCCAAACCTTTCACGTTGATGCCGTGCTCAGCGAAGTGCTTGCCGGCGTTTTCGTAGTTCTCGGACGACTGCAGCAGCGCCTTCGAGGGAACGCAACCGACGTTGGTGCACGTGCCACCCGGCGCCGGCCCGCCCTTGGCGTTCTTCCATTCGTCGATACAAGCGACCTGGAAGCCCAGTTGCGCCGCGCGAATGGCAGCGATGTAGCCACCGGGGCCGCCGCCGATGACGACCACGTCGAATTGCTGACTCATGGTGCAGAGCCGATCAAATATCAAAAAGGAGGCGGCTCGGATCTTCCAGCGCTTCCTTCATTGCGACCAGGCCAAGCACCGCTTCACGCCCGTCGATGATGCGATGGTCGTAGCTCATCGCCAGGTAGTTCATCGGGCGTATGACGATCTGTCCGCCTTCCACCACGGCGCGGTCCTTGGTCGCATGCACGCCGAGGATGGCCGATTGCGGCGGGTTGATGATCGGCGTCGAAAGCATCGAGCCGAATACGCCGCCGTTGGAAATGGAGAAGGTGCCGCCGCTCATTTCCTCGATCGACAGCTTGCCGTCCTTGGCCTTCTGCCCGAAATCGGCGATCTTCTTTTCGATGTCGGCGAAGCTCATCTGATCGGCGTTGCGCAGGATCGGCACCACCAACCCGCGCGGCGAACCGACGGCAATGCCGATGTCGAAGTAGCCGTGATAGACGATGTCGGTGCCGTCGACCGAAGCATTGATCACCGGGTACTTCTTCAGCGCGTGCACCGCGGCCTTGACGAAGAAGCTCATGAAGCCGATCTTCACGCCATGTTCTTTGGTGAACGCGTCCTGGAACCTTTTGCGCATCTCCATGACCGGCGCCATGTTGACCTCGTTGAAGGTGGTCAGGATGGCGTTCGTCGATTGCGACATCAACAAGCGCTCGGCGATACGCGCACGCAGCCGGCTCATGTGCACGCGCTGCTCGGGACGATCGGTGGCGCCGGCACCCGTTGGTGAAGCCGGCGCTGCAACTTGCTGCAGGGTCGGTCTTGCCAATGTCGAAGGCGGCGCAACGGCCTTGGCCTGCTGTGCGCCTGCCGTCGATGGCTTATCCCCGCCGGAACTGCCGCCGGAAACAGCGCCCAATACGTCGCCCTTGGTCACCCGACCGTCCTTGCCGGTGCCGGCGACGTCGGTCGTTTGCATGTTGTTGTCTGCAAGCAGCTTCGCAGCCGCCGGCATGGCGACATCGGACTTGGCGGCGGCCGTGGGCGCGCCCGCATTGGCGGTCGCCGGTGCCGGCGCCTTGGCCGCGGCTGGTGGTGGCGCCGTGCCTTGCGGTCCGGGCGGCTGCGTTTGCACCGGCGCAGCGGCAGGAGCCCCGGCTACGCCCGGCTTGCCGTCAGTGTCGATCCGGGCGATCACTTGTTCGGCGGCCACTGTAGCGCCGTCCGCCTGGACGATCTCGGCCAGCACGCCGGCCAAGGGCGCCGGCACTTCGAGCACCACCTTGTCGGTCTCGATTTCGATCAAGATCTCGTCGATGGCCACTGCCTCCCCGGCCTTTTTCTTCCAGGTAAGGAGCGTCGCCTCCTCGACCGATTCGGACAGCTGCGGGACTTTGACTTCGACGATGGACATGACAGTTCTTTGTTTGTGCAGGGGAAACAGGCGCTGGCGCGACCGCACCTGAAAATAGTTCGGTAGCGCGGCTGCGTCTTGGTAGTTTGGTTGCGCGGCTGAGTCTTACGTAGTTTCATTGCGCAGCTGCGCCTTAAGACGTTTCATTGCGCGACTGCGCCTTGCAGTGCGTTTGCTACTTGGTCAGCACAAAGCCCTTGAGCTTGGCAAAGGCCGCTTCGACCAGCGCCTTTTGCTGCTCCTGGTGCAGGTGCGAGTAGCCCACGGCCGGCGACGCCGAGGCCGCTCGGCCGGCATAGCCGAGTTTTTGACCGGGCTCGAGGTTCTCGTGAATGTAGTGCTGCACGAAGAACCAGGCGCCCTGGTTGGCCGGTTCGTCCTGGCACCACACGACGTCGACAAGTTTCGGGTACTTGCGCAGCTCGGTGGCGAAAACCTTGTGCGGAAACGGATAGAGCTGCTCGACGCGCAACAGCGCCACGTCGTCGATGCCACCTTCCTCACGCTTCTTGGCCAAATCGTAATAAACCTTGCCCGAGCAGGCGACAACACGGCGCACGCGCTCGGCCTTCAAGTTGCCGCTGTCGGCGATCACCGTCTGGAAACCGCCTTTGACGAACTCCGTCAGCGGCGACGTCGCGTTCTTGGCACGCAGCAGCGATTTCGGCGTCATGATGACGAGGGGCTTGCGCAGGTTGCGCACCATCTGGCGGCGCAGCACATGAAAGATCTGGCTGGCCGTGGTCGGCTGCACGATCTGCATGTTGGCGTCGGCAGCCAGTTGCATGAAGCGCTCCAGCCGCGCAGAACTGTGCTCGGGGCCCTGCCCTTCGTAGCCGTGGGGCAGCATCAGGGTAATGCCGTTGACGCGCCCCCACTTGACTTCGCCGGAGGCGATGAACTGGTCGATGACGACCTGCGCGCCATTGGCGAAATCGCCGAACTGCGCTTCCCAGATGACCAGCGTATTGGGGTCGTTGGAGGCATAGCCGTATTCGAATGCCAGTACCGCTTCTTCAGAAAGGATGGAATCGATGACCACGAACGGCGCCTGGCTCTCGCTGACGTTCTGCAACGGAATGTAGGTGCCGACGTCGAACTTTTCGCGCTTCTGGTCGTGCAGCACCGCATGGCGGTGGGTGAAGGTGCCGCGGCCGCTGTCCTCGCCTGAGAGGCGCACCGGAAAGCCGCTGGCGACCAGTGAAGCAAAGGCCATGTGCTCGCCCATGCCCCAGTCGACATTGACCTCGCCGCGACCCATCGCGGCGCGATCGTCGATGACCTTCTTGACCAACGAATGCGCCGAAAAACCCTCGGGGATGGTGGTGATGCGCTCGGCCAGGCGCTTCCACTCGGCGGTGGGCAACGAGGTGTCGCCAGCATCGGTCCATTTCTTGTTGAGAAAAGGGCTCCAGTCGACAGCGAACTTGCTCTTGAAGTTGGTAAGCACCGGGTCCGACGTGTTCTTGCCGGCGTCGAAGGCGGCGCGCTGCGCTTTGACCATGTCGTCGCCGAGCGTGTCGCCGAAGCCTTGCGCCGCCAGCTTATCGGCATAGAGCTTGCGCGTGCCCGGGTGCTGGGCGATCTTCTTGTACATGAGCGGCTGTGTCAGTGCCGGCGTGTCCTGTTCGTTATGGCCGAGCTTGCGAAAACAGATGATGTCGACCACCACGTCTTTCTGGAACTCCATGCGGAAGTCCAGCGCCAACCGGGTGGCCAACACCACCGCCTCCGGGTCGTCGCCGTTCACATGCAGCACCGGCGCCTCGATCATCTTGACGATGTCGGTGCAATACAGCGTTGAGCGGCTGTCGCGCGGATCACTGGTGGTGAAGCCGATCTGATTGTTGATGACGATGTGCACCGTGCCGCCGGTGAAGTAGCCGCGTGTCTCGGCCAGCGCCAGCGTCTCCATGACCACGCCCTGGCCGGCAAAGGCGGCGTCGCCATGCACGATCACCGGAAGCACCTGCTTGCCGAGCGGATCGTTGCGCCGATCCATCCGGGCGCGCACCGAACCCTCGACAACCGGATTGACGATCTCCAGGTGCGAGGGGTTGAAAGCCAGCGTGAGGTGTACCGGGCCGCCAAGCGTCGTCACATCGGAACTGAATCCCTGGTGGTATTTGACGTCGCCGCTGGGCAGGTTCTCTGGCGCTGTGTGATCAAACTCGGCGAACAGGTCGGCCGGCAACTTGCCCAGCGAATTGACCAGCACGTTCAGGCGACCGCGATGCGCCATGCCGATGACGATCTCCTGCACGCCTTGCGCGCCGCCCTGGTTGATGAGTTCGTCCATGGCGACAATGAAGCTCTCTCCGCCGTCGAGCGAGAAGCGCTTCTGGCCCACGTACTTGGTGTGCAGAAAGCGCTCCAGCCCTTCGGCCGCCGTCAGTCGCTCGAGGATGCGCTTTTTCTCGTCGCCCGTGACCTGCGGGTTGGTGCGAGCGCTCTCGAGCCGTTGCTGCCACCAACGCTTTTGCGCCTGGTCGGTGGTGTACATGTACTCGACGCCGATGCTGTCGCAGTAGGTCTCGCGCAACGCCGCGAGCAGATCGCGCAGCGACATCGTGTCGTGCCCGAAGAAGGTGTTGGTGGTGTTGAACACCAGTTGCAGGTCGGCATCGGTAAAGCCGTAGAACGACGGTTCCAGCTCCGAGATCACCGGACGTTCGGCGCGCTTGAGCGGATCGAGATCGGCCCAACGGGCGCCGACGTTGCGATATGCCGCGATCAGTTGCTGCGCCGCGGTTCGCTTGCGGCCCATCTCCGAATCGGCACCTGTTGGCTGGGCCACACGCATGGGCGCCTGTTTGGCGCGCTCGGCGAAAGCATTGATCACCGGCTGGTGCGGCTGATCCTTGGCGTTGCTGCCGTCGACCGCCGGGACGTTTTGCAGGGCGTCGAAATAAGATCGCCAAGTGTCGGGGACGCTGCCGGGATGCGAGAGGTAGTTCTCATACATCTCTTCGACATAAGGCGCGTTGCCGCCGAAGAGATAGGAGTTACCTTGGTAACCCTGGAAGGCCGATGATTCGGCCGGAGAAGACTCACTCATGATGCGCGGACCTTGGCTTCCCTTCGGGAAGCGTGAGCTGGTTGAGGCACGCCCGGCGAGTTGTTCGCAGCGCATGCATATTTGCGCGCATGCGTTTGCAAACTCACCAAGGATCGCCCGGAAAAACCTTCCGCGACACGGCTTGACCGGTTGGCGGATGCGACTGTGGCTGGAAGGGCCTAGTACCTCGGGATTGTGCCATGCGCATGCATCCCGGCCTGTAGCTTCCTGCCCCGTTGCTCGGGCTGCATTCAAACTTTCATCGAATCCGTGATCTGTTTCAGGGCCGCAGGGTCGTCCATCGTCGTCAGGTCGCCCGGGTCGCGCTGCTCACACACGGCCTGTACGGCGCGACGCAGGAGCTTGCCGCTGCGCGTCTTCGGCAAGGCGGTGACGAAACGCACACGCGCCGGTCTTGCCAGCGCGCCGAGCTGGTCGGCCACACGTTTCATGATCTCGCCCTCGAGCTTCATCGCCGCCGCGCTGTCAGTGGCGGCGGCAGCACTTCTGGCGACGACGAAGGCCATGGCCACCTGGCCCTTCAGCGCATCTGCCACGCCGACCACCGCGACTTCGGCCACGTCGGCATGGCCGGAGATCGCTTCTTCGATTTCACGCGTGCCCAATCGATGGCCGGCGACGTTGATCACATCGTCGGTGCGCCCGAGAATGAAGTAATACCCGTCTTCATCACGGATGCCCCAGTCGAAGGTTGAATAGACCTGTCGCCCAGGCACGCTGTTCCAGTAGGTTTGCACGAAGCGCTCGTCGTCGCGCCAGACCGTCTGCATGAAACCGGGCGGCGTCGGTCCCTGGACCACCACAACGCCCTTCTGGTTCGGCTCAGTGAGTTCCTCGCCGCTCGACTCATCGACGATTTTCACGCGCCAGCCATACATCGGCACGCCGGGGCTGCCGAACTTGCTGCGCAACTTCTCGACGCCGTTGGCCAGCGTGATGATCGGCCAGCCCGATTCGGTCTGCCAGTAGTTGTCGATGATCGGCACGCCGAGGCCCTCGCTGATCCAGCGGGCCGTCGGTTCGTCGAGCGGTTCGCCGGCCAGGAACAACGCGCGCAAGCTCGACAGGTCGTATTTCTTCAGCAGCGCCGGATCCTGCTTCTTCAGTACGCGCACCGCCGTCGGTGCGCTGAACATCACCGTCACCTGGTACTTCTCGACCAGCCGCCACCAGATCCCGCCATCGGGCTGGCGATCGATGCCCTGGGTCGGCAGGCCCTCGTACATGATCGTCGCCATGCCAGCAATGAGCGGCCCGTAGACGATGTAGCTATGGCCGACGACCCAACCGATGTCGCTCGTCGAAAAATACGTTTCGCCGGCGCGGCCGTCGAAGATGTACTTCATGCTCGCGGCCAATGCCACCGCATAACCGCCGGTGTCGCGCTGCACGCCCTTGGGCCGACCCGTAGTGCCGCTGGTATAGATGGTGTAGCTCGTCTCCGTCGCATCGAGCCAGGTGCAAGGTATCTCGGCACCGTTGTGGCGGTCGACGAGATGGCTCATCAGATGGTCGCGTCCCCCGATCAAGTCCATCGGCGCCAGTCCACGATCGGCCAGCAGCACGGCCGCCGGCTTGAACTTCGACAGTCGGATCGCCTCGTCAAGCAGCGGCTTGTATGCAATCACCTTGCCGCCGCGGCAACCAGCGTCAGCACTGATCACCAGCTTCGGCTCGGCGTCCTCGATGCGGTTGGCGAGCGACGCACTGGCGAAGCCGCCGAACACCACCGAATGGATAGCGCCGATGCGCGCGCAGGCCAGCATGGCGAAGGCGGCTTCCGCCATCATCGGCATGTAGATGATCACGCGGTCACCCTTGCCCACACCCAATTCGATCAGGCCGGCTGCCAGGCGCTGCACCTCGGCATGCAATTGCTTGAAGCTGTAGGTTTTTTCGACGCCGGTCTCGGTCGAGACGAAAATCAACGCCGGCTGGTCGCCACGCGTTGCCAGATGGCGGTCGACTGCGTTGTGGCAGAGATTGGTGGTGCCGCCGGCGAACCATCGGACAAATGGCGGGCGGCTCGCGTCGAGAATTTGCGTCGGCGGCGTTCGCCAGTCGATGAGTTCGGCCTGCTCGGCCCAGAATGCCTCGCTGTCGTCGATGGAGCGTTGGTAGAAATCCTTGTAAGAATCCATGGCTTTGCGTCTCCCATTGCCCTAGCGAATCAGGCCTTGCCATTCGCGGAACGCCGGATGGGTGGAGGCGCGCAACCATTCAAAGCCGACCATCTCCGTGGTCACGAGTTCGCAGCCGGCGCCGACCAGTCGATCGAAAGCGGCGTCGCGGTTGCGCTCGGTGCGGGACGCGCAGGCGTCTGTGACGACCCAGACATCGAACTCGGCCTCCAGCAGTTCGAGAGCAGTCTGCAGCAAGCACACGTGGGCTTCGCATCCTGCAATGACGATGCTGGTGCGCTCGTCCTGCAACAGCTCGGGCTCGGGCGCTCGTCTTGCGTGACGAGGCAGGCTGCGGGCGTTGCCTCGGGTCGCCGCCATCGGTTTCGGCAGCTGCGCGGCCGGCGCTCCATGCAGCCACTCGATCAGCCCTTCGCCAGCCGCGCTGAAATGCGTCTTCGCCAGCGTTCGCTGACACAGCTCGCGCAGCTCCGGCATGTTCTCGCCGAGCTTGGCCGGCGTCTGTTCGGTGCCCCAGACCGGCACCGAGAGCAGCCGCGCCGTTTTGGCAAGACGCACCGCGTTGGCCACGGCCTCCGCACCCTGATGCAGCGCCGGCAAGAGGCGGGCCTGGTAGTCCACCAGGACCAATTGACAATCGTCGGCGTCGAGCAGCATCGGCAATTCCTTCGCCGGGATCATAAGCACCGCCGCGCCTTGATCCCCTGACCTATTTGCGGCTCGCAGCCGGCGCTACGGCTGCAGCCGAATCAGCTTTCCATCCTCGTCGTCCGTGAGCACGTAGAGCAAGCCGTCCGGCGCCTGCCGCACGTCACGAATGCGCGCACCGCCGGCATCGAGCAGCTTGTGCTCGGCCACCACCTTGTCCCCGGCAAGTTCGATCCGATCGAGGTAGCCGAACTTCAGCGATCCGACGAACAGGTTGCCACGCCACGATGCGCCATAGCGATCGCTCAAGAGAAAAGCCATGCCCGACGGGGCAATCGAGGGCACCCAGTAATGCAGCGGTTGCTCCATGTCCGCCTTGTGGGTGATGCCGGCACCGATCGGGCCGCCGCCATAGTTTTCTCCATAGGTGATGACGGGCCAACCGTAGTTGCGTCCGGGTTCGGGCCGATTGATCTCGTCGCCGCCTTGCGGACCATGCTCGTGCATCCACAGGCGCCCATCCGGTCCGAGCGTCGCGCCCTGCCCGTTGCGATGGCCATAACTCCAGATTTCCGGCAGTGCACCGTTCTTGCTGACGAGGGGGTTGTCCGGCGGCACGCCACCGTCTTTCGTGACGCGCACCACCTTACCCAGGTGATTGTCCAGGCGCTGCGCGTCATCCTTGCGGCTGAAGCGCTCGCCAAGGGTCATGAACAGCGTCCCGTCACGCGCTTCGACGATGCGGCAGCCGAAGTGGGCGCTGCTCGCCACTTTCGGTTTCTGGCTGAAGATGACTTCGACGTTTTCCAGCCGTTTGGCATCCGCAGACAGCACGGCGCGGGCCAACGCCGTGCTGTTGGAGCCCTGGGCCGAACCATCGCCGCGTCCCTGCGCGGGCTCGGCATAGCAGAAGTACAAGGTGCGATTGCGGGCGAATGCGGCGTCGAGCACGACATCGAGCAACCCCCCCTGCCCCCGTGCCGCGACGCTGGGCAGGCCGGCGATGGGCGGGCCGACGCGGCCATCCGGCTGGACGTGGCGCAGTCGCCCAGGTCGCTCCGATACAAGGAAACTGCCATCCGCCATCGGCGCCAAGGCCCAGGGATGCACCAGGCCGGAGGCGATCACCTCGGCATGCGGTTCGCCGCGCGCCGGCGATATGCCGGTCAGGCCCGCCAAGCCGGTCAGGCAAACGAATACCAAAGTAAGGTGTTTCATCTGTTCCTTGCAGCCCGATGGCCGCGGCCGACACCGTCGCAGCACAGCGACTATTGGCCGGGTTGAAGTTAACGGACGAAAAGCGCCCGATTTGCGGGCGTGAAATAGTTGACACGCGGACGTGTCATCCATATCCTACGCCGCCATGCGATTCATGACCCTGCTTCCAGCCCTGTTGTTGTCCACCGGCGCCCTCGCCGCACCCACCCAGGAGCCGGACGAACGCCTGCAGGCGTTGCTCGAGCAGCGGATCCTGGTCGAACGCATCACGCACGTCGGCCAGCAGGTGACCGATCGCGCAGCCGACTTGGTTGGCAATGCGCTGGAAGCTATCGGAGTGCCGTATCGGAGCGGCGGCAGTTCGGCTGAAAGCGGCTTCGATTGCAGCGGCTTCGTGCGCGCCATGTTCGATGAAACCGTCGGGTTGATGTTGCCGCGCCGTGCCGAGGAGCAGGCCGCAGCGACGACGAAGATCGATCGGGGCGAACTGAAACCGGGCGACCTGGTGTTCTTCAACACCATGCGCCGCGCCTTCAGCCATGTCGGCATCTACCTGGGTGACAACAAGTTCATCCATGCACCACGCAGCGGCGGCCGTGTGCGCGTCGAAGACATGAGCATCGCCTATTGGCAACGCCGCTTCAACGGTGCGCGCCGGGTCGAAGCGGGTGCGCATGAAGTGGCGTCCATCGGCTACTGAAGATAGCGATAGCCAGCGCGCGAACCTTTCGGGCGCGCATCGCGTAACTCGGCCGGTTAGGCTTTTGCCTGGGTGCTCTCAGGCCAGTGGCAAGCTGCTCGCAGAAGTCGCACGCTTTTTTCAATCCATTTCCCATCCTTCGTCCGGCACTTTCATTCCCAAGTGCATCCTCGTTGGCAGAGATGCGCAGGTAATGGACGATGGTCTTGCCGAACCAGCCGGCCATTGATATTGATGCTGCCTGGTTCGCGCAATGCGAAAACATCCGGGTTGCCGAGGCGCTCGTGAACTGACGCCGCTTGACGCCCGCCTTCGGCAGCGCCTTACGACTCCTTGCGCACAGGCGGCAGATCCGTACAAGTGCCATGCGCCACTTCAGCCGCCATGCCGATGCTCTCGCCCAGCGTCGGGTGCGGATGAATGGTCTTGCCGATGTCGACGGCGTCAGCGCCCATCTCGATGGCCAAGGCAATTTCGCCGATCATGTCGCCCGCATGCGTGCCGACGATGCCGCCGCCGAGGATGCGATGTGACAGGGCATCGAACAGCAACTTCGTGAAGCCTTCATCGCGCCCATTGGCGATGGCCCTGCCCGATGCGGTCCAGGGGAACAGGCCCTTCTTGACCTTCACTCCTTCGGCCTTGGCCTGATCTTCTGTGAGCCCAACCCACGCCACTTCCGGATCGGTGTAGGCGACGGCAGGAATGACTCGTGCGTTGAAAGCGGCACTGGCGAGTTCCCGGTTGCCCTGGATCTCTCCGGCGATGACCTCGGCCGCGACATGCGCCTCGTGCACCGCCTTGTGCGCCAGCATCGGCTGGCCGACGATATCGCCGATGGCGAAGATGTTGGCGACATTGGTGCGCATCTGCACATCGACCGGGATGAAGCCGCGCTCGCCAACCGACACCCCTGCCTTGTCGGCGCCGATCTTGTTGCCGTTGGGGCTGCGTCCAACCGACTGCAGCACCAGGTCGTAGACCTGCGGCTCCTTTGGCGCGCCCTCGCCTTCAAACGTGACCCTGATACCGGCTTTCGTCGCTTCGGCGCCGACGGTTTTGGTCTTGAGCATGATGTTGTCGAAGCGCAGAGCGTTCATCTTCTGCCAGACCTTGACCAGATCACGATCGGCGCCCTGCATCAGGCCATCGAGCATTTCGACCACGTCGAGCCGCGCACCCAGCGTTGAGTAGACGGTACCCATCTCAAGCCCGATGATGCCGCCGCCAAGCACCAGCATGCGCTTGGGCTCGAAGCCGAGTTCCAGCGCCCCGGTCGAATCGACCACGCGCGGATCCTTGGGCATGAACGGCAGATGCACCGCCTGCGAACCGGCGGCGATGACGCAGTGCCTGAACTTGACGGTCTGCGATTTGCCGGTCGCTTCGTGCGAGTCACCCGCAGTTTCGTCGACCTTCAGATGCAGCCCGTCGATGAAGCTGCCGTTGCCGCGCAGAGTTGTCACCTTGCGCATCTTGGCCATCGCGGCAAGGCCGCCGGTGAGCTTGCCCACCACCTTGTTCTTGTGCGTGAGCAGTTTGGCGCGATCGATCGTGGGCTCGGCAAACGAGACGCCGAGCGCCGCGAAGTGCTTGACCTCGTCCATCACCGAAGCCACATGCAGCAGCGCTTTGGACGGGATGCAACCGACGTTCAGGCAGACCCCGCCGAGCGTCGCATAGCGTTCGACCAGAATCACCTTCAAGCCCAAGTCGGCCGCGCGGAATGCCGCCGAATACCCGCTTGGGCCAGCGCCCAGTACCAGCACGTCGCATTCGTGATCAACCGCGCCGCTGTAGCTGGACTTCGGCGCTTGCGCATCGCTTGGGCTTCGGGCAGCGCCGCCCGCCGACGCGGCCTGG
Source organism: Variovorax sp. (assembly GCA_039925525.1). GTDB lineage: Bacteria > Pseudomonadota > Gammaproteobacteria > Burkholderiales > Burkholderiaceae_C > Variovorax. The sequence continues at coordinate 51,952 of JBDSYU010000101.1, forward strand.
GCTGTGCCATGACGCGCACTGGAGGAACTCGGCGCGACCGCAGGCACACCGGAGGAACTTGATGGTGATGCTGACCCTGGTCTCGATGTCGAACCCGATCCGGAGGCCGGTGCCGCCGCCTTGGCCGCCGCGCCTTTCTCGCCATTCGCCGCGGCATTGGCTGTCGACGCAGGTGCAGGCGTCGCGACGGCATCGCCCTGCGCGTCGAGCGTCAACACCACCGAGCCTTCGCTCACCTTGTCACCAACCTTCACCGCCAGCGCCGTCACCTTGCCAGCGGCCGACGACGGAATTTCCATCGAGGCCTTGTCCGATTCGACTGTGATCAACGACTGCTCGACCGCCACCGTGTCGCCGACCGCGACCAGCACCTCGATGACAGAAACCTCGTCGAAATCGCCGATGTTCGGCACCTTGATCTGTAGTTCGCTCATCTCGTTGTCCTTTGCATTTGATCTAGCGTTCGGCAGTTCGTGTGCGCGACCGAATACTCTGGTTCAAGAACACCGCGGAACTGGCTTTGCCAGGCCGCTGGTGTTGCCCCCGGTCGGGCTGAGAGACGCGGCTCCAAGCCTGCCTGCGCAGGCTTGGACGGCCTCGAAGGGCCGCTGCCTCCGACAGCGACTCGTTTGGCGAAGGCCACACGCAGTGGGCCGCAGACTGGGGGCGAGCTACAGCAAGACTCGGCGGAAGTCGCCGAGGATCTGTGCCAGAAAGCCGTTGAAACGCGCCGCTCCGGCGCCGTCGATCACCCGGTGGTCCCAGCTGAGCGAGAGCGGCAGCATCAGCCTTGGCTGGAACGCCTTTCCGTCCCACACCGGCTCGGTGGTGCTGCGGCAAACGCCGAGTATCGACACCTCGGGCGCATTGATGATCGGCGTGAAGTACCGCCCGCCGATGCCGCCGAGTGAGCTGATGGTGAAGCAAGCCCCGCTCATCTCGGCTGGCGACAATTTGCCGTCGCGCGCTTTCTTGGCCAGCTCACCCATCTCCTGAGATATCTGCATCACGCCCTTTTTGTCGCAATCGCGAATCACCGGCACCATCAGGCCATTGGGGGTGTCGGCGGCGAAGCCGATGTGGAAATAGTTCTTCAGCACCAGTTGCTCGCCGTCGAGAGAACTGTTGAACTCCGGAAACTTCTTCAGTGCCGCGACAGAGGCCTTGATCAGGAAGGCCAGCATCGTGACCTTGATGCCCGACTTCTCGTTTTCCTTGTTGGTGGAAACGCGGAAAGCCTCAAGGTCGGTGATGTCGGCGTCGTCGTGGTTGGTGACGTGCGGAATCATCACCCAGTTGCGATGCAGGTTGGCCGCGCTGATCTTCTTGATACGTGGCCGATCCTTGCGCTCGGTCGGGCCGAACTTGTCGAAGTCGACCTTCGGCCAGGCGATGAGACCCAGGCCCGCACCGCCATCGCCGACGCCACCACCCGAAGCGGCGGCCTTGGCTGCCGAGGCCTTCGTCGACGCAGCGCCGCTCATGACCGTCTTGGTGAAGTTCTGAACGTCTTCCTGCGTGATCCGGCCCTTGGGGCCGCATCCATTGATTTCTTCCAATGGCACGCCGAGTTCGCGCGCAAACTTGCGCACGGAAGGAGAGGCATGCGGGAGCTTGCCAGTGGGGGCCTTGGTGGGGTCGTGGCCTGCGGGTGGTGCGCCGGCGGGAGCGACTGTGGCCACGCCTTCTGTTTGACGCCCTCCCCCTGCGGCGGAGGGTTGGAGTGGGGGCGCCGCGGCGCTCGAACGCGACGCCGGCGCTTGAGCCGAGGCTGCGGCCCCCACCCTGGCCTCCCCCGAGGGGGGAGGGGCAGAACCCACTGCGCCCTCGACCGGAGGGGGAGGGGAAGACACACCTTCAAGCACCGCGATCAGATCACCGATGTTCAACTTGTCGCCGACTTTCACCTTCAGCTCAGTCAGCTTGCCGGCGGCGGACGATGGAATCTCCATCGACGCCTTGTCCGACTCGACGGTGATGAGCGACTGCTCTTTCTCGATCGCATCGCCAGGCTTCACCAGCACCTCGATGACCGACACGTCCTTGAAGTCGCCAATGTCCGGCACCTTGATTTCGACGGGGCCGGATTTGCCTGATGGCGGAGCCGATGGAGCCGATGGAGCCGATGATGGTGCAGACGCAGGCGACGGAGACGGTGCCGCCGCCTTTTGTGGCTCGTCGCTCTTGCCTGCGCCCGCTTTGCTTTCAGCGTCGCCTTGTGCTTCGAGCACCAGCACCACCGAGCCCTCGCGCACCTTGCTGCCGACCTGAACCTTGACCTCGGTCACCTTGCCCGCGGTCGACGACGGAATTTCCATCGACGCCTTGTCCGATTCCACGGTGATGAGCGATTGCTCGATGTCTACCATGTCACCGGCCGCGACCAGCACCTCGATCACCGAAACCTCGTCGAAATCGCCGATGTCCGGTACCTTGACTTCCACTGTTGCCATGAACTGTGTCTCCCGCCCTCGTGAGAGAGGCGCCTGGTTGGATGATTGAAGCGCGCGCCGTCAGGCGTAGAGCGGGTTCACCTTGTCGGCGTCGATTGCATATTTCTTGATCGCCTCGGCCACCTTCGCCAGCGGCAACGCGCCGTCGTCGGCGAGGGCCTTCAGCGCGGCGACAACGATGTAGTGCCGGTTGATCTCGAAGTGCTCGCGCAGCTTGCTGCGAAAGTCGCTGCGCCCGAAGCCATCGGTGCCCAGGACCTTGTAGCTGCGTCCGCTGGGAATGAAAAGGCGAATCTGTTCCGCATAGGCCTTCATGTAATCGGTGGAGGCGACCACTGGGCCACTTGTGCTGCCGAGTTGATCGGCGACGAATGTCGTACGGGGCGCCTCGGTCGGGTGCAGCAGGTTCCAGCGTTCCACTGCCTGTCCGTCGCGCGCCAGTTCGTTGAAGCTCGGGCAACTCCAGACGCCGGCGGCGACGCCCCAGTCTTTCTCCAGCAGTTCCTGCGCCGCGAAACTCTCGCGCAGGATGGTGCCGCTGCCAAGCAATTGCACACTGAGTATCTGGTCCTTGTCCGCCTTTGTTTTATCCCCGCCCTTGCCCTTGCCGCCGCCGATCACCGGCGCCTGCTTGCACAGGTACATGCCCTTGATGATGTGTTCTTCGGTGCCGGGTTGCAGGCCGGGCATCGGATAGTTTTCGTTGAGCAGCGTCAGGTAGTAGTAGATGTTTTCCTGCCTTTCGACCATGCGCTTCAGGCCATCGTGGAGGATTACAGCCACCTCGTGCGCGAAGGTGGGGTCGTAGCTCACGCAGTTCGGAATGGTGCTGGCCAGGATGTGGCTGTGACCGTCCTCGTGCTGCAGACCCTCGCCATTGAGCGTGGTGCGCCCGGAGGTGCCGCCGAGCAGGAAGCCGCGGGCCTGCATGTCGCCAGCCGCCCAGGCCAGGTCGCCCACGCGCTGGAAACCGAACATCGAGTAATACACGTAGAACGGCACCATGATGCGGTTGTTGGTGCTGTAGCTGGTGGCCGCAGCAATCCAGCTAGCCATGCCGCCCGCTTCGTTGATCCCTTCCTGCAGGATCTGGCCAGCCTTGTCTTCCTTGTAGTACATGACCTGGTCCTTGTCGACCGGCGTGTACTGTTGGCCCGCGGGGTTATAGATGCCGATCTGACGGAACAGCCCCTCCATGCCGAAAGTGCGCGCCTCGTCGACCAGGATCGGCACCACACGCGG
>JBDSYU010000102.1:0-29528 GCA_039925525.1 Variovorax sp.
GCGGCGGCCAAGGCGCTGCTCGACCACACCGACCTGTCGGCCGAACAGGTTGTCAAAAAAGCGCTGGAAATCGCCGGCGAGCTGTGCATCTACACCAACATGAATCACACGGTCGAGACGCTTTAGCAGACTCGAATTCGGATTGTCGGACGCTGAAGCGGCAGCGATTGCGCAAAAGACGCAGAAGGACTTCCGAAGAAAATTCGGTATTACTTCTTCGCCCTTTGCGAAAACCCTGCGCGCTCTGCGCACGGTCGTCCGAACCCGTATTCAAAGCGCCGAACCCGTCGCACGAGACCTTCCATGTCAATGACCCCCCAGGAAATCGTTTCCGAGCTCGACAACCACATCGTTGGCCAGCCCGACGCCAAACGCGCCGTGGCCATTGCCTTGCGCAACCGCTGGCGCCGGCAGCAGGTCGACGAGAAGCTGCGCCATGAGATCACGCCGAAAAACATTCTCATGATCGGCCCCACCGGCGTCGGCAAAACCGAGATCGCGCGCCGTCTGGCTCGCCTGGCCGATGCGCCGTTCATCAAGGTCGAAGCGACCAAGTTCACCGAAGTCGGCTATGTCGGAAAGGATGTCGATTCGATCGTGCGCGACCTGGCCGAGATCGCCGTCAAGCAGACGCGCGAGGCCGAGGTCGCCAAGGTTCGCACGCGTGCCGAAGACGCTGCCGAAGACCGGATCCTCGATGCGTTGCTGCCGCCGGCGCGGTCCTCCGAGGGCGACGCCGGCAGCGGCGCGAGTGGCGCCGGTAGCGCAGGCAACATCGGCAATGCGACGCGCCAGGCCTTTCGAAAGAAGTTGCGCGAGCACCTGCTCGACGACAAGGAGATCGAGATCGATCTGGCCGACACACATCAGCCGTTGGAGATCATGGGACCGGCGGGCATGGAGGAAATGGCCGAACAGTTGCGCGGCATGTTCTCGCAAATGGGCCAGACCAAGCGCAAGACGCGCAAGCTGAAGATCGCCGAAGCGCTGCGCCTGGCGCAGGACGAAGAAGCCGGCAAGCTGCTCAACGAGGACGAGATCAGAACCCAGGCGATCAGCAACGCCGAACAGAACGGCATCGTCTTTCTGGACGAAATCGACAAGGTGGCCTCGCGCGCAAGCGGCGAGGGCTCGAGCGGCGCTGAGGTATCGCGCCAAGGTGTCCAGCGCGATCTGCTGCCGCTGGTCGAGGGCACGACGGTTTCGACCAAGTACGGACTGGTGCGCACCGATCACATCCTGTTCATCGCCAGCGGCGCCTTCCATGTCAGCAAGCCGAGCGATCTCATTCCAGAGTTGCAAGGGCGCTTTCCGATTCGCGTCGAGTTGCAGCCGCTTTCGGTCGCCGATTTCGAGGCCATCCTGACGCAGACCCGTGCCTCGTTGGTCAAGCAGTACCAGGCGCTGCTGGCGACCGAGGGCGTGACGCTCGAGTTTTCGCCGGAGGGCATCCGCCGGCTGGCGCAGATCGCTTTCGACGTCAACGACCGCACCGAGAACATCGGCGCGCGTCGTCTGTCGACCGTCATGGAGCGGTTGCTCGACGAGGTCAGTTTCGGCGCCACCCGGCTCGACGGGCAGACGATCCACATCGACGCCGACTATGTCGACACCCGATTGTCGGCATTAAGTCACGACCCGGACCTTTCGCGCTTCATCTTGTAAACAGCGAGCGAGACCGGTCGCCCTTACGGCCCCACCTTCAATCTGCTGACTAAGTGCACAGCAGATAAGGATTTTCTTTTAATTAGGCCCGCTCTCGCGGGCCTAAGTCGTTGATGCGATTGAAAAAACAGGGCGCTATCCGCCCTTGCGCCGCTTCGCTTTCCTGGTAAAGTGCAAAAAAGTGCAAATAAGTGGGAAATAGTGTCGGCTAGATGCGAAAGTCGCTGGCTGGCAGGTCCTACCCATCAGGTTTTTTCAATTGTTCCAAGGTGCGTCGTCGTTGAGTCTGGATGCCAAGGGTCGGCTGTCGGTGCCGACCCGGCATCGCGACGTGCTCGCCGCCACGGCGGCGGGTCAGCTCACCGTGACACGCCATCCCCATGGTTGCCTGATGCTTTTCCCGCGGCCGGAGTGGGAACAGTTTCGCGAGCGCATCGCTGCCATGCCGCTGAAGGACCAGTGGCTCAAGCGCTTGTTCCTGGGTAGCGCGGTCGACGTCGATCTCGACGCCACCGGCCGCATCCTGATCTCGCCCGAACTGCGCGCCGCCGCCGGTATCTCGCGCGAGACGCTGTTGCTGGGCATGGGCAGTCACTTCGAGCTGTGGGACGCGGCCGGCTACCAGGCGCGTGAAGCCGAAGCGCTGGCCAGCGGCATGGCCGAGGCCTTCGGGGAGCTCGCATTTTGAAAGCCGCCGGTGACCGATGCGCATGTCCACACACCGGTGCTGCTGCAGCCAGCTGTCGATGCGCTGCTACCGGGGTCGAGCCGGGCCCACGGCACCTTTGTCGATGCGACTTTCGGGCGCGGCGGACATGCGCGCGCCTTGTTGGGGCGGCTCGATGCTCACGAGCGCCTGCTGGCATTCGACAAAGATCCGCAAGCCTTCAGCGCCGCAGCGCAGCTGGCGCAGCAGGACGCCCGCTTCTCCATTCGCCACGAGAGCTTTGCCGCGCTTGGCGCCTTGCCTGCGGCCAGCGTTGCCGGTCTGCTGATGGACCTGGGCGTCAGCTCGCCGCAGATCGATCAGGCCGAGCGCGGTTTCAGTTTTCGCTTCGACGGACCGCTGGACATGCGCATGGACCCGACGCGCGGCCAAACGGTCGCCGCGTGGCTGGCCAGCGCGGAGGCAGCGCACATCGCCGAGGTGATTCGTGATTTCGGCGAAGAGCGGTTTGCTGTCCCGATTGCAAAGGCGATTGTTGCTCGGCGGCGCGATGGGCGCGCCGTTTCAACCACCACTGAACTGGCCGAACTCGTGGCTGGCGCGGTCAAAACCCGCGAGCCGGGCCAGAACCCTGCAACGCGCACATTTCAGGCTTTTCGGATTTTCATCAACGCCGAGCTTGAAGAGCTGCAACAGGCGCTAGAAGCGAGCCTCGCCGTGCTGCAACCTCATGGCCGCCTCGCGGTGATCAGCTTCCATTCGCTGGAAGACCGCATCGTCAAGCAGTTCATCGCCCGTCATTCGCGCGAGCGTTACGACCGGCGCGCGCCGTTCGCGGCGGCGCCGGCACTCGCGCTGCGTGCCATTGCCCGCATGCGCCCTGATGCCGGCGAAATCGCCGCCAACCCGCGCGCGCGCAGCGCCATCCTGCGCGTGGCCGAACGCAACGTCGATGGCGCGGCAGAGGATTTGCGGCCTGCGCCGGGCAAACTTACTTTCCATTGAAGGTCTCTCAACCCAATGGTCCGCTTCGATCTGCTGCTCCTGGGCGCGGTGCTCGCCACGGCGATGCTGACGGTGCATTTCGAGTACCGCTCGCGCCAGCTTTTCACCGAACTCGATCGCGCCAACAACGAGGCGCGACGCATCGAGATCGACAACGACCGCCTGCAACTGGAGAAGCGGGCACAGGCCACCCCGTTGCGCGTCGAAAGCCTGGCCAAAGGCCAGTTGCAGATGCGCACGCCCACACCGGCCATCACGCAATATGTCGATGGCGAAGGGGTGATCGCCGCCGGACAGGCCAAGCCGCAGGTGGAGATTGCCGGCGCCCGGCTGCAGGCGCTGCCTGTGGCTCATGGCAAGCCGGCGCGTGCGCGTTCGGTCGCGGCGGCAGCGAGGTCTGCAACAGCCGGCGACCGCGGCGCAGCCGCATCGAAGGTGCGTCGTTGAAGCGGGCCATCGCATCATGAGCCGCAGCGTGCGCTACACCACCAGCCCGCTGCTGGCGAGCCCGACGCCGATCTGGCGCAGCAAGTTCATCATGGCGGCGATCGCGCTCGGTTCTCTGGTGCTGGCCGGCCGCGCCGCCTATGTTCAGGTCATCGGCAACGATTTCTACCGGCGCCAGGGCGAAGTCCGTTTTGCGCGAACGCTCGAACTGCCGGCCAGCCGCGGTCGCATCCTCGATCGCAATGGTCTGATCCTTGCCTCCAGCGTGCCGGTGCCAAGCGTCTGGGCCATTCCCGAAGACGTCGATAGCAGCGACGCGGCGGTCGCGGGCAAGCTCAAACAGCTGGCAAAGCTGCTCGGCATGACGCAAACCGATCTCGACAAGAAACTGCAGGACGACGGCCGCACTTTTGTCTGGGTGGCGCGCCAGATCGACGTCGAGGTCGGCAAGAAAATCGCCGCGCTCGACATCAAGGGCATCTACCAACGCAGGGAATACAAGCGCGAATATCCCGAAGGCGAACCGTCGGCGCATGTGGTGGGTTTCACCAACGTCGAGGACCATGGCCAGGAAGGCATCGAGCTGGCCTTCGACCGGGAACTGGCCGGCAAGCCGGGCTCGCGGCGAGTCATCAAGGACCGGCTCGGACGCATCGTCGAAGACATGGGCGACCAGGTGCCGCCGCTGGACGGCAAGGACATCCAGCTGTCGATCGACAGCCGCGTGCAGTTCTTCGCCTATCAAAAGCTGCGCGACGCGGTGCGCACCAACAAGGCCAAGGCCGGCAGCGTGGTGGTGTTGGACTCGATCACCGGCGAGGTGCTGGCGCTGGCCAATTACCCGAGCTACACCCCGGGCGATCGCGAGACGCTCAAAGGCGCCAATCTGCGCAACCGTGCGCTCACCGACACCTTTGAGCCTGGCTCGACGATGAAGCCGGTTACGGTGGCCATGGCCCTGCAAGCCGGCCGCGTCAAGCCGCAGACGCTGATCGACACCTCGCCCGGGCGCTTCCAGATCGGCGGCTTCACGATCAAGGACACGCACAACTACGGCACGCTCACCGTTGAAGGCGTGATCCAGAAATCGAGCAACGTCGGCGCCCTGAAGATCGCGCAAAAGATGACGCCGCACGAGATGTGGGACACCTACACGGCGCTCGGTTACGGCCAAAAGCCGCAGCTGCGTTTTCCGGGCGTGGTGCCGGGCGTGGTGCGGCCGTGGAAGAGTTGGCGGCCGGTCGAGCAGGCGACGATGGCCTACGGCTATGGCCTGTCGGCGTCGCTGTTCCAGATGGCCCATTCGTATACCGCCTTTGCGCACGACGGCCAGATCATTCCGGCGACGCTGCAGAAAAGTGCCGACATGGCCGTCGGGGTCAAGGTGTTCTCGCCCGAAAACGCCCGCGCCATCCGCAAGATGCTCGAGCTGGCTGCCGGTCCGGGTGGCACTGGCCAGTTGGCGCAGACGGTCGGCTATTCAGTGGGCGGCAAGTCGGGCACTGCGCACAAACAGGTCGGCCGAGGCTATGCCAGAAACAAATATCGCGCCTGGTTCACCGGCATGGCGCCGATCGAAAAGCCACGCATCATCGTTGCCGTCATGGTCGACGAGCCGAGCGCCGGCCAGTATTTTGGCGGCCTGGTGGCGGCGCCGGTGTTCAGCGACGTCGTGCAGCACACGTTGCGCATGATGGGGGTGGCGCCCGATCTGGCGGTCAAGCCGCAGATCATGGCGACGGCAGTGGACGAGAGCTTCTGATGGTGCCGCTGCACAGTCCCGTCGAGGCGGCGCGCTGGCTGCGCCAGAGCGGCGCCTGGTCGCTGCAGGCCGACAGCCGCCAGATCGTGCCGGGTGAAGCCTTCATCGCCTGGCCCGGCGCCGCGACCGATGGCCGTCGCCATGTCGGCGATGCTTGCCGCCAAGGCGCGGTCGCTTGCCTGGTCGAGGCCGAAGGGGTCGAGGCGTTCACCTTTCCAGAGGTGCCAGCGCTTGGGTCTTATGCCGGCCTGAAAGCGGCCACCGGTCCGATCGCCGCCGCCTACTACGAAGAGCCGTCGCGTCAGATCGAGGTGCTGGCCGTCACCGGTACCAATGGCAAGACCTCTACGGCCTGGTGGCTGGCCGAGGCACTGCGCCGGCTCGGTCGGCGTTGTGCGCTGGTCGGCACGCTGGGCATGGGGGTGCCGCCCGAACTTACCTACACCGGTCTGACGACGCCGGACCCGGTGAGCTGGCAGCGCGCCCTGCGCGGGTTCGTCGACGAGGGCTTTGCTGCGGTGGCAATCGAGGCCTCGTCCATTGGCATTGCCGAGCGCCGCCTCGACGGCACGCGCATCGCGTTGGCCGTGTTCACCAATTTCACGCAGGACCATCTCGACTACCACGGCAGCATGGACGCTTACTGGCAGGCCAAGGCCGAGCTGTTTCGCTGGCCAGGGCTGCGCGCGGCCGTGGTCAATGTCGACGATGTGCACGGCGCCAGCCTGATCGCCGAACTGGCAGCATCGGCGGCAGCGGCCGGTGTGGGCCCCGAGCTCTGGACGGTGTCGACAGAGGTCAGCCGTGCAGATGCAGTCGATGGCGTCGATGGTGTTGAGCGCATCGACGGTGTCCAGGCGCCTCGCCTTGCGGCACGCGACATCCGCTACGGCGCCAACGGGTTGAGCATGACCATCGTCGAGGCCGGCGCGCCGCCGCAGCGGCTGGAGACGACGTTGATCGGTCAGTACAACGTGGCCAATCTGCTTTGTGTCATCGGCAGCTTGCGCGCTCTCGGCGTGGCACTCGGCGACGCGGTCGCGGCGTGCTGTGGCCTCGGCAGCGTGCCTGGGCGCATGGAGCGCATCGACGTTGCTGGTACGCCGCTGGCGGTGGTCGATTACGCCCACACACCCGATGCACTGGACAAGGCACTGGCCGGCCTTCGGCCTCTGGCTCAGGCACGCGGTGGCGCCCTGTGGTGCCTGTTCGGCTGCGGCGGCGATCGCGATCCGATCAAGCGGCCGATGATGGCGGCGGTGGCCGAAAAGCAGGCCGACCATCTGGTGGTCACCAGCGACAACCCGCGCAGCGAAAAGCCGGCGCAAATTCTCAGCCAGATACTGCTTGGCCTGGCAGCGCCCGAAGCCGCGCAGGTGCAACCCGATCGCGCCCTTGCCATTGCCGACGTGCTCGCCCAAGCCGCGCCCGCCGATGTGGTGCTGATCGCCGGCCGCGGCCACGAGGCGTGGCAAGAGGTGGCTGGCGAGCGCATCGCCTTCTCCGATCGCGCCCATGCCATCGAGGCGCTGACACGCCGGGGTGCGGCATGACAGGCAGTATGTCGCCGTCAACAAACGCAGCGGCCGTGCAAACAGCGCCAATGGCCACGCTGGCGACTTTGCGCCCGTGGTTGGCCGAGGCGCGGCTGATCGGCGGTGCGGATGCGGCGAAGGTCGCCTTCTCGCGCGTGCACAGCGACACGCGCACGCTGCGTGCGGGCGATCTTTTCGTCGCGTTAAAAGGCGAGCGCTTCGACGCCAACGACATGCTGGCCCAGGCGCGGGCCTGCGGCGCCGCCTGCGCCATTGCCGAGCGCGGCCTCGCCGCCGCCGGCGTGCCGGGCTACGAAGTCACGAACAGTTTGCAGGCACTCAGCGCCATCGCCAGGGGCTGGCGCGCACAGTTCGACCTGCCGCTCATCGCCGTCACCGGCAGCAACGGCAAGACCACGGTCACACAGATGATCGCGGCGATGCTGCGTGCCGCCTGCATGGCCACCGGCGATGGTCCCGATGCAGCTCTGGCGACCGCTGGTAATTTCAACAACGAGATCGGCCTGCCGCTGACCTTGTTGCGGCTCACGGCGTCGCATCGCCTGGCCGTGGTCGAGCTCGGCATGAACCATCCGGGCGAGATCGCTCGGCTGGCGGCGATGGCCGTGCCGACGGTGGCACTGGTCAACAACGCGCAGCGCGAGCATCTGGAATTCATGGCGAGCGTCGATGCGGTGGCACGTGAGAACGGCGCCGTCTTCGACCATCTGGCGCCGACCGGCACAGCGGTGTTCCCGGCGCACGATGCCTTCGCGCCGATTTGGCGCGAACGAGCGGCCGGGCGCCGCTGCCTGACGTTCGGCGAGACACGTCCAGCCCATGCACCGGCCGATGCACCGAACGCTGTACTGGCCGTGGTACCGGGCGCGGCCACCGAACCGGACGTGGTCCTGTTGGCAGCCGATTGGCATGGCGATCAGTGGCACCTGCAAGTGCAAACGCCTGCAGGCACATTCACCAGCACACTGGCGCTTGCCGGTCGCCATAACGTGATGAACGCACTGGCCGCGAGTGCCTGCGCTTTGGCTGCCGGCGTAACCTTGAAAGCTATTGCTGAGGGGCTCGCCGGGTTTGCGGCCGTCAAGGGCCGTTCACAGGCACGTCGCCTGCAGTGTGCCGGTGGCCACACCCTGACGCTGGTCGACGACAGCTACAACGCCAATCCCGACTCGGTGCGCGCCGCCATCGATCTGCTCGCGGCGCTGCCGCCACCGCGTTTGCTGGTGCTTGGCGACATGGGCGAGGTCGGCGCCGACGGTGCGCGCCTGCATGCCGAAGTCGGTGCCTATGCGCGCGAGCGCGGCATCGAGGTGATGCTGGCACACGGCGCCCTGTCCGAACACAGCGTGCGCCAGTTCGGTTCGCCTCATGGCCGGCACTTCGCCGACCTCGAGTCGCTGAGCGCGGCGGTGCTGGCGCAGCTCGCCGAGAGCGCCAGTGTCCTCATCAAGGGTTCGCGCTTCATGCGCATGGAGCGGGTGGTGCAGGCGATCGAAGCGAGTCAGGCGATCGCAGCGACGGGTTCCCAACCTGTGGGCGAGGGCGCCACATGCTGATGACCCTGGCCCAATGGCTGCAAACGCTGACGCCCGAGTTCGGCTTCCTGCGGGTGTTTCAGTACCTGACCTTCCGCGCGCTGGCCGCGGCCATGACGGCGCTGGTGCTGGGGCTGGTAGCCGGTCCCTTCGTCATTCGCCGTCTGGCTGCCCTCAAGATCGGTCAGCCGGTGCGCGGCTATGGCATGGAGTCGCACCTGTCCAAAAGCGGCACGCCGACGATGGGCGGCGTGCTGGTGCTGTTCTCGATCGGTTTTTCGACCTTGTTGTGGTTCGATCCGAGCAACCGCTTCGTCTGGATCGTGCTGTGGGTGACCGCCGGGTTCGGGGCTATCGGCTGGGTCGACGACTGGCGCAAGGTGGTGCGCAAGGATCCCGAGGGCATGCGCTCGCGCGAAAAGTATTGCTGGCAATCGGTGGTCGGGCTGCTCGCCGGTTTCTACCTCTTGTTCAGCATTTCGGGCAACGACAACTGGCGCGTGCTGCAGTTGTTCTATGCCTGGGTCGCCTCCGGCTTCGACCTCGACTTCCCGCCGAAGATCAACCTGCTGGTGCCGTTCTTCAAGGAGGTGAGCTATCCGCTCGGCGGCATCGGCTTCGTCGTGCTCACCTATCTGGTGATCGTCGGGTCCAGCAACGCCGTCAACCTGACCGATGGCCTGGATGGCCTGGCGATCATGCCGGTGGTGATGGTCGGCTCGTCGCTGGGCGTGTTCGCCTACGTCACGGGCAGCGCAGTGTTCTCGCGCTACCTCCTGTTCCCGCACATCCCCGGCTCGGGCGAATTGCTGGTGTTCTGCTCGGCCATGGCCGGCGCTGGGCTGGCCTTCCTCTGGTTCAACACCCACCCGGCGCAGGTGTTCATGGGCGATGTCGGTGCGCTGGCGCTGGGCGGCGCGCTAGGTGCGATTGCCGTGATCGTGCGCCAGGAGATCGTCTTCTTTGTGATGGGCGGCATCTTCGTGGTCGAGGCGATCTCGGTGATGGCGCAGGTGGGCTGGTTCAAGTACACCAAGCGCCGTTTTGGCGAGGGCCGGCGCATTCTCAAGATGGCGCCGCTGCACCATCACTTCGAAAAGAGCGGCTGGCGCGAGACGCAGGTGGTGGTGCGCTTCTGGATCATCACCATGCTCTTGTGCCTGGTCGGCCTGTCGAGTCTCAAGCTGCGGTAAGGCTATGCGGCATCTGCAAGACCTTGACGTATTGGTGCTGGGCCTGGGCACCTCGGGCCTGGCGATGGCCCGTTGGTGTCTGCGCAACGGCGCCCGGGTGACGGTGGCCGACACGCGCGAGGTGCCGCCCGGCCTGGCGACGCTCGCCAGCGACTGCCCGGCGGCGCGCTTCGTGCACGGCCCGTTCATGGCCGCGCTCGTCGAGGGCACGCCCATTCGCGCTGTCTATCGCTCGCCCGGATTGGCGCCGCAGCAGGTCGCGCCGGTGGTCGACGCCGCGCACGCCATCGGTCTGGTCGTCGGCGGTGAGCTCGATCTGTTCGCACAGGCCTTGGCCGACCTCCGGCACGTGGATGCGGGCGACGTCGATGGCGTGGGCAATGAGGCCGCGAGCGAAGAGATCATCGCCGCGGCGGCTGACTTTTCTGGCGACAGCGATGTGCCGGCAGACCCGACCGTCGCCGATGAAACCGATGCTGCCGCCGGCGCCGGCGAAATCGAAGCCACTGAAGCCAGCGACCCTGAAGCGGGCGCGCAGGACGCGGAGGACGACGACATCGACGCCGCCGACCCACCGTCGCTGCGCCTGCCGCCGTCACCGCCTGCGTCCTGCGGCTACGCGCCGGCTGTGCTGGCCGTTACCGGCACCAACGGCAAGACCACTGTCACCGCGCTGGTCGGGCAGATCGTGGCGCGCGCCGGCAAGAGCGTGGCCGTCGCCGGCAACATCGGCCCGAGCCTGCTCGATACGCTGGCCCTGCATCTGGATGCGGGCACGTTGCCGCAGGTCTGGGCGATCGAGTTGTCGAGTTTCCAGCTCGACGGTGTCGTGGGCTTCGAGCCCACGGCGGCCACGGTTCTCAACCTGACACAGGACCATCTCGACTGGCATGGGGACATGGCGCGGTATACAGCGGCCAAGGCCCGCGTCTTTGGCCGCACCGCGTTGATGGTGCTCAACCGCGACGATGCGCGCGTCATGCAGGTTCTGGATGCACCGTCGTCGCAGCAGGCCAAGCCCCCCGGCCGCGGCAAGGCGAAGGCGGCAGCGACAACCAAGGCGCGTGCCTATGTCAGCTTCGGCTCGGATGTGCCACAGCGCCCTGGCGATTTCGGCATCGAGTGCACGCGCGGCATACGCTGGCTGGTGCGGGCGCAACCCGCCGATGAAATCGCAAAGGGGGGCCGCCGCGGCAGCGCAGGGGCGGCCGAGCCGCTGTTTTTGCAGCGATTGATGCCGGCCGATGCGCTGCGCATCCGTGGCCAGCACAACGCCCTGAATGCACTGGCAGCTCTGGCGCTGGCCCGTGCTGCCGGCTGTGCACTGGCACCAATGCTGTTCGGCTTGCGCGAATACCGCGGTGAGCCGCACCGGGTCGAGTCGTTGGCGCTCATCGACGGCGTCGAATACTTCGACGACAGCAAGGGCACCAACGTCGGTGCCACGGTGGCCGCGCTGAGCGGGCTCGGTGCCGAGCGCAAGGTGGTGGTGATCCTGGGTGGCGACGGCAAGGGACAGGATTTCTCGCCGCTGGCAAAGCCGGTGGCGCAGTTTGCGCGCGGCGTGGTGCTGATCGGCCGCGACGCCGCCTCGATCGATGCCGAAATCAAAGCCACCGGCGTTGCGCGATGGTCCGCCGCCACGCTCGACGAGGCCGTGGCTGTTGCCGCCAGCCATGCGCATTCAGGCGACGCCGTGCTGCTGTCGCCGGCGTGTGCCAGCTTCGACATGTTCCGCAACTACGGCCATCGAGGCGACGTGTTCGCCGCCGCCGTACGTGCCCTGGTTGAAGGCGATGTGGCAGCGGCCGACGAACTCGCCGACCAGCGCCGCATCGCGTCGCGCGCCGCGTCCGACAGCGTCACTGCGCAGGCAAGCCAGTGAGCGCCGCCGTAGCCGCTGCCAACAAACGCGCCAGAAAAGGCGACGCCGCCAGCCGTGAGGCGGGCGACGTCCCGGAGACCCATCGCGGCTGGTTCGGCCGTTTCGCGCGCACCGGGTTCGATGCTTTGCCTATTCATCTGCCGGTGCGGCTCGGCAGTGCCGGCGTGTCGCAGACGCGGGCCGCGCCGATGCATGTGCTGGGCTTCGACCAGGCGCTGCTCTGGGTCACAGTGGCGCTCTTGGCCTGGGGCCTGGTGATGGTCTATTCGGCCTCGATTGCCCTCGGCGACAACCCGCGCTTCGCGCGTGCCGGCTACAGCGAGGGCTATTTCGCCATTCGTCATGCCAGCTTCATGGCGGTTGCTTTCGTACTGGCCTTGCTGGCCTTCCAGGTACCGATGAAGACCTGGGAACGCATCGCCCCCTGGCTGTTCGTCGCCTCGCTGCTGCTCTTGGTGGCGGTGCTGGTGCCGCATTTCGGGCGCGTCGTCAACGGCGCCCGGCGCTGGTTGCCGCTGGGCATCATGAACTTCCAGCCGTCGGAGCTGGCCAAGCTGGCGATGGTCCTCTATGCCGCCAGCTACATGGTGCGCAAGATGCAGATGAAAGAGCGGTTCTTTCGAGCCGTGTTGCCGATGGGTTTCGCCGTGGTGGTCGTTGGCATGCTGCTCCTGGCCGAGCCCGACATGGGCGCCTTCATGGTCATCGCCATGATCGCCATGGGCATCCTCTTTTTGGGCGGCGTCAATGCGCGCATGTTCTTCGTCATCGCCACGCTGATGGCGATCGCCTTTGCGGTGATGGTGATGACCAGCGAGTACCGGCGCGAGCGCCTGTTCGCCTATCTCGATCCATTCAGCGAAGAGCACGCGCTGGGCAAGGGCTATCAACTCTCGCATGCCCTGATCGCCATCGGCCGTGGCGAGATCTGGGGCGTCGGCCTCGGGGGCAGCGTCGAGAAACTGCATTGGCTGCCCGAGGCGCACACCGACTTTTTGCTGGCCGTGCTCGGCGAGGAATTCGGCCTGGTCGGCGTGCTGCTGGTGATCGGCTTGTTCCTGTGGCTGACGCGCCGCATCATGCAGATCGGCCGCCAGGCCATCGCCCTCGATCGCGTTTTCGCCGGCCTGGCGGCGCAGGGCATCGGTGTGTGGATCGGCTTCCAGGCCTTCATCAACATGGGCGTCAACCTGGGCGCGTTGCCGACCAAGGGGCTCGGATTGCCGCTGATGAGTTTCGGCGGCTCGGCGATGGTCGTCGATCTCATTGCCTTGGCGCTGGTACTGCGCGTCGATTACGAGAATCGCGTCCTCATGCGCGGAGGCCGGCTATGACGGCCACGGCGCTGGTCATGGCCGGCGGTACCGGCGGCCATATCTTTCCGGGCCTCGCTGTCGCCGAGGCCTTGCGCGCCCGCGGCTGGCGCGTGCATTGGCTCGGCGCGCCGGGCAGCATGGAGCAGCAGCTGGTGCCGCCCCATGGTTTTGCTTTCGAAGCGGTGCAGTTCGGCGGCGTGCGCGGCAAGGGCCTGGTCACGCTGGCTCTCCTGCCGATGCGCCTGCTGCGCGCCTTCTGGCAAAGCATCGGTGTGCTGCGCCGGGTGCAACCCGACGTGCTGGTCGGCCTTGGCGGCTACATCGCGTTCCCCGGCGGCTTGATGGGTGTGTTGCTGCACAAGCCACTGGTGCTGCACGAGCAGAACTCGGTGGCCGGGCTGGTCAACAAGCTGCTGGCCCATGTCGCCGACCGCGCCTTCACCGCCTTCCCGAACGCCCTGAAGAACGCGACGTGGATCGGCAACCCCCTGCGCGATGCCTTCCTGGCGCAAACCGAGCCGGCCGCCCGCTTCGCAGGGCGCAGCGGACCGCTCAGGCTGCTCGTTGTCGGCGGCAGCCTCGGCGCGCAGGCACTCAACAGCGTCGTGCCCCAAGCCCTGGCGCTGATCGAAGCGGCACGCCGCCCACGCGTCTTGCACCAGAGCGGCGCCAAGCAGATCGATACGCTGCGCGCCAACTATGCCGCCGCTGGTGTGGAGGCCGATCTCGTGGCGTTCATCGACGACACCGCGATCGCCTATGCCGATGCTGATGTGATCGTCGCACGCGCCGGCGCCAGCACCGTGACCGAACTGGCGGCCGTCGGCGCGGCGGCTTTGTTCGTGCCTTTCCCGCCTGCCGTGGACGACCATCAGACGACCAACGCGCGCTTCCTGGTCGACGCGGATGGCGCCTGGCTGGTGCAGCAAAAAGATCTGACGCCGGCCTGGCTCGCCGACTGGTTGCAAGGTCTGGACCGCGACGCGCTGCTGGCGGTCGCTTTGCGTGCCAGGGGCATGCGAAGAGTCGACGCGGTCGAGCGCATGGTCGAGGCCTGCGAAAGTCTGGTGCATGGAGCGCACGCCGATGCTCCCTCGCGAGATGGCGGAGGCCGCGCATGAAGCACGCCATTCGCCACAAGCACTTCGTCGCGAACCCGAATTACGCCGACGCTTGCCTGCGCCATGGCGGAGGTCGGTCATGAAGCACGCAATCCGCCACATCCATTTCGTCGGCGTTGGCGGCGCCGGCATGAGTGGCATCGCCGAGGTGCTGTTCAACCTCGGCTACGAGATCTCCGGATCGGATCTGGCCGACAGCGCGACGCTCGAACGGTTGCGCGGGTTGGGCATCCGCACCTGCATCGGCCATCAGGCGGCGCACATCGACGGCGCCGATGCCGTGGTCATCTCGACCGCGGTGCAGGCCGACAATCCTGAAGTGCTGGCGGCGCGCGAGCGCAAGATCCCGGTGGTGCCGCGCGCCCTCATGCTGGCTGAGTTGATGCGCCTTAAGCAGGGCATCGCCATCGCCGGCACGCATGGCAAGACCACCACCACCAGCTTGGTGGCGAGCGTGCTGGCCGAGGCCGGGTTCGATCCAACCTTCGTCATCGGCGGTCGCCTCAACAGCGCCGGGGCCAATGCGCAGCTCGGCAGCGGCGATTACATCGTGGTCGAGGCCGATGAATCCGATGCGTCGTTCCTGAACCTGCTGCCGGTGATGGCGGTGGTCACCAACATCGACGCCGACCACATGGAGACCTACAGCCACGACTTCGGCCGGCTCAAAGGCGCGTTCGTCGAATTCCTGCATCGCATGCCGTTCTACGGCGTGGCCATTCTCTGCACCGACGATGCGGCGGTGCGCGACATCGCGCCGCAGGTCTCGTGCCCGATCACCAGCTACGGTTTCAACGAAGAAGCGCAGGTGCGCGCCATCGACGTGCAGGCGGTCGGCCAGCAGATGCGCTTCACGGTGCAGCGGCGCAATGGCGTGACCCTGCCCGACCTGTCGGTGCTGCTGAACCTGGCCGGCCGGCACAACGTGTTGAACGCGCTGGCCGTGATCGCGGTGGCGGTCGAACTCAATGTGCCCGATGCGGCGCTGTTGCGGGCACTGGCCGAGTTCAAGGGTGTCGAGCGACGCTTTCAGAACTATGGCGACGTGCTGGTGTCGGGTGCGGCAGCGCCGTTCACGCTGATCGAAGACTATGGCCATCACCCGGTCGAGATGGCGGCGACATTGGCAGCGGCGCGCGGCGCCTTTCCGGGCCGCCGCGTGATGCTGGCGTTCCAGCCGCATCGCTATACGCGAACGCGCGACTGCTTCGAAGATTTCGTCAAGGTCATCGGCGAAGCCGACGCAGTGCTGCTGGCCGAGGTTTACGCCGCCGGCGAAGCGCCGATCGTCGCCGCCGACGGCCGCTCGCTGGCGCGAGCGCTGCGCGTCGCCAACAAGGTCGAACCGGTGTTCGTCGACGACATCGCAAGCATGGCCCAGGCCATCCGCGACAACGCACGCGCTGGCGATGTGGTGATCTGCATGGGTGCCGGCTCGATCGGCGCCGTGCCGGCCCAAGTCATTGAACAAAGCAGGCAGGCGGTGGCGGCATGACCCTGTTGGCCCCGATTTCAGGCTTCGACATGGGCAAGGTCGCCGTGCTCTTTGGCGGCAGCTCGGCCGAGCGCGAGATCTCGATCCTCTCGGGGCAGGGTGTGCTCGCGGCGCTGCGCGCGCGCGGCGTCGATGCCCATGCCTTCGATCCGGCCGCACGCGATTTGACAGAACTCAAGCGCGAAGGCTTTGCACGTTGCTTCATCGCGCTGCACGGACGCCATGGCGAGGACGGCACCGTGCAGGGCGCGCTCGAACTCCTGGGCATCCCTTACACCGGCTCCGGTGTCATGGCGTCGAGCCTGGCGATGGACAAGGTCATGACCAAGCGCATCTGGCAAGCCGAGCAGTTGCCGACGCCGCGCTTCGTGCGCCTGGCTGCCGACCAGCAGGGCCACGCGCAGCTGCGCGCGGTACCGGACGTGCTTGGCCTGCCACTCATCGTCAAGCCGCCACGCGAAGGCTCGTCGATCGGCGTTACCAAAGTCGAGGGCTATTCGGACATGCAGGCGGCGGCGACGCTTTCGGCACGTTACGACGCTGACATCCTGTGCGAGGAATTCATCGACGGCGAAGAGGTCACCTGCGCCCTGCTCGGGCAGGGCCTCGAGGCCGAAGCGCTGCCGTTGGTGCGCATCGCCGCGCCCGGCGGCGCTTACGACTACCAAAACAAATACTTTACCGACGTGGTTCAGTACCACTGCCCGAGCGGGCTGCCCGACGCCGAGGAGCTGGAGGTGCGTCGGCTGGCACTGGCCGCTTACCAGACGCTGGGCTGCCGAGGCTGGGGCCGTGCCGACGTGATGATCCGCTCCAGCGACCGCGCACCGTTCCTGCTGGAGATGAACACCTCGCCCGGCATGACCAGCCACTCGCTGGTGCCGATGTCGGCCCGCGCTGCCGGCATCGATTACGAGACGCTGTGCCTGCGCGTGCTGGCCGCTGCAACACTCGATTCGCAGCGCCCGCCGCTCGCCGGATCGCCCGCGCAGGTGCCGACCTTATGAACGCCGCCGGGCTGTCCCCAAGGCGTTCAGTCGCGCAGCGCATAGCGCGCAGGGTTGTCCAATGATCACGCGCAGCCGTCAACGCCCCGTTGAATCGGCGCCGCAGCCGGTGCCGCTCGACGTGCGGCTGATGAACCTCACGGCAGCGCTGTTGTTCGTCGTCGTGCTGATTGCACTGGCCGCCAGTGCTGCCCTCTGGCTGGCGCGCAACCCGTTGTTTGCGCTCAAAGGCATCCGCGTCGACGGCGAAACGACGCACAGCAATGCCACGCTGCTGCGCGCCACGGTGGCTCCGCAACTGGTGGGCAGCTTCCTCACAGTGAACCTGGCGCGCACGCGTTCGGCTTTCGAATCGGTGCCCTGGGTGCGGCATGCGGTGGTGCGGCGCGAGTTTCCAAACCGCCTGCGTGTGACGTTGACGGAGCATCGGCCGGTCGCGCACTGGGGCGACGAAGCCGACGCGCGGCTGGTCGACAACTTCGGCGAGGTGTTCGAGGCGGCCGGTGCCGATGTCGCCGCCGACCTGCCGCGCCTCAAAGGCCCGGCCGAGCAGGCCGGCCAGGTGCTGGGCATGTACCGCACCTTGCAGCCGTTGTTCGAGCAGTACCAGCTGCGCATCAACCAGCTCGCCCTGTCTGGACGTGGCAGTTGGCAGACCGTGCTCGACACCGGCGCCGTGATCGAGCTCGGCCGTGGCCGGGCCGACGAGGTGGCGGCGCGCACCGAGCGTTTTCTGCGCACGCTGCCGCGCGTCATCGATCAGTACGGGCGCCCGGTTCAGGCGCTCGAAAGCGCCGATCTGCGCCATCGCGACGCCTATGCGCTGCGCATGCGCGGCATCACCACCACCTCGCCGGTCGAGCCCAAGAAAAAATAGCATGCCCAAAGACTACAAAGACCTCGTCGTTGCGCTCGACATCGGCACCGCCAAGGTGATGGTGATGGTGGCCGAAGTGCTGCAAGGCGGCGTCCTCAAGCTGGCCGGCCTGGGCATTGCGCCGAGCCATGGCCTGAAGCGTGGCGTGGTGGTCAACATCGACGCCACCGTGCAGAGCATCCAGCAGGCGCTGAAGGAAGCCGAGCTGATGGCCGACTGCAAGATCACGCGCGTTTACACCGGCATCACCGGCAGTCATATCCGCGGCATCAACTCGAGCGGCATGGTGGCCATCAAGGACAAGGAAGTGACGGCCGCCGACGTGGCGCGGGTGGTCGAGACCGCACGCGCCATCAACATCTCCACCGACCAGCGGCTGCTGCTGGTCGAGCCGCAAGAGTTCGTCATCGACGGCCAGGATGTGAAAGAGCCGATCGGCATGAGCGGCATCCGGCTCGAGGCCAAGGTGCACATCGTCACCGGCGCCCAGAGTGCGGCCGAGAACATCATCAAATGCGTGCGCCGTTGCGGGCTCGAGGTCGATCAGTTGATGCTCAACGTGCTGGCTTCGAGCGCCGCCGTGCTCACCGAAGACGAGCGCGAGCTCGGCGTGTGCTTGATCGACATCGGCGCCGGCACGACCGACATCGCCATCTTCACAAACGGTGCCATTCGCCACACGGCAGTGATCCCGATTGCCGGCGACCTGATCACCAGCGACATCGCCATGGCGCTGCGCACGCCGACCAAAGACGCCGAGGAGATCAAGGTCGAGCACGGCTTCGCCAAGCAACTGCTGGCCGACCCCGACGCGCAGGTCGAGGTGCCGGGGCTCGGCGACCGTGGTCCGCGCACCTTGAGCAAGCAGGCGCTGGCCGGCGTCATCGAGCCGCGCATCGAAGAGATTTTTTCGCTGGTGCAACAGGTGGTGCGTGAGTCGGGCTACGAAGAGGTGCTGTCATCGGGCATCGTCCTCACTGGCGGCAGCGCCGCCATGCCGGGCATGGTCGAACTCGGCGAAGACATCTTTTTGAAGCCGGCGCGCCGCGGTGTGCCGCGCTACTCGAGCGCCCTGTCCGACATGGTGGCGCAACCACGCGCCGCCACGGTGATGGGCCTGCTCGAAGAAGCGCGCCATGCGCGCATGCGCGGCTTCAAGGTGGCGCAGAAGAAGGGGTCGGTCAACACCGCCTTCGGCCGCATCAAGGACTTTTTCGTGGGGAACTTCTGATGTTGAAAAGAATGTCGACGGACATCCGAACGCAGAGTGCGCAGAAGTCGCGTTCGGAAGCACTTCTGCGACCTCAGCGTAATTTCTGGATTCCTTCTGCGTCCGCTAGTCCGCACCCTTGCGCCTACGAGCGATGGCGGCGCACTGGCCCGCCGCGCTGAAGGCATCGAACAGGTTTCTCAATAAAAACAGCTTCAATTTTTACGGCAACTGCAATTTCAAGGAGTTAATGATGGCCATCGAGATGATCGAGATCGAAGAATTCAATCAGGGCACGCAGATCAAGGTGATTGGCGTGGGCGGCGGCGGCGGCAACGCCGTCTCGCACATGATCGAGCGCGGCGTGCAGGGGGTGCAGTTCATCTGCGCCAATACCGATGCGCAGGCGCTGACGCGCAGCCCGGCGCACCAGAACATTCAGCTCGGCACCAGCGGCCTGGGCGCCGGCAGCAAGCCGGAGAAGGGCCGTGACGCGGCCGAGGCTGCGGCCGACGACATCCGCGCGGCCATCGACGGCGCGCACATGCTGTTCATCACCGCTGGCATGGGCGGCGGCACCGGCACCGGCGCCGCGCCGGTGATCGCCCGTATCGCCAAGGAAATGGGCATTCTCACCGTCGGTGTCGTCACCAAGCCGTTCGACTGGGAAGGCGGGCGGCGCATGACCAACGCCGATGCCGGCCTGGCCGAACTGGAGGCCAACGTCGATTCACTGATCGTCGTGCTCAACGAGAAGTTGCTCGACGTGCTCGGCGAAGACGTGACGCAGGACGAAGCCTTCGCACATGCCAACGATGTGCTCAAGAACGCCGTTGGCGGCATCTCCGAGATCATCAACGAATACGGCGGCGTCAACGTCGACTTCGAAGACGTGCGCACCGTCATGGGCGAGCCCGGCAAGGCGATGATGGGCACTGCCGCCGCGGCGGGCCCCGATCGCGCCCGCATCGCCGCCGAGCAGGCCGTTGCCTGCCCGCTGCTGGAGGGCATCGATCTCTCCGGCGCCAAGGGCGTGCTGGTGCTGGTGACGGCATCGAAGAGTTCGCTCAAACTGAGCGAATCCAAGCTGGCGATGAACACCATCCGCGCGTATGCCTCGCCCGAGGCCCACGTCATCTATGGCGCCGCCTACGACGACAGGCTGGGCGACGAGATGCGCGTGACAGTGGTCGCCACCGGTCTGTCGAAACCCGATGCGCGCCGCCATGTGCCGGTGCTCGAGGTGATCCGTACCGGCACCGACAACGTGGCCTACAACGTCCCCACGCTCGGCCAACAGCTCGGCAATCTCGGCAACGTCTCGGCCGGCGTGCGCATGCCCGGCCAGGGCCAACCCAATTACGACGGGATGGCCGTGCCGAGTGTCTGGCGCACCAATCGCACCATGGCCGCGGCCAAAGTTGATGCGTTGTCGTCGGGCGGCATGGACGATTTCGAGATTCCGGCGTTCCTGCGCCGGCAGGCCGATTGAGGTTTGGCGCAGCGGCGCTTACTGCCGCGCCATGAGCGCCTCGACATCGCCGCGGTAGGCGCGCAGCCTTTCGGCGGCGCGTTGGCGTTGCGCCGGCGATGTGGTCGCGTGCAGCGCCGCCACGTTGCGGCAGCTTTCGGCTTGGCGCTCCCGTTGCGCCTGGCCCTCCGACCCCGGCGCTGCCTCGGCGATGCGCATCACCAGGGCATGCACCTCTTTCTGCGCCACGGCGGCGGTTGGTCGGTCGCGTTGAAAGTGCTTCAGCAATGCCATCACCTGCTCCTGGCGCCGTTGCCGCTCGACGCCGCCCACCAGAACATCGGCCTGCGACTGTTCGGCCTGGCGCCTGAGCAGGGCGCGCTGCGCGTCTTCGAGTCGGCCATAGAAGTCTTCTTCCCTTTTCAGGAGTTCGTCGTAACGTCGTTCCACGCGCTCGGCCGGGGTACGGTCGCCCCATCTGTTGCGATACCCGGCATTGTTCTTCGCGTATTTCTTGGCCAGGGTTTGCAGCTGCGCCTCGCCGAGGCTGAGCGCCAGTTGCGTCGCCGCCGGTTCGGCCCGTACAGCCACGGCCAGCAGCCTGTCGCGGATTTCGTCGTAGACGCTGCACACCTGCTCGGCCGTCACGTCGCCCGGTGCCGCAGCTTCTACGCGCGCCAGCAACTGGGCTACGCGAGGCAACTCGTTGGCGCGATGCCAGGCGATGAGGGCCGTGAGTTCGTCGCGCACCGTCGGCGTTTGCGCACCGTTGAAATCGACGTACGCGTTAAGCCACCAATAGCTCAGGTCGTCCAGATTGTTGTAGCCCATGCGCACCGTGGCGCAACCGGCGACCAGCGCTGCCATCGACAGCGACAGCAGCAGCCCGATAATTCTTTTCGGGCAACGGCGTCGTAATTTCGAATCAGACATGGACACATCTCCAGAACAAGCTCATCAACGGCCGCTCGACATCGTTGTCATGGCCGCAGGCCAGGGTACGCGCATGAAAAGCCGCCTGCCCAAGGTGTTGCACCGCCTGGCCGGCCGCTCGCTTTTGTCGCGGGTGCTCGACACCGCCATCCGACTGCGGCCGCGACGCATCCTGGTGGTGACCGGACATGGTGCAGAACAGGTGGAACGCGCCGTCTCCGAGATGGCGACGCAGCCAGTGGAAGCCAATACGGACGAAGCTGGCATGGGCGCCATGTATACACCGGAAGTTTGCTGTGTCCGGCAAATCCCGCAACTCGGCACGGGCCATGCGGTGCAACAAGCGGCGCCGGCATTGGCCGAAGATGGATCGGTGCTGGTGCTCAACGGCGATGTGCCGCTGGTCGACTTCGCGACCTTGCAGCATCTGGTCGCCGCCAGTGCCGGCAGTCGTCTGGCGCTCCTGACCATCGAACTCGCCGATCCGACAGGCTATGGGCGCATCGTTCGAGGTGCCAGCACAGCCGGCGTGCTGTCTCATGGCAAAGGCCCGGTGCAAGGCATCGTCGAGCACAAGGACGCGAGCCCCGATCAGCGCGGCATTCGCGAAATCTACACCGGCATGCTGGTGGCACCGGGCGCGGCGCTCAAGCGCTGGTTGGCCGGTTTGCAAAACGACAATGCGCAGAAAGAGTACTACCTGACCGACATTGTCGGCCTGGCCGTGGTCGAAGGCACCGAGGTCGTGAGCATCGACGCCGACGGCGCGCTGTCCGTGGCCGGTATCAACAGTGCGCTGCAGTTGGCGGACCTGGAGCGTGCCTTTCAAAGGCGCCAGGCCGAGACATTGATGGAAGCCGGCGTGCGCCTGGCCGATCCGTCCCGCTTCGACCTGCGCGGTACGCTCGATTGCGGTATGGACGTGGAGATCGACGTCAACTGTCTCTTTGAAGGCGACGTGGTGCTCGGCGAAGGCGTGCGCATCGGCGCCCATTGCGTGATCGCCAACGCGCACATCGACGCCGGTGCCGTCATCCATCCATTCACGCATATCGACGGCGAGGCCGCGGGCGTCCGCGTCGGCGCCGATGCGCGTGTCGGGCCCTACGCGCGCTTGCGGCCGGGTGCGCAACTCGAGCGCGACGTTCATGTCGGCAACTTCGTCGAGATCAAGAACGCCACGCTCGGCGCCGGTGCCAAGGCCAACCACCTCGCCTACATCGGCGACGCCAAGGTCGGTGAGCGCGTCAACTTCGGTGCCGGCAGCATCACCGCCAACTACGACGGCGCCAACAAGCACCGCACAGTCATCGAAGACGACGTGCATGTGGGCAGCAACTGCGTGCTGGTTGCCCCGATCACGCTGGGCGCGGGCGGCACGGTGGGCGGCGGCTCGACGTTGACCACCAGCACCGAGCCGGGCGCATTGACCGTGGCACGCGCCAGAGCGGTGAGTTTTGCCAACTGGTCGCGGCCGGTGAAGAAGCGCAAGGAATAGAGACGGCAGAGGAACACTGCCCTCGCTTCGTATGGAGCGCGCGGTCGCGTTGGCGCGATCGATCGGTTCTTTCAGTAGGCCGGCCAGCGCAATGCTGATGGTGTGCTCGGGTTCGGCTTATCAGGCGCCATCCGCGCGCCCGGCTGGACGGATGCGCGGGAGTGAAGGCTCTCGCGCTGATGCTGCATCGGGGCAAGTCGGCGCATGGCTGCTTTGCGCGAAATCGGCTAGCACGCAATGACCGCCGCGCATAGCATGTGCGCCTCCAACGCTTGAACCATCTCACCCCCCGCATCCATGGCAGATTTTGTTTCGTTTGACGCAGCCGCACTGGACAGCGCCACGATTGAACGTCTGCTGCTGGGCTGCGTGGTACCCCGCCCGGTGGCCTGGATCACGACGCAAGACGCGCAGGGCCGGGTCAATGCAGCGCCCTTCAGTTCCTACAATTTCGTGGCGCAAAGCCCGCCCATGCTGGCGGTCAATATCGCGTCGCTGGAGGGCCGGCAGAAGGACACGGCGCGCAACCTGGTGGCCGAGCGCGAGTTTGTCGTCAACGTGGCAACCGTTGCCAATATCGATGCCATTCATGCCTGCGGCGCGGTATATCCGCACGGGGCCAGCGAACTGGAAGCGTTGGGCCTCGGCGTGTTGCCCAGCCGCGTCGTGAGCCCGCCGCGCATTGCCTGTACCCCCGTGCAAATGGAATGCCGCCTGATCCACGTGCTGCCATTAGGGCTTGGCGTGAACACGCTGTATATCGGCGAAGTGGTGGCGTTCCACCTGTCGCCTGAAGTGTTCGACGGCAAGTATGTCGACAGCGTCAAGCTCAAGCCGCTGGCGCGCCTGGGCGGGCCACTGTACGCCGGGCTGGGCGAGATTTTCCACCGAGCGCCGGTCAAGCCACTGCCACTGCCGCAGGCGCAGTCCGTTCCATGAAAGAAGCTGTCGTTGCCGGAGCGCACCAGATGCAGCAGACAAGCGATAAGGTCGGCCCCTTGTCTCATGTGCGGGTGCTCGATTTGAGCCGGGTTCTGGCCGCGCCATGGGCGGGCCAGCTGATGGCCGACATGGGCGCCACGGTGATCAAGGTCGAGCGCCCGGGCGCTGGTGACGATACGCGCGCATGGGGCCCGCCATTCTTGAAGGATGCCGCGGGGCGCAATACCGGGGAAGCGGCGTACTACCTGGCGGTCAACCGCGGCAAACGATCGATCACCGTCAGCCTTGACAAGCCCGAAGGGCAGCGCATCGTGCGCGAGCTGGCGGCGCAAAGCGATATCGTGCTGGAGAACTACAAGGCCGGGACATTGGCGCGTTACGGACTCGACCAGGCGTCGTTGCGCAAGCTCAACCCGAGGCTCATCTATTGCTCGGTCACGGGCTTCGGGCAGACCGGGCCACGGCGCGACCTGCCGGCCTACGACTTCCTGATTCAGGCGATGGGCGGCCTCATGAGCGTGACGGGCGAGAAGGACGGCAGGCCCGGCGCCGGCCCGCAGAAGGTGGGCATTCCGATCGCCGACCTGATGACCGGCATGTACGCCGCTGTGGCGGTGCTGGCTGCGTTGGCACGCCGTAACGAAACCGGCTCGGGCGACTACATCGACATCGCCATGCTGGACGTGCAGGTCGCCATGATGTCGAACCAGGCCATGAACTACCTGGTATCGGGCAAGACGCCGCAGCGAAACGGCAACGCCCATCCCAACATCCAGCCACAGGATGTGTATGCCTGCGCTGACGGCGACGCCATTCTGGTGGTGGGCAATGACGGGCAGTTCGAGAAACTTTGCGCCGTGCTGGGGCGCAGCGAATGGGCCCGGGACGAGCGCTTTGCCACGAACGCGCAGCGGGTTCGCAATGTCGAGGCGCTGTCGGGCCTGCTGCGGGAGCTGTTTTCGCGCTGGCCGCGGGCGGCGTTGATTGCCGCGCTCGACCAGGTCGGCGTGCCGTGTGGCGCCATCAACTCGGTGCCGGAGGTATTCGAGGACCCGCAGGTGAAGGAGCGCGGCATGTTGTCCCGGGCGCCCCATCCGTGCGGAGTCGATGTGCCGCAACTGGCCAGCCCGATGCGCTTCATGCAAGCGGCGCTGAAAAACGCCGATGCGCCGCCGCTGCTGGGTCAGCACAGCGACGACATACTGCGCGAACTCGGTTATGGCAGCGCCGATATTCAACGTCTGCGGACGGCGGGAGTGGTCTGATGACGATGAAATTGCACTGGTCGCCCATGTCGCCCTACGTGCGCAAGGTGCTGGTTTGCGCGCATGAGCTTGGCTTGGTCGAGCAGTTGGAGCTGGTGCGCTCAGTGGCGGCGATGCTCGAACCCAATGAGCGGCTGATGCAGGATAACCCGCTGTCCAAAATACCCACGCTGGTGCTCGATGACGGCTTCGCACTGTTCGATTCTGTGGTGATCTGCGACTACTTGAACGATCTGGGTGCAGGTGCGCTGTTTCCGGCGCATGGCAAAGACAAGTGGCAGGCGCAGCGCTGGAACGCGTTTGGCGACGGTTTGCTCGACGCGCTGATCCTGTGGCGCAATGAACGCGACCGCCCCGCGCCGCTGGCGCAGCTGATCGATGCGTTCCAGCACAAGACAACCGCTTCGTTGCGCCAACTCGACGCCGAGGTGCCGGCGCTGACGCAGGCACCGCTGTCGATTGGCCATGTCACACTCGGCTGCGCCCTTGGCTACATGGACTTCCGCTTCGACGCCTTGGGCTGGCGTGCCAACGCGCCGCGCTTGGCGCGGTGGCATGAGACCTTGCGCGCCCGGCCGTCGTTTCTCGCCACCGAGCCGGTGTCCGATCTCTGACCGATCGCGTGTTTTCCCCGCCCCGGGTGCCGTCACGCCGATGGCACCTGCATTCATCCATACCAAAAGGAGATAGTTATGAACCGATGCAATAGAACCCTGATCGCGGCATGCTTCGCCGCTGTCGGCTTGGCGCAGACCCCCGCGCTCGCCGATCAATTGAGCGACATCAAGGCCCGCGGCACGTTGATCTGCGGCGTGCTGCCCGCGGTCCAGCCATTCGGGTTTCAGGATCCGCAGACCCGCGAGATCGTCGGCTACGACGTCGATTTCTGCAAGGCCATCGCGAAAAATCTGGGCGTCAAGCCGGAGCTCAAGATCACCTCGAGCGAATCGCGCATGCCTGAACTGATGCAGGGCCGGGTCGACCTGCTGGTCGCCGCGCTCAGCTACTCGAAGCCGCGGGCCGAGCAGATCGACTTCAGCGATTCCTATTACGTCGGGCAGGTCAAGCTCTTCGTGCGCCAGGATCGCGGCTACAAGACGCGCGACGATCTGGTCGGCAAGCGCATCGCCATGACCAAGGGTTCAAGCTTTGCGCCCGTCCTTACCAATTTGATGCCGACATCGCCGCAACTGGCTTTCGAAGCGGTTCCGATCGCCGTTCTGGCCGTCGTTCAAGGCAAGGCCGACGCCTACGTCGGAGGCGAGTCGACGTTGATGGGCTTCAAGGACAAGATGGAAGCCGAAACGCCGATGATGGTGCTCGGCCCCGCCGTGATGCTGGATGCCTGGGGCATGGGCGTTCAGAAGGGCGAACCGGCGCTGCTGAAGGCTGTCAATGACGCGCTCACCGCAATGGAAAAATCGGGCGAAGCGCAGAAGATATTCGATCACTGGCTGGGATCCGGAAGTTCCTACAAGATGACGCGCGAATTCAAGATCGAGCCGATAAAGCGTTAGGGCGTTGCCTTAGCAAGTTTGCGGCCGCGCCTGCGGCCAACTCGCAGCATGGGGAACTGGCAAAACGACGATGAAACTCGATTTCGCCGTTTTGTTGCGCCCCGAGTTTCTGGCACAGATTCTGCACGGTCTGGCCCTCACGCTCGAACTGACGCTGCTGTGCTGGGTGCTGGCGCACCTGCTCGGAACGCTGCTGGTTCTGATCCGCATGACGAACAACCGCTGGGCCAACGCGGCCGTCGGCGCTTACGTCGAATACCACCGCAACGTGCCGATGCTGGTGCACATGTTCATGTGGTACTTCGGCATTCCGATGCTGCTGCACGATTGGATGCAGCAATGGGCCAATGCCCACCACGCCGAGTTCGTCTTCGCCTTCCTCGCGGTCGGCCTGACCATGGCTGCCTACGTCTGCGAAGACCTGCGCAGCGGCATTCGCGCGATTCCGCACGGGCAGTTCGAGGCGGCGCGCGCGCTCGGCCTGGGCTACTTGCGGGCGTCCTGGAAAGTCATCCTGCCGCAGGGCGCGCGCAATGCGTTGCCACCGCTGATCAACCATAGCGTGGTGCTGCTGAAGAACACCAGCCTGGCGATGACCATCGGCGTGGCCGAACTGACTTACGCAACGCGCGAAATCGAGAACCACACTTATCGCACGTTCGAGACCTATCTGGTCAGCACCCTGATCTATCTGGCGTTGTCGCTCATCATCATGGCTGCCGGCGCCGGACTGGAACGACGCTTGCGGGTTGGGGTGAGGTAGCGCCATGCTCGAGATCCTCCAGGACAACTGGAAACTGTTCCTCATCGGGCAGTACCCGCATGGCCCGTTGGGCGGCTTGGCCATCACCATCATCCTGTCGGTGCTCGGCCTGGTGCTGGCATTCCCCTTGAGCATCCTGGTGGCGTTGGCGCGGGTCAGCCCGATGAAGATTTTTTACTGGCCCGCGACCGCCCTGGTCTACCTGGTACGCGGCGTGCCGCTGATCATGTTCATCTTCTGGGTCTACTTCTTCATTCCGTTGCTGATCGGCCGCACCGTCTCCGGCTTCACCACCATGCTCTGCACGCTGGTGATCTACCAAAGCGCCTATATGGCCGAGGTTGTGCGTGCCGGCATCGAGGCGCTGCCTGTGGGCCAGATCGAGGCGTCCCGGGCGCTCGGCCTCAGCTACCTGCAGACCACGCGCCGCGTCATCCTGCCGCAGGCCCTGTACAACATGCTTCCGGCGCTGGTCAGCCAGTTGGTCGCGATCATCAAGGAAACCTCACTTGCCTCCGTCATCAGCGTCGAGGAAATGACTTTTTCGGCGACCCAGGTCAATACCAACGAGATGACCCGGCCGTTCCAGGTGTTCGCGATTCTCGCGCTGACTTATTTTGTGTTGTGTTTCACGCTGTCGCAGTTCGCCAGTTATCTCGAGCGGCGCATCGCGCGACGACGCTCCCCCTTCACGCTGCGATCGCGCAAGCCGATCGATGCGCTCGGCGCCGTGCCGCCGGACGCGACTTGAAAAGGAAAATTCGATGATCGATTTCTCCGGCGTCAACAAATGGTATGGCGACTACCGAGCGCTGGTCGATTTCACGGGCGAGGTCAAAAAAGGCGAGGTCGTGGTGGTCTGCGGACCTTCGGGATCGGGCAAATCGACCTTGATCCGTACCGTCAACCGGCTCGAGGAGATTCAGCAAGGCACGATCCGCTTCGACGGGCAGGATATTCACAGAAAAGGGCAGGATGTGAACCGTTTGCGCAGCCGTATCGGCTTCGTCTTCCAGCAGTTCAATCTGTTTCCGCATCTGTCGGTGCTGGAAAATATCGTGCTGGCGCCAACCAGCCTGTCGCGCCTGAACGCCAGCGGCGCCAAGGCCAAGGCGCTCGAGCTGTTGTCGCGTGTCGACTTGGCGCATAAGGCCGAGGCCTATCCCGCGCAACTTTCGGGTGGCCAGCAGCAGCGGGTGGCGATTGCGCGGGCGCTGGCCATGGACCCGCCGGTCATGCTGTTCGACGAGCCGACCAGTGCGCTCGACCCCGAGATGGTGGGCGAGGTGCTCAACGTCATGAAGTCGCTGGCCCGGGACGGCATGACCATGATGTGCGTGACCCACGAAATGGGTTTCGCCCGCGAAGTCGGCGACCGGGTCTGGTTCATGGACGAGGGCCATCTGCTTGAAACCGGCACACCCGACGAATTCTTCGAGCACCCGCAAAGCCAGCGCGCGCAGAAGTTCCTCTCGGACTTGCGCATGCATTAGCTGGGGGTGGTCAGCGGCCGTGAAAAACCGCCGCGCGCTTTTCCTTGAAAGCCAATTGCGCTTCCTTGGCATCGTCGGTCTTGCCGATGATGGCGGTCATGTCCTGCTCGTAGCGATAGCCGTCGCGCAGGCTCATGTCTTCGATCACGTTCAGCGTGTGCTTGCCCATGCGCGTAGAGACCGGACTCTTGGCGGCAATCGTCGCTGCCAGTTCGAGCGCGGCCGGCATCAGCTCCTCCGGCGCAGTGCATGCCTCGACGATGCCCAGGCGGTACAACTCCGGGCCGCTCACGCGGTAGCCGGTCAGCATCATGCGGCGCAGGCGTGAATGGCTGAACAAGCGCATGGCATGGCGGCAACCGCCCAACAGACCCACATCCACTTCGGGCAAACCCAGGGACGCCTTGTCGGAACACAGCAGGATGTCGCACGACGCCACGATCGCCAGCCCTGACCCCAGCGCCGGTCCGTTGATGGCGCAGATCACCGGCTTGGCGCATTCACGTATGGCATGAAAACATTCGCGCGTACGGCGCGCATGCGCCCCCATGTCGCCGGGCGCCTTGATGTTTTCAGCGCGGCCCTTGAGGTCCGCGCCGGCGCAAAACACCTTGCCGACCGCGGTCAGCACAACCACCCGGATGTCGTCGTTCTCTCCAATCTGGTCGAGCGCTTCGGTCAGTTCGTCGTTCAGGATTCGCGTCAGTGCATTGACCGGCGGGCTGTTCAGCGTTAACTGGGCCACGTGCCCCTGGAGTTCGAGATCGAGTTGGGTGAAACGGTTCATTGGGGCGTGTGCAGTTTTCAGGCAAGCAGTGAGTGGTGCGCTTATTCCAACACGATGTTGCCTTGGCGGATCACGGGCAGCCAACGCTGGGATTCGCTTTTCAAATATTCGCTGAAGC
>JBDSYU010000103.1:0-16479 GCA_039925525.1 Variovorax sp.
GTCGCCAATCGATTCGTCGAGGCGCCGCAGCACATCCAGTTCATCCTGTTCATCGGCCTTGCGCTCGTCATCACCGGCTTGCATGCGGTGTTCCTCGGCCCCGATCCGCGCGGCATCCAGAGCGAAGCCAGCTTCAACGTCTATCGCATCGGCTGGCTGCGCTTTGGCGAAGTGCGTACGCAGGCGGCGCTGGCCTCGCTCGTTCTCGTCGGCGCGCTGTGGGCGTGGCTGCGCTACTCGCTCACCGGAAAGGCCATCGAAGCGGCGGCTGAGAACCTGGTCGGCGGGCGCGCCATCGGCATCCGCATTCCGCATCTGTTTGCGCTCACAGCGGGGCTCGGTTATGCCTGCGCCGGTGCGGCCGGCGCGCTGGTGGCGCCGCTGTTCGACGTGCAGCCTTATCTCGGCGCCGAATTCACGCTGCTGGCTTTCATCATCGTCATCGTCGGTGGCCTCGCCAGCCTGCCCGGCGCCTTGGTCGGCGGGCTGTTGATAGGTGTCTCCGAAGCGCTGGCGGCAATCCTCATCGCGCCGTCGATGAAAGCGCTGTTCAGCTATGGCTTGCTGGTGGCCGTGCTGCTGCTGCGCCCGCAAGGACTGTTCGGAAAAAAAGAGGCATGAGCGCGCCGGGCCGCTCCCAAGCGCTCATCCCGAAGCGCGTAGCGCGGAGGGTGGCCCAGTGAGCGCGCCGGGCCGCTCCCAAGCGCTCATCCCGAAGCGCGTAGCGCGGAGGGTAGCCCAGTGAGCGCGCCGGGCCGCCCCAAGGGCGAATACCGCAGCGCGCAGCGCGGAGGTGGTCCAGTGCTTGGATTGGTCGCTGAGCGGACCGGAGCGTCTCGCCGATCGCTCGTCTGGGCCCTCCTGCTTCTCGCGGCGTTGGCCTGCGTGCCCTTCATTGCCGACGACTATCAGTTGTCGATCATGACGCTCATCTTTTTGTTCGCCTCCGCCGGCCAGGCCTGGAACCTGATGACCGGCTATGCCGGCCAGTTGTCGCTTGGACACGCGCTGTACTTCGGGCTCGGTGCCTACACGATGGCCATCCTGTCGCAGAAGCTCGGCCTCACGCCCTGGCTCGGCCTGCCGGGCGCCTTCATCGTCGGCGCGCTGCTCGGCGCGCTCGGCGGGGCATTGGGCTTCCGCTTCGCCGTGCGCGGTGTCTACTTCGCCTTGCTGACCATCGCTCTGGCCGAACTCGGACGCATTCTGGTCGAGCACTGGGCATATGTGGGCGGCACCGGCGGCTTGTTCCTCACGGCTCTCGCGCCCGACAACGTGCCGCTCCAAACGCTGCGTGGCGGCGCCCGGTTCTTTTATTACGCTTTGCTCATCACGCTGGCCGTTATCTGGGGCATCTGCACGCTGCTCGTGCACAGCCGCATCGGCTATCAATGGCGTGCCGTGCGTGAGGACGAAGACGCCGCTCGCGCCATCGGCGTGCCGGCGTTTCGCGTCAAGGTGATCGCCGCTGCCATCAGCGCTGGGCTCACGGGCGTCTGCGGCGCGTGGTTCGGCTTGATGCAGGGCAGCCTCTTCCCTGACAGCGTCCTTGGCATCCGCATGAGCATCGACATCCTGGTGGCGCCGATCGTCGGCGGCCTGGGAACGCTGTTCGGTCCGCTGCTGGGCGCTGTCGTCATCGTGCTCAGCAACGAGTTCTCCAAGGATCTGGCACAGCAGTTCTCCATCAACGGCATCAACTTCGTCATTTATGGCGCGCTGTTGATGCTGATCGTGTGTTTCGCACCCAGGGGCCTGTGGCCGCCGCTGGCGCGACTGCTGCGCATCGGAGGGCGCAACTGATGCTGCGGGTCGAAGGCCTGACCAAGGTCTATGCCGGACTGGTGGCGGTCAACGACGTCGGCTTTGAAATGGCGCCGGCATCCATTACGGCACTGATCGGCCCCAATGGCGCCGGCAAGACCACCTGCTTCAACTTGATCGCCGGTGCCACGCGCCTGACTGCCGGCAGCGTTCGCTTCGACGGCGCCGACATCACCGGCTGGGCGCCCGAACGCGTCTGTGCTTTAGGCATCGCACGCACCTTTCAGATCGTCCGCCCTTTGGCCGGCATGACGGTGCTGGAAAACGTCGCCGTCGGCGCGCTGCTGCACCAGCGCTCGATCGCCGCCGCCGAACGCGACGCGCTCGCAGTGCTCGAGCGCGTCGGCCTCGCGGCCAAGCAGCACGCGTCGGCCTCCGAGCTGGCGCTGCCCGAGCGCAAGCTGCTCGAACTGGCCAAGGCACTGGCGACAAAGCCGCGGCTCCTCATGCTCGACGAGGTGATGGCCGGCTTGCGTCCGGCCGAAGCCGATCAGATTGCGCAGGTGTTGCGCGAGCTGGCGCGGGGCGGCCTGACGATCCTCCTGATCGAGCATGTGATGCGCGTGGTGATGGCTGTGGCGAACGAGATCATCGTGCTGCATCACGGCGAGAAGATCGCCGAGGGCCTGCCGGCATCGATCGCTACCGATCCCCGCGTCATCGAATGCTATTTCGGCGCCAAGCGGCCGGATGCCGAGCGATGAACGCACAGGTGCAAGTGCAGAGTGCTCGCGTGGCAGGGCCGGACGCATCTGCGCGCCTGCTCGATGTGCGCGGCCTGGAAGCCGGCTATGCGGGCATGCGAGTGCTGGCCGGCATCGACTTGCATGTGAACCACGGCGAAACCGTGGCGGTCGTCGGTGGCAACGGCGCCGGCAAGACGACGCTGATCCGAACCATCTGCGGCATGGTGGCAACGCGCGCCGGCCGGGTCACCTTCGACGGCCAACCGATCACCGGCCTACCCACCGATGTCATCTGCGAGCGCGGCTTGATCCAGGTGCCCGAAGGCCGGCAAATATTTGCCAGTCAGAGCGTCGAGAGCAACCTGCGGCTGGGCGCAATCCTGAAGCGTGCTCGCAGTCGGTCAAAGGAGACGATCGAGCGCATCTACGCCTTGTTTCCACGCCTGGCCGAGCGACGCAAGCAATTGGCAGGCACCTTGTCGGGCGGCGAGCAGCAGATGCTGGCCATTGGCCGCGCCATGATGGCGCAGCCGGTGTTGATGATGCTCGACGAGCCATCGCTCGGCCTGTCGCCGATCATGGTCGACCAGATGTTCGCCACTGTCACGCAACTCGCCGCCGACGGCATGAGCATCCTGCTTGTCGAGCAGAACGTTGCCGAGTCGCTCGCCCTGTGCAGCCGCGCTTATGTGCTGGAGAACGGCGAGGTGGTGCTGTCGGGCGAGGGACGGGCATTGCTCACGGACGATCGGGTACGGCAGGCGTACCTGGGGTTGTAGCCATCGAGCTGCATGACGCGTAACGTCTTGTCCGAGGCCCTCGTTCGATGAACGATATTCCAGTCGTCGATGTCGCTGCCTTGATACGGAGCGCGCCCGAAGGCCATCGTCATGTCGCGCAGGCCATCGGTGCGGCTTGCCGCGAAGTCGGCTTTTTCGTTGTCACCCAACACGGCGTGCCGCAGCCGTTGATCGACGCTGCGTTCGAGCAAAGCCATCGCCTGTTCGCGCTGCCGCTCGAAAACAAGCAAGCGATGGCGATTGAGCGGCTCGGCAGCAATCGTGGTTATGTCGGCCTGGGTGTCGAGGCTCTCGACGAGAAGACCCCTGCCGACCGCAAGGAAGCCTTCAATCTGATCTGGACCGATGGGCACACGCGGCCGGCCAACGTGTGGCCCGAACTGACCGGGTTTCGGAGCGTCTTGCAGGCTTACTTCGACGCGGTGCTCAATGTCGGGCGTTCACTGCACAAGGCGTTCGCGCTGGATCTCGGCGTCGAAGCGGACTTTTTCGCAGACAAGATCGATCGGCCGATGGCCGCGCTGCGGCTGCTGCATTACCCGGGACCGTCGCACGCAGGCTACGAACCAACGTCGGCGCCGTTGGGCGCCGGCACCCATACCGACTACGGCAACGTGACGCTGCTGGCCACCGACGGCGTCGCCGGTTTGCAGGTGCGCCGACGCGATGGCACCTGGCAGAACGTGCCAGCGCTGCCCGGCGCCTTCATCTGCAACATCGGCGACTGCCTGATGCGCTGGACCAACGATGTCTATGTGTCGACGCCGCACCGCGTGCTGGCCCCGGCCAGCGAACGCTATTCAATGGCCCTGTTCCTCGATCCGAACCCGGATGCCGAGGTCGCGGCCATTGCTTCGTGCGTGGCGCCTGGCACCCTGCCACGCTATGCGCCAGTCACCGCGCACGACTACCTGCAACAACGTTTTGCTGCGACGTATCGATCGGGCTGAATAGGCGTGGGCGCAGCTCACAACGGATGCTCGGTATAAAAGCGCCCGCCATGAAAGAGCAGCGGCGATGCGCCAGGGCGATGGGCGCAGCGCTCGACTTCGCCGACGAAAATCACATGGTCGCCTTCGTCGTAGCGGCTGCGGTTGAAGCACTCGAAGCTGGCGGCCACACCCTCCAGAACCGGAGCGCCACCGATGCCCGGGGCAAACGCCACGTCGGCCCAGCGGTCGGTGTCCTTCAGTGCAAAACGCTCGGCCAGGTGATGCTGGTTGGCGGCCAGGATATTGATGGCGTAGTGCGAGCCTGTCGACAGCGCCGGCAGTGACGCCGCCGCGCTCGCCAGGCTCCAAAGCACCAGCGGCGGCGACATCGACACCGAGTTGAAGGAGTTCGCCGTCAAGCCGAGCAACGTGCCGTCGTCACGGCGCGCCGTGACGATGGTGACGCCGGTGGCGAACATGGCCAGCGCATCGCGAAATGCGTCGCTTGAAAACGGCGGCACAGGGGGTGAAAGCAAGATGGTGACAGTCAGGCGCAGCTTGGGGATGGCGCCGCACCGCGGCTATTTTGGCTGATGAGTTCGATTGCGCCTGCACGGTCTTCGGTCGACCGGTTTGTCTGGGGCGTCAACGCACACTGTCGGCTGGGCGTTGCAGAGGTTCCCGGTGACACAGGCGCAAGAATCGCGATGGGGATCTGAACGCGGCACTGACCGGTGCGGGCGTTGTCACCCTGCACTTGAAGCCGTGTAGCAAGCCATCATCATCATCCATGCGAATGCGCCGTCGTGACTTTCATCGTGCCGCTCTCTGCCTGGCCCTCGCCGGCTGGCTCGAGCCGGCAGCCGCGCGCGTAGCAGCGCCGCCGCGCTGGCCGGTCGATCCCTTCAGCCTCGGCGTGGCAAGCGGACAGCCGCGACCGCACTCGATCGTTTTGTGGACCCGGCTGGCATTGACATCACCCGGAATGGACCTGCAGACGCTGGTAGGGGCCGACAGCGGTGTCGCCGTTCGCTACGAAATATTTGCCGATG
Organism: Variovorax sp.; assembly: GCA_039925525.1. GTDB lineage: Bacteria > Pseudomonadota > Gammaproteobacteria > Burkholderiales > Burkholderiaceae_C > Variovorax. The sequence continues at coordinate 5,295 of JBDSYU010000103.1, forward strand.
CAGCGCTGCGCCAGCCGGTGCGCGCCGGCGAGCAGATCGCCTGGCCATCGCGCGCCTTCAGCGTGCATGTACTGGCCGAAGGCCTGCAGTCGGGGCGCGACTACTGGTACCGCTTTCGCTGCGGCGAGGCGACCAGCCCGATAGGCCACACCCGAACCGCACCGGCCGAGGGCACCGACGTGGCGCGCCTGCGCTTGGGATTGGCTTCCTGCCAGCACTACGAGCAAGGCTACTTCGCGGCGTTGCGGGACATGGCGACGAGCGATCTCGACGCCGTGCTCTTCGTCGGCGACTACATCTACGAGGGCGGCAGCCCTGCCTATACGTTGCGCAAACACTCGGGCGGCGTTCCGCACACGTTGGCCGACTACCGCGAGCGCCACGCCCAGTACAAGCGCGATCCGCACCTGCAGGCGGCGCATGCGGCGCATCCATGGATCGTCACCCTCGACGATCACGAGGTGGTCAACGACTATGCCGACGATCGCGATCCCGCCTGGAGCGACCCAGCGCGTTTCCTGGCGCGCCGCGCCGCCGCCTACCGCGCCTACTTCGAACACATGCCGTTGGCACTGGCGCCCAAGGGTCCGGCGATGCGCATTCACGACCGATTTGCCTGGGGCCGCCTGGCTGATCTGTGGACGCTCGACTGCCGGCAGTTTCGCAGCCACCACGCCTGCGCCGATCCGCAGCGCGACGTTGGCCGCGACCTGGTCGATTGCGCCGAACTCGCGGATCCCGCGCGCAGCATGCTTGGCGCGGCGCAGGAAGCGTGGCTGATGCAGGGTCTGGCCAACGCCACCGGTCGCTGGAAGTTGCTCGGTCAAAGCACGCAGATGGCCAGCGCTGGTGTCGAGACGAAAGAAGGCCGACGCGTCTGGACCGACGGCTGGGATGGTTATCCGGCTGCGCGCGAGCGGCTTCTCGCCGGCGCCGCGGCGGCCGGCGCGCGCAATCTGGTCGTGCTCGGCGGCGACGTGCATCGCTTCGTCGCAGCCGACCTGCGCGCCCGCCCGAACGATGCAGCCTCGCCGGTGATCGCCAGCGAAATCGTCGGCGGCTCGGTCACCTCGCATGGGGCCAGCGAGCGGGCCATGGCACGCATGCTGCAAAGCAACTCGGACATCAAACTTGCCCGCGCCGACGAGCGCGGCTGGGCGCTGCTGGACGTCACACCGCGTGCCTTGCGTTGTGAACTGCGCGCCACGTCGCACCCGGTGTTGCAGGACGCGCAATTTCGCACGTTGGCAGCGTTCGTCGTCGAAGGCGGGCGCGCCGGCGTGCAGGCGGCCTGACGTATCTGTCGCTTGACCCAAAGTCGGCGCGAGCGTTGTCAACAGCGATTTGTCGCCCATGTGTACATAGTCCAAGCATCCATCCGCATGTCACGCAAACTGCCTCCCGAAAAAGACATCACCGTCTGCTTCGCGCATCCGGCCTACCGAATGCTGGAGCGCTTCCTGCTGCGAAACACCGGCATCCACTCTTTCGAAGTGCGCTCGCTGGACGAACTCAAGGCCCGCATCGGTGGGGTCGACGTGCTGTCGGTCTCGGGCTTCTGGCGCAACGAACTCATCCCTTCGGCGCCACGCCTGGCATTCATCCAGTCCATCAGCGCCGGCACCGATCAATACTCGCGCGATCTGCTGCGCGAGGCCGGCATCCGCGTGGCCAGTGCACAAGGCGTCAACGAACGCGCCGTGGCTGAGCACGCCATGTCGCTGATTCTCGCCATGGCGCGCAAGCTGCCGATGGCGCGCGACAACCAGGCAGCAAAAAAGTGGCGTGGTCTCATCTCGGAAATCCCGCAGCGCGAGGATGAGTTGGGCGGCAAGACGCTGGTGATTGTCGGCATGGGCCGCATCGGTTCGCGCCTCGCCACGCTGGCCAAAGCGTTCGACATGAAGGTGATCGGCGTCAAGCGCGACCCGTCGCAGGGCGGCGGGGCCGCAGACCGGGTGGTGGCCACGGCGGAGCTCAAATCGCTGCTGCCCGAGGCCGACTTCGTTGCCCTGACCTGCAGTCTGAATCCGACGACCGAGAACATCATCGACGCACAGGCGCTGGCGGCCATGAAGCCCTCGGCCTATCTGGTCAACGTCGCGCGCGGCAGAGTAGTGAACGAGGCCGATCTGATCGCTGCGCTGCAAGCCGGCACGATCGCCGGTGCGGCATTGGACTGCGCATGGGAGGAACCCCTGCCTGCATCCTCGGCGTTGTGGACCGTGCCCAACGTATTCATCACGCCGCACGCGGCCGGCGAAACGCAGAGGTACGAAGACAACGTGATTGACCTCCTGGTCGAGAACCTGGCGCGTCTTGTGCGGGGGGAAAGCCAATTGAAAAACGAGTTCGTCTAGAGGGTACGAGGGCGGCTGGGCTCTCGCTCCCTTCGGCTCCCTCTTCCTCCGGGCGAGGGAGGGAGGTGAGGGCAGCGGCGCCACCACGGGCGCGCACTTTGATTGACGCACCGGGGAGCCCTTACCCTAACCCGCTCCCGGGGGGAGAGGTGACAACGCAGCGCTCCGGCACTTCGATGCATAGCGTCGGTCTGAACGCCTCCTGTTCCCCTTTGCTGCGGTAGCCCAGCGGGTTGCTGACAATGCGGCAGCCGCCCTTCACGTAGTCGAAGGCGCAGTGCAGATGGCCGTGCAGCCACACGTCGGCCTGCGGCAGCAGGTCGTCCAGCGCGTTGCAAAAGCCGGCAGTGCCGGGCGTCAGGCCGTAACGCGGATCCGCGCTGGCGAGCGTAGGGGCAAAGTGAGTGACCACTGCCGTGGGCCCCTCGAAGGACTGGGCCAAGGCGCCGCGCAACCAATCCTGGCAAAGCAGCGCCTGCTCGCGCAGTGGCTCCGCCAGGAACGGCTGGCCACCTCGCGTACAGGCGGCGATGCGCAGGTAATGGTTCGCGGCACGCATCGCCTTGCCCCGCTTCTTTTCACGCGCGGCTGCGTCATCGCCGGGCAAAACGAATGCGTCGAAGTCGCTCCACAAGGTGGTGCCGACGAAGCGCACGCCGCCGATGACGGAGCTCTCGCGCTCGAGCCAGCGCATGCCCAGGCGCTCGGCGACATCGCGCAGACGGGCGTGCACGGCGTCGAAATCGTCGTTGTCGTACTCGTGATTGCCTGGCAGGTAGACGACCGGCACCGGCCAGCCATGGATGGGTGAAAAGCGCTTCAAGCCGAAGTCCGCGTCGGTGAGGCGCGTGCCAGCCTGATAGGAGCCGATGTCGCCGGCCAGCACCAGCAGATCGGCATCGGCAGCGGGCGTTGGCACAAACTGCGGATGCGACTCCAGATGCAGGTCGGAAAGCAGCTGGATTTTCATGTCACCGCCGCCTCGCCCGGCGGAAAAGCTGCCTTGGCGGCCCGCACCAGCATCTTGCGCAGCCAGTTGTGTGCCGGGTCGCCATGCAGGCGCCGATGCCAATACGCGTCGATGCGCACCGGCGCCATCGCCATCGGCAGCGGCCGCAGCACCAGGCGCTCAGCAACGCCGGGCACATCGAAGAAATGACGCGGCAGAACGCCCAGCAGATCCGATGCGCCCGAAACGCGCACCGCGGTGAAGAACTGGTTGACCGTCAGCACGACGCGGCGCTCGCGGCCGACGGCCGCCAACGCCTCGTCGACGAAGCCCCAGGGCTGGCCGGAAAAGCTCACGAGCAAGTGGCGCGCCATGCAAAAGTCGTCGAGCGTGAGAGGCGCGGCGGCCAGGGGATGGCCGGTGCGCATGACGCAGACGTATTCGGTCTCGTAGAGGGCGCAACTTTCGAACGCATGCGCGGCGCCGGCCTGAGCGCGAGCCACCAGGTCGGCGCGCACGGCCGGAAAGTAGCCGACGGCGGTGTCGGCCACGCCTTCATCGAGCAGCGGCCGCGGGTCGCGCGTGGCCAGCGGCAGCACGCGAATGGAGATGCCGGGCGCTTCGGCGTCGAGCATTCGCACCAGCTCCGGCACGATCTCGGCGCTGGTGGCGTCGGCCATCGTCAGCACGAAGCTGCGTTCGGCCAGGGCGGCGTCGAAGGCATTGGGGGCCAGGGTGTCCTGCAACTGGCGCAAGGCCTCGCGAACGGTCGGCCAAAGCGACAGGGCGCGGGCCGTCGGTTCGATGCCAGCGCCGGCGCGGCGCACCAGATCGTCTCCCAGCAAGTCGCGCAGGCGGCGAAGTGCGTTGCTCACGGCCGGCTGGGTGATCGACAGGTTGCGGGCGGCACGCGTCAGGCTGCGCTCGGCCATCACCTCGTCGAAAACCCGCAACAGGTTGAGGTCGAGGGTGCGAAAGTTGACGTCTATCACTGACATGAATGACAAGCATCATCAGACTAAAGTTGAAAAGCACTAGGGGAAACCCTATGATATGCCTTGTCCGAAGTTAACACCGATCCCCATAGGAGTGGATCACCATGTCAAGAATCTCTGTATCCCGTTCCCCCGCCGCCAAGCCTTTCAACCCTGTTCGCCCGTTCGATCTGGGACGGCCTTCAGCCGAAAAGTCGGCTACCTCGCCTGTCGCGGCCAAGCCGGTCCGTACGGCCGCCGTCGCGCCGTCGACACGCGCGCGCATTGTCGGCGCCCTGGCGTTGGTCGCCGCGGGTTGGCTGCTTCTCGCCGTCACCGATCTGATGATCGAACGCTGGGCCGATGATGGCCGGCTGCTGGCCTGGGTCGTGGGTTGGGCCTTGGCGTTCGTTGCGCTGGCGGTATTTGCCGACCCGCTGCAGGCATTGCTGGCGCGCGGCGGGCGTGCTTGGCGCGCTGCGGCTGCGCGACGCGACGCGGCACGCAAGGACGCCGAACTGTGGCGCCTGGCGCAAACCGATACGCGGCTGATGGCCGACCTGCAAGCGATCGTTGCCTACCATGGTGACCGCTTCGATAGCGACGGGGCGGTGACGCCAGCGCAGCCGGGTGGCATCGTCGCGCCGGTCGGGAGCAATTTCGCCGCCTCGACGTCGCTGTCGGGTGCCACATGGAGTGTGCAAACCCAAGCATCCTGGATCGACCCTATGCAAAGCATGCGCTTTGCGCCCGGCTTCGCGATTCACGGCTAAGCGAGCATTCGACTCGACCTGACAAAGCCCGGCACAGCCGGGCTTTTTCGTTACTGGCCCGCCTGGGTGTCAAGCGGCCAGACGTTCCTCGATCCTGGCCTTGGTCTGCGGCAGCTCTTTCGGCAGGCGCTTGGCCAGGCGATCGAACAACTCCTGGTGCAGCTTCAACTCGGCCTCCCAGGCTTGGCGGTCGACATCGATGACCGAAGCAAAAGCGGCGCGATCGAAATTGCTTCCGTGCCAGTTGAGGTCTTCATAGCGCGGCGAGACGCCGAAGGCCTGCTCCACGCCATCGGCCTTTCCATCGACGCGGTCGATCATCCATTCGAGGACGCGCATGTTCTCGCCAAAACCAGGCCAGACGAAGCGGCCGTCGGCGCCTTTGCGGAACCAGTTGGTGGTGTAGATCTTCGGCAGGGTCGCGCCAGCCGCTTCGAGCTTGCGCCCAAGGTCGAGCCAATGCTGGAAATAGTCGCTCATGTTGTAGCCGGTGAACGGCAGCATGGCGAACGGGTCGCGCCGAACCACGCCCTGCGCGCCAGTGGCCGCGGCTGTGGTTTCGCTGCCCATGGTGGCGGCCATGTACACGCCTTCGACCCAGTTGCGTGCTTCGGTCACCAGCGGCACCGTGTTTGAACGGCGCCCACCGAAGATGAAAGCATCGATCGGCACGCCCTGCGGGTCGTCCCAGGCCGGGTCCAGTGCCGGATTGTTGGTCGCCGCCACAGTGAAGCGGGCGTTCGGGTGGGCCGCCGATCTGGGCTTGCCATTGCTGGCGTTGTCTTTGGCGATTTGCGGCGACCAGTCGCGGCCTTGCCAATCGATGGCGTGCGCCGGCGGCTCGCTCATACCCTCCCACCAGACGTCGCCTTGGTCGGTGAGCGCCACGTTGGTGAAGATCGCGTCGTGTGTGAGGGTCGCCATGCAATTCGGATTGGTCATGGCATTGGTGCCAGGCGCAACGCCGAAGTACCCGGCTTCCGGATTGATGGCGTACAAGCGTCCATCGGCGCCGGGCTTGATCCAGGCGATATCGTCGCCGACGGTAGTCACCTTCCAGCCCTCGAAGCCGGCCGGCGGCACCAGCATGGCGAAGTTGGTTTTTCCGCAGGCGCTGGGAAAGGCCGCGGCGACATGGCGCTTCTCGCCGTTGGGCCGCGTCACGCCGAGGATCAGCATGTGCTCAGCCAGCCAGCCCGGCGCATCGACAGCGGTGCCAGCCGCTGCGCGGCCCATGGTCGAGGCGATGCGCAGGGCAAAGCACTTCTTGCCGAGCAGCGCGTTGCCGCCGTAGCCCGACCCGTAGCTCCAGATCTCGCGCGTCTCGGGGTAGTGCACGATGTACTTGGTGTCGTTGCAGGGCCAGGGCACGTCCTTCTGGCCGTCGGCGAGCGGCGCGCCGACCGTATGGACGCAGGGGACGAATTCGCCGTCCGTCCCGAGCACCTCGAGTGCGCCTCGGCCCATGCGCGTCATCAACTTCATGTTGACGGCGACATAGGCGCTGTCGGATAGCTCGACACCGATATGAGCGATCGGTGAGCCCAGCGGCCCCATCGAAAACGGCACCACGTACATGGTGCGGCCACGCATGCAGCCATCGAACAGCGCCGGCTCGGCGGCCGAGCGTCCACTCTCGAGCAAGGCCCGCATCTCGGCCGGCGCCACCCAGTTGTTGGTCGGACCGGCGTCTTCCTTGCTGGCCGAGCAGATAAAGGTGCGGTCTTCGACCCGCGCCACGTCACTCGGCGCCGAACGCGCCAGAGAAGAGCGCGGGCGCCTCGCGGCGTCGAGCCTCAGCATGGTGCCGGCGTCAACCAACTGCTGGCAGAGGCGCTCGTATTCTTGCGCGCTGCCGTCGCACCAATGAATCTGATCCGGCTTGCACAAGGCCGCTTTATCGGCGACCCAGGCCTTCAGCTTTTCATGCCTCAGGTAAGCGGGCGACTGGATGTCCGGCGCCGCCTTGATTGCTGCGTTCATCCTGGTGCTCAAGCCATGTAGATGGCGATCGACGCCAGCAGCAGCATCAACACGCCACCGGCCAACGGCAGGATCAATGGCATCCACGGAACAATCGATTCGACCGCATCTTTTTCGATGATGGCATCGTGCCCGGGTTCGACGGGGGTGGGCGTGGGGGCGGACATGATCGGCTCCTTGTCTTTTTACGGCAGGCCAGTTTACAAGGCACCTTCGCGCAGGCACTGTCAGCCCCGGCCGCGTGTCTGTCCCGCCCGCGCTGTGAGGCGAGCGCTTCTACCGGTCTCTCACCCGGCTGCCGTGTGCAGCAATACGTCGACATCAGGGTTATTCCTCTATCGTTGTCTTCCCCAACACGACTCTGTGCGTTATGGTCCGGTCGAATTGTTCAACCGAAGGATCACGCAATGGTCAAACGTGCGGGAGGCGATGTGGTGGGTGCCGCGACGCGGGGTCACGTGCTGCCATCGCCTGGCCTGAAGGACGCGCCGGTGCTCGAACTGATGTGCTCGCACTTCGTGCTGACGTTGGCGGCGCGCCAGGGGCCGCGCTTCAACGTGCGGCGCGACTTGAACGGGCTGCTGGCGTTGACCGGGCGCCACTTGGTCTGGCCGACATCGGTGCTGCACCACGTGCGCGATTTCCTGGCGCGGCGCTGCGCCGGCAACGAGATCTGGAACGGCGTCGGCGAGCTTGATGCTCGCACCTTGCTGGCGCGCCATGGCATCTGGCGCGGGCCTTACGAAGAAGGCACGTTGTTCTTCTATCTGGACGAATACGCCAAGGACCAGCCCAAGGACCTGCTCTCGGTGCTGTCGGTCACGCGCGATTGGCTCACGCATGCGCTGCGCAAGCAATCGACGCTGGTCGAGAAGAACATCGATGCGCTGGCCGGTCTGCTGCAACTGAACAAGGCCGAGCGCGCCCTGCTTCTCTACGGCACGCTGGCGCGCTATCAACGCGACCTGCGCTCGCTGTTGGTTGAGTTCAAGGTCAACAACGCGCCCGAAGCCTACGCGGCGCTGGCTGAAATCGCTGGCGTCAACGCCAGCGAAGTCGGCGAGGCGCTGCGTGCCGGCTCGCGGCTCGAGCGCATCGGCCTTGTCGAGAACCTCATTTCCGAGCACAACATCACCGACCTGGCCGACCTGATGAAGGTGAGCGAGAAGTTGCCGCCGGTGTTGATGCGCGAGTACCGCGACCAGAACGAACTGATGGCCGTCTTCACCCGGCCGTCGAGCAAGACCCAGTTGTCGGTCGACGACTTTTCCTTTGTCGCCGAGGAGGCGCAGATGCTGGTCACCTTGCTGCGTGCCGCCGTGGCGCGCAAGGAGCCTGGTGTCAACGTGCTGATGTACGGCCCACCCGGCACCGGCAAGACTGAACTGGCCAAGGTGGTGGCGCAGGCGGCCGGGCTGGAACTGTTCGAGGTGGAATATGCCGATCGCGACGGCAACTCGCTGTCGGGGCGCGACCGCTATCGCTCGCTGCAGATCGCGCAGGTGTTCCTGAAGGGCAGCGCCCAGGCGGCGTTGTTGTTCGACGAGGTCGAGGATGTGTTCCCGCCGATCAGCACCGAGGCCGCGCAGTTCTTGGCCCGCGCCGATCACCTGCCCTCGCCGGCCAGCGCCAGCGGCAGTGTCAGCGGCAAGGCCTGGGTCAACCAGATCCTCGAATCGAACGCCGTGCCGACCTTGTGGGTGACCAACCGCATCGAGCAGATCGATCCAGCCTTCCGTCGCCGTTTTGCCTACCACCTGGAGCTGAAGTCGCCGCCGCCCGGCGCGCGTGAGCAACTGGTGCGGCGCACGCTCGAAGGCATCGACGTGTCGGAAGCTTTCACCGCCAAGCTGGCCGAACGCAAAGGCCTGACGCCGGCGCAGATTCGCACAGCGGCGCGCTTCGCCGTGCTGGCCCACAGCGATGCCGTTTCGGTCGAGGCGCTGATCGAACGCCAGTTGAAGAACGCCGACGCCGCCTTGGGTACCCGCGGCGACGCCCATGGCGCGCGACGCAGCGTGACCACTTATGACCTCGACATGCTCAACGTCGAGACGCGCTTCGAGATCCCGCGTATCGTCGAGGCCATCAAGGCGCGTGGCCACGGCAGCCTGTGTTTCTATGGCGCCCCTGGCACTGGCAAGACGGCGTTGGCCGAGCACCTGGCCAAGGCCATTGCTCGCCCGCTCATCATCAAGCAGGCCAGCGACCTGATGAGCAAATATGTTGGTGAGACCGAGCAGAACATGGCCGCCATGTTTCGCGAGGCCGAAGCCGAAAAGGCCGTGCTGCTGCTCGACGAGGCCGATTCGTTTTTGCAGGACCGGCGTGGCGCTCAACGCACCTACGAAGTGACCGAAGTCAACGAAATGTTGCAGGGCATGGAGCGGTTCGCCGGGGTTTTTGTCTGCACCACCAACCTGCTCGATCGGCTGGACCAGGCAGCGCTGCGGCGCTTCACCTTCAAGATCAAGTTCATGCCGCTCACGGCCGGCCAGCGCGAGCGCATGTTTGTCGTCGAAGCCCTGGCCGGAGATGCGGCGGCGCTAACGCCAGCCATGCGCGTGCGCCTGGCCAAGCTTGATCAGCTATGCCCCGGCGACTTCGCCGCCGTGAAGCGCCAGGTCGACATCCTGGCCACCGAGTTTTCGGCCGACGAGTTCATGGAGCAACTCGAAGCCGAGCACCGCATCAAGCCCGAGGTGCGGGAGTCGCGTTCGATGGGGTTCACGTGAGGTGCGCGACTCGCGCTGCGCGCTGAGTGCCGGACGCGTCCATCGATGCCGCGGCAGAAGCCAACGCCAAATCCAGAGCCAAGGCCGATGTTGATGGCGGTTCGGCTGCCGCGACAGTCGCCTCACCGACACAGCCAGCTTGGCGCGCACCGCTGTTCGCGATGGCGATTTCAATCGCCATTGTTTTGACTCTCGCCCGATTCGGCGCGACAGAAGCGCTGGGCGCCCATCCGTTCTGGGCTTTCAAAATCACGTGGCTCGCCATCCTCCCGGCCATTGCCATTTGGTGGCTCGTGCGCCGATGGCGCTGGCCCGAAGTTGCGTTCGGCCTTGGGCTCGCAGGCGCTGCACTGGCTGCGGTCATCGGCAAGAACCGCTTCGCTGCTTCGTTCGCCGAAGACACGCTGGCAGGCCGATTCTGGTTCGTCGGCTGGATCGCAATTGCGGCTTTTGCAACGGGGTTGATCGCCGTGCTGTTTGAACGGGCTGCAAGGCCCCCAGGCGCGCCGAGTGGTTTGTGAAGCAAGGGGTGCACATGAGACTTCGTAAGCAAACACGCGGCGCGCTGCGTTGCAACACAGGGTGACGCAATGATGCGATTGACAGATACACGCGCGACCTGCACAGCCTGGCATGGCAGCACCCATGGCGTCTCAATACGATTCATTGGCGTATCGACGTTGCTTGCCAGCCTTTGGTTGTCGGGTTGTGGCGGCGGCAGTCCGCCTGTTGCCGGTGCCACGCCCGCATCGGTTGCTTTCACGTCGCCACCCGCTGCTGTCGTTGCCGCGCCCGCCCCCGTGCCGTCAGGTGCCCTGGCCCAGCGCTGCGCAGTACCTCGCGTCGGCACCGATCCGGCCACCGGACGCGACTACCTCGATAGGCAAGGCTCGCTGGCTGAAGAGAAGGCCTGGGTGCGCGCCTGGATCGACGAGACCTACCTCTGGTACGACGAAGTTCCCACCACACTTTCGGCCGCCGACTACGACACGCCGCAGGTCTACTTCGGCGTGTTGAAAACGCCCCTAACTACAGCCTCGGGCAAGCCCAAGGACCGCTTCCACTTCACTATCGACACCGCCACCTATCGGGCGCTGCAGCAAAGTATCGAGCCCAATTACGGGCTCGAGTTCGCCTACCTGGCGCGCACCGCGCCGCGTGACATTCGCGTTGCCTACACCGAGCCGGGGTCCAGCGCTGCCGAACAAGGCGTGCAGCGCGGCGCGCAGGTGCTCGAGATCGACGGCGTCGACGCCGTCAACGGCAAGGACACCAACACCCTCAATGCGGGTTTGGCGCCGGCAAAAAGTGGCGAGGCACATCGTTTCAAGTTGCGGGCGCGTGACGGCAGCGTGCTGGCCGTGACCCTGACCGCATCCAACGCGACTCGCACACCGGTGCAGAACGTGCG
>JBDSYU010000104.1:0-5062 GCA_039925525.1 Variovorax sp.
CCGACCGGCTACTTCATCGACTCTTTGTTCCGCAAGCCGGCAGGCGCAGCGCCGACGCCGGCAGCTGCAGCGGGTACGAACCAAAGCCCCGCTGCGAGCACTTCGGAAGTGAGCCGGATTTTCTTGAACAGCATCCGCACCGGCGCGTTGCCTCAAGACGACGCGCGCTATGTGGCGCAACTCGTGGCGGAGCGCACCGGGCTCAGCCAGCAGGAAGCCGAGAAACGCGTGAACGACACTTACGCCAAGGCCCAAGCGACGCTGAAGGAAGCTGAAGCCAAGGCCAAATCCGCCGCCGAAGCAGCGCGCAAGGCTGCGGCTTATGGCTCTCTATGGCTTGTCATCTCGATGTTGCTTGGTGCATTTATCGCCAGCCTTGCGGCCACTTGGGGTGGTCGGCAACGCGACCTTTGACCCGACAACCAACCACTTGGAGAAAAAAACATGGGTTCACTTCTGCTTTGGTTCATCGGCATTCCGATTCCGATCATCATCCTGATCGCGCTGTTCACTTGATCGACGGGCGGGCGCGCCAGCCACGGCGGCGCGTCGCATTGCAGCCTGTCGCAAAGACAGGGTATCCGGCGCACGCCCGGTTGCAGCAGCTCGACTGCCACAATGGCGCCATGGAAACATCATTGCGTCGTTATTTTCTCGCGCTGTCGTTGTCGGCACTCGCATTGGCGACCTCCTTTGGGGCCCAGACCGCGCGCGCACAGCAACGCCCCATCAAGATCGTCGTGCCCTATGCCCCGGGCGGGCCGATCGACACCACGGTCCGTTTGCTGGCCGATCGCGTCAAGGAATCGCTTGGCACCGTCATCGTCGAGAACAAGCCCGGTGCGGGCGGCAACATCGGCGCCGATGCCGTTGCCAAGGCAGCGCCCGATGGCCTCGTGATCGGCATTGCCGCGACCGCGACGCACGCGGTCAATCCGTGGCTGTACAGCAAGATGCCTTTCGACGCGGCCAAGGACTTTGCACCGATCACGCAGATGGTGCGCGTGCCCAACGTGCTGGTGATGAATGCCGACACGGCGCAGCGCCTGGCCGTCCATTCCGTCCCCGACCTCATCGCCTATGCCAAGGCCAATCCCGGCAAGCTCAACTACGGCAGCGGCGGCAACGGCAGTGCCGGCCACTTGGCCGGCGAGTTGTTCAAGAAGGATGCCGGCATTTCCGTTGTGCACGTTCCCTACAACGGCGGCAATCCGGCGCAATTGGCGCTGCTGTCGGGCCAGGTCGATTTCAACTTCGACAACCTCGCCACCGCCGCCTCCAACATCAAGGCCGGCAAATTGAAGGCGCTCGCTGTGACGACGCTGCAGCGCAGTCCCTTCCTGCCGGACGTGCCACCGGTGGGGGACACGCTCAAGGGCTTCTCCATCGACACTTGGTGGGGATTGGTGGCACCGGCCGCCACGCCGCCCGAGACCGTGGCCAAGCTCAATCAGGCGTTTGTCGCCGCGTTGAACTCCGACGAAGTGAAGAGCCGTTTCGCGCAGCTTTTTGCCGAACCGGTGCCCAGCACCCCCGCCGATTTCGGCGCCTTCATGAAGAGCGAGTTGGCGAAGTACGAGAGCGTCGTCAAGGCGACCGGCGCCAAGGTGGACTGACTCGATGCTCGCCGAGATCGAACAACGTCGAGAAGCTCTCGACGCGCTCTGCCGAAAGCACGGCGCGCTGCGCTTGGACGCCTTTGGTTCTGCGGTACGAGGAAGTTTCGATCCTGCCAAAAGCGATCTCGATTTCATCGTCGAGTTCGAGTCGCTTGCACCGACGAACTACGCCAACGCGTATTTCGCGCTGAAGGAGGAATTAGAAGCGCTGTTCGGGCGCCGCGTTGATCTGCTAACCGACGGGGAGCTGAAAAATCCTTTCTTTCGCCGCCGCGTGGAGGGCGAGCGCCAGCGGATCTATGCACGCTGACGCCGCCAAGCTCTTGTGGGATGCGCAAGAAGCCGCGACCCGGATCGCGCGTTATACGATCGGCAAGACATTAAGCGACTATGAGGCTGACGATTTTCTCCGCAGCGCCGTGGAGCGGCAGTTTGAGATCGTCGGTGAAGCGCTAGGAGCGTTGCGCAGGGTCGATCCGCTCACCGCAGCGCGAATCGGTGCTCTGTCCCGTGTCGTCGCCTTCCGAAACGTCCTGATCCACGGATATGCAAACGTGGACCATCGCGTTGTCTGGGGCGTCGTCGAAGGGCAGCTACAAGCTCTGCGCGACGAACTGGATTCTTTGCTTGCGCAGAGTTGAGGTGCGATCGATCGGCGCGAACCAGCGCTCTATCACTCGCCGAGATAAGCCTCGCGCACCCGCGGATCGCTGAGCATCTGCTTGCCCTCGCCGCTCATGGTGATGAGGCCGGACTCCATGACGTAGCCGCGGTCGGCAATTTGCAGTGCCCGGCTGGCGTTCTGCTCGACCAGCAGCACCGTCACGCCCTGCGCATAGACCTGTTGCACCACTTCGAAGACCTTGTCGACCATGAGCGGCGACAAGCCCATCGACGGCTCGTCGAGCAACAGCACTTTCGGCCGCGCCATCAAGGCCCGGCCCATCGCCAGCATCTGCTGCTCGCCGCCGGACATGGTGCCAGCCAGCTGGTCCTTGCGCTCCTTCAGGCGCGGGAAGATGCCAAAGACGCGGTCCATATCGGCGGCGATGCCGCCCTTGTCATTGCGAATGTAGGCGCCGATCTGCAGGTTCTCGGTGATGCTCATGCGCGTGAAGACGCCGCGGCCCTCGGGCACCATGACCAAGCCCTCGTGCACCATATCCCAGGGGCCGCGGCCCTTGATATCGCGGCCGAGAAATTCGATGCTGCCGCCCAAGATTGGCAGCGATCCGGTGATGGCCTTCATCGTCGTCGTCTTGCCAGCGCCGTTGGAGCCGATGAGCGTGACCAGTTCGCCTTCGTGCACTTCGAAGTCGACACCCTTCACGGCCTGGATGCCGCCGTAGGCGACCTTCAAGCCGCTGACCTTCAAGAGAGTTTGTGGCATATCAATTCTCGATGGCGGCGCCATGCGCGCAGACTGGGGGTGAGCATGACTACGCTCCGCCCGTGCCGAGGTAAGCCTCGATGACCTTTTGGTTCTTCTGCACCTCGGCTGGCGTTCCCTCGGCAATCTGTTTGCCGTAGTCGAGCACCGTGAGTCGGTCGCACAGGCCCATCACCAGCTTCACGTCGTGCTCGATCAGCAGGATGGTGCGGTTGTCGTGGCGGATGCGGTTGATAAGTTCGCGCAGCTGAATTTTTTCTGTCGCGTTCATGCCCGCAGCGGGCTCGTCCAGGGCAATGAGTTGCGGGTCGGTCGCCAGGGCGCGGGCGATTTCCAGACGCCGCTGGTCGCCATAGCTGAGCGTTCGGGCCTTGAAGTCGGCGTACTTGCCGACGCCCACATAGTCGAGCAATTCCTGCGCCCGTTTGGCGATGGCGGCTTCCTCCGCCTTGAAGCCGCTGGTGCGGAAAATGGCGCCGAACACGCCCGACTCGGTGCGCAGATGGCGCCCGACCATGACGTTCTCGAGCGCCGTCATTTCGGAGAACAGCCGAATGTTCTGAAAGGTGCGGGCAATGCCGGCTTTGGCCACCTCGTGTACCGCCGTCGGCTTGTAAGGCTTGCCGCCGAGTTCGAAGCTGCCGCTGTCGGGTGTGTACAGGCCGGTGATGACGTTGAAAAACGTCGTCTTGCCGGCGCCGTTGGGACCGATCAGGCCATAGACCTGGCCACGCTGAATGGTGATGCCGACGTCCGACAGCGCCTGCAAGCCGCCGAAGCGCTTGGAGATGCCACGGACATCGAGAATGGTTTCGGTCATGTCGCTCCGGGCGTTCATGGATTGATCGCCATCGGACGGTCGGGGCGATGCGGAATCTCTTGGGACTCACCCTCGATGTCGGGGTCGTGAATGACCTTTTCGGGTGGCACATCGCGAAACGCCTTGCCATGATCGGGCGAAGGCCACAAGCCGCGCGGGCGCAGCAGCATGACGCTGATCATTGCCAGGGCGATGAACAATTGCCGCAGGATCGACGCGTCGAGCCGGCCCCCAGTCATCGATTGCAACGGGCCGGCAACATAGCGCAGCACTTCGGGCAGGGCCGACAGCAGCACCGCACCGAGAATGACCCCGGGCAGATGGCCGATGCCACCGAGCACGACCATGGCGACGATCATGATCGACTCTGTGAGGCCGAAGGATTCGGGCGAGACAAAGCCCTGGAACGCCGCGAACATCGAGCCGGCAACACCGCCGAAGCTGGCGCCCATGGCGAAGGCCAGCAGCTTCAGGTTGCGGGTGTTGATGCCCATGGCCTTGGCCGCCGTCTCGTCCTCGCGAATGGCCATCCAGGCGCGACCGATGCGCGACAACTGCAGGCGGTGCGAGATGATCACCGTGAAGACCACGAAGACGAGGAACAGGTAGTAGTACAGCGTGACCGAGGAAATCTCGTAGCCACCCAGAAGCAGGGGTCGCCCGAGATCGAGGCCGAAGATGCGCACCGAGTCGATGGCCAAGAGACCTTTCGGCCCGTTGGTGATGTTGTAGGGGTGATCGAGGTTGTTCAGGAACACCCGGATGATCTCGCCGAAGCCGAGCGTGACGATGGCCAGATAGTCGCCGCGCAGCTTGAGCGTCGGCGCCCCCAGCAAGGCGCCAAAAAATCCAGCAACCGCCAGTGCCGCGGGAATCACCAGCAGCAGCGAAGTGTGCAAGCCATTCGGAAACATGGCCTTGAAGGCAGGGAAGGTTTCCGAGAGATGCGGCGAGCCGAGCAGTGCATACAGATAGGCGCCGATGGCGAAGAAGGCCACGTAGCCGAGGTCGAGCAGGCCGGCATAGCCAACCACGATGTTGAGGCCGAGCGCCAGCATGACGTAGAGCAGCGCGATGTCGGCGATGCGCACCCACGCGTTGCCGACGTTCTGCAACATGAGCGGCAAAGCCAGCACCAGTAGCGTCAGGATCACGTAGACGACGGGGTTCTTCAGCTTGTTCATGGTGAACTCCTTCAGGCTCGGTCCGCCACGCGCTCGCCGAGCAGGCCCG
>JBDSYU010000105.1:0-5232 GCA_039925525.1 Variovorax sp.
CGAACACGTCGGCCTTGATCTTCTGCGTGTCGTCAACGCCGAAGATCACGCCCTCGGCAATCAGCACGCCCTGGTCGCCGACCTGGCCGCCGCTCTCCGAATAGAACGGCGTGCTGTCGAGCACCACAATGCCGCCCTGGCCTTCGTCGAGTTGCTTGACCGGCACACCTTCGACGTACAGGGCGACCACCTGGGCCGATTGTTCGAGGCGCTCGTACCCAGTGAAGGTGTTGCCGGCGCCAGCATAGTCGAGCGCGCGGTCCATGCGGAACTTTCCAGCGGCGCGACCTGCGGCCTTTTGCCTTTCCATCGCAGCGTTGAATCCGCCCTCGTCCACCTCAACCCCGTTTTCGCGACAAACGTCCTGCGTCAGGTCCAGGGGGAAGCCGAAGGTGTCGTGCAACTTGAATGCGATGTCGCCAGGCAGGCTTCGACGCGGAGTTCCGATTGCTGCTTCATTGAACGTCAGATCGTGAAGTGCGACATCGAGAATCTCCATGCCATTGGCCAGCGTCTCGAAAAATCGCTCCTCCTCGGCCTTCAGCGTTTCCATGATCCGCTTCTCGTCGGCCTGCAGCTTCGGATAAGCCTCGCCCATGAGCGCCACCAGATCGGGCACCAGCTTGTGGAAGAACGGCTTCTTCTGCCCCAGTTTGTAGCCATGCCGGATGGCGCGCCGAACGATGCGGCGCTGCACATAGCCACGACCTTCATTGCTCGGGATCACACCATCGGCCACGAGGAACGCGGTAGCGCGGATGTGGTCGGCTATGACCTTCAGCGAATTGTTGGCGAGATCGGGCTCGCCAGTCTCGCGCGCCGCCGCATGGATCAGCTTGTCGAACAGGTCGATCTCGTAGTTGCTATGCACATGTTGCAAGATGGCGGCGAGCCGCTCGAGCCCCATGCCGGTATCGACGCAAGGCGCTGGCAGTTGCATCAGCGAGCCGTCGGCCTTCATGTCGAACTGCATGAACACGTGGTTCCAGATCTCGATGAAGCGGTCGCCATCCTCGCCCGGGCTGCCGGGCGGCCCGCCGGGGATGTCGGCGCCGTGGTCGTAGAAGATCTCGCTGCATGGGCCGCAGGGGCCGGTGTCGGCCATCATCCAGAAGTTGTCGGAGGCGTACTTCTTGCCTTTGTTGTCGCCGATGCGGATCACCCGCTCGGGTGGCAGGCCGATCTCCTTCGTCCAGATGTCGTAGGCCTCGTCATCCTCGTGATAGACGGTGGCCAGCAGGCGTTCGGCCGGCAGGCGCAAGACCTGCGTCAACAACTCCCAGCCCCAGGTGAGCGACTCGCGCTTGAAGTAGTCGCCGAAGCTCCAGTTGCCGAGCATCTCGAAAAAGGTGTGATGCCGCGCCGTGTAGCCGACGTTCTCCAGATCGTTGTGCTTGCCGCCGGCGCGCAGGCAGGCTTGCACAGAGGCGGCGCGCACATAGGGCCGCTTGTCCTCGCCGAGGAAGACGTCCTTGAACTGCACCATGCCCGAGTTGGTGAACATCAGCGTCGGGTCGTTGCCCGGCACCAGCGAACTCGACGGCACCAGGGTGTGGCCCTTCGACGCGAAGAAGTCGAGAAAGGTCTTGCGGATATCGGCGACCGATGCCGGCGGTTGGCTTGGTGTCATGACGCGACGCAGCCGAGCCGCACGCAGAAAAAGAAGCAGATTTTAGCGATCGGGCTACTTTACGGCACGGCCTTGCGACCCGGCGAGGGGGCTGCTTCGCCAGAAGGCACAATCACTTCATGAACATCGTGATTCTGGACGACTACCAGGATGCCGTGCGCAAGCTGAGCGCGGCCGCCAAGCTCGAACCCTATCCGGCCAAGGTTTATACCAACACCGTCAAGGGCGTCGGCCAGCTCGCCGTGCGCCTGCGCGATGCCGACGTGGTGGTGCTCATCCGCGAGCGCACGCCGATGCCGCGCCAGCTGATCGAAAAGCTGCCGCGGCTCAAACTGATTTCGCAGACCGGCCGCGTCGGTGCGCATGTCGACATGGCGGCCTGTACCGAGCAGGGCATCGCCGTGGCCGAAGGCGGCGGCTCGCCGCTCGCTGCGGCGGAACTGACCTGGGCCCTCATCATGGCGGCGATGCGTCGACTGCCGCAGTACATCGCCAATCTGAAGATCGGCGCCTGGCAGCAATCGGGACTCAAGTCGGCCTCCATGCCGCTCAACTTCGGCCTGGGCTCCGTGCTCAAGGGCAAGACGCTTGGCATCTGGGGCTATGGCCGCATCGGCCAGCTGGTGGCGCGCTACGGCCAGGCCTTCGGCATGCAGGTGCTGATCTGGGGCCGCGAGGCCAGCTGCGCCCGGGCTCGGTCCGACGGCCTCACGGTGGCGCCGAGCCGAGCGGCGTTCTTCGCGCAGTCCGACGTGCTGAGCCTGCACCTGCGCCTGTCCGAAGAGTCGCGCGGCATCGTCACCATGGACGAGTTGTTGACGATGAAGCCGACAGCCCTTCTGGTCAACACGTCGCGTGCCGAGTTGATCGAGCCCGACGCCTTGCTGTCGGCGCTCAATCGCGGTCGTCCCGGCATGGCAGCAGTCGACGTGTTCGAGAGCGAGCCGCCGTTGCAGGGACACGCCCTGCTGCGCCTGGAAAACTGCATTTGCACGCCGCATATCGGCTACGTCGAGCAGGAGAGCTATGAGATGTACTTTGGCCAGGCCTTCGACAACGTCATCAGCTTCATCGAGGGCAACCCCGTCAACATCGTCAACCCGGCGGCGCTGCAGGTTCGGCGTTGAACCCGTTGAACACGTCATCGCGAATGCTCTGACTCCCCGCACAATGCCTCGATGAATCCAAGCTTCAGCAAAGTCGCTGTCGTCGGCACCGGAGCCATGGGCCGCGGCATCGCGCAGATTGCGGCGCAGGCGGGCAGCGAAGTGCTGCTCTATGACAGCTTGGCGGGCGCCGCCGACGCCGGTCGCACGGCGATCATTGCTCAGTGGCAAAAGCTGGCCGACAAGGGGCGCATCGCTGCCGATGAGCTGCCGCAGCTCACCGGGCGATTGCACGTCGCCACAGCGCTCGAGCAACTATCCAACTGCGACCTGGTGATCGAGGCCGTCATCGAGGATTTGCAGATCAAGCGTCAGCTGTTCGGCCAATTGGAGCAGGTCGTCCAAGCCTCGGCGGCGCTGGTCTCCAACACCTCGTCCCTGTCGATCACGGCCATTGCGGCGGGCTTGCAGCATCCCGAGCGTGTCGCCGGCTACCACTTCTTCAACCCGGTGCCGTTGATGAAGGTGGTCGAGGTGATCGCCGGACTGCGTACCGACGCCGCACTGTGCGAGCGCTTGTCGGCGTTTGCGGGGCAGATGGGACACACGGCTGTTCAAGCCGGCGACACACCCGGCTTCATCGTCAACCACGCCGGGCGCGGTTATGGCACCGAGGCGTTGCGCATCGTCGGCGAAGGGGTGTGCGACTTCGCTACCGTCGACGCGATTCTCACGGCGCAGGTCGGTTTCAAGCTCGGGCCGTTCGAGCTGTTCGACCTCACCGGGCTCGACGTGTCGCATCCGGCGATGGAATCGATCTTCCGGCAGTATCAGAATGAACCACGCTATCGGCCGAGCGTGATCACGGCGCAGCGCCTGGCCGGTGGTGTGCTGGGCAGAAAAAGCGGTGAAGGCTTCTATCGCTATGCCGAGGATGGCAAGCCCGAGCGCCCGCCCGAGCCGCCAGTGCCGCCTTTGGAAAAGTTGCCCGTGGTCTGGGTCGCCGCTCGGGGTGCACGGCGCGCCGAGCTGCTGCGGCTGGTGCAAACACTGGGCGCGCGCGTCGAATTCGGCGCCACGCCGACCTTCGATGCGCTCATCCTGGTGGCACCGCTTGGCTTCGATGTGACCACAGTGGCCGCCGTCGAGCGGCTCGATCCAGCGCGCACGGTTGGCATCGACATGCTGATGGACGACGCGCAAACAAAGCGTCGCGTGCTGGCGACCAACCCAGCGACGCGGCGCGACATGCGCGACGCGGCGCACGCCTTGTTCGCCCGCGACGGCAAGGCGGTGAGCGTGATCGCCGACAGCGGCGGCTTCGTCACGCAACGCGTCGTGGCGCACATCGTCAACATCGCTTGCGACATTTGCCAGCAGCGCATCTGCACGCCGCAAGATCTGGAGACGGCGGTCACGCTGGGCCTGGGCTATCCCCAGGGCCCGCTGTCCCTGGGCGACAAATTGGGCCCGGCGACGATTCTCGAAGTGCTGGTCAACCTGCAGACGGTCTACGGCGATCCACGCTATCGCCCCAGCCCGTGGCTGCGCCGACGCGGCGCGCTCGGGCTCAGCCTGTTGCACCAGGAGAGCGCTTGACAGCCCAGCTCAAAAGCGCCAGCGTCGGTCAGACCCTGGTCCTGACCTTGCACAACCCCGAGCAGCGCAATGCGCTGGACCCGGCCATGTACAGCGCCGGTGTCGAGGCGCTCAATGGCGCCGAGACCAATCGCGAGGTGCGCAGTGTGGTGATCACCGGCGACGGCCGCTGGTTCTGCGCTGGCGGTTCGCTGCAAAGGCTCGCGGCCAACCGGCACGAGGCGCCCTCGGTGCAGGCCGGGAGCATCGATGCCCTGCACAGTTGGATCGAAGCGATCCGCACCTTCCCCAAGCCGGTGATTGCCGCCGTCGAGGGTGCTGCGGCCGGCGCCGGCTTTGCGCTGGCCCTGGCCTGCGATCTGATCGTCGCGGCGCGCGATGCAATCTTTGCCGCCAGCTACAGCAACGTCGCGCTGTCGCCGGACGGCGGCCTGTCGTGGCATCTGGCGCAAGCGCTGCCGCGCCAGCTCGCCGGCGAATGGTTGATGGGCGGCGCGCGCCTGGACGCGGCGCGTCTTCATGCACTTGGATTGGTCAATACCCTTTGCGAGCCGGGACAGTCGTTGGCGCAGGCGCAGGAGTGGGCCGATCGCCTGAACGCGCGTGCGCCCAACGCGCTTGCCAGCATCAAAGAGCTGCTGAACGAAGCCAGCGGATCGACGCTGGCCGAGCACCTGCCGCGTGAGCGTGACCGCTTTGTTCAGAACCTGCACCACGCCAACGCCGGCGTCGGCATCGAGGCTTTCCTTGGCAAGACACCGCCGCTCTACAGTTGATGCAAGCGCCGACGTTGCAGCGCCATGGTTTCCATCAAACCAAGCCCCGCGTTCCATGACCCAGGACTACGACAAGTTCGTCGGCACGCGCGCCGTCGGGGCGCAGCACCGCTTCGACCTC
>JBDSYU010000106.1:0-6485 GCA_039925525.1 Variovorax sp.
AAGTGGGCGGTGGAGCAGCGGCTGCACGTGATCAACGTGAGCCTGGGCACCAGCCTGCACGAGACCATGTACCCGCTGTACGTGCTCTGCGAGCGGGCCCGCCGCAGCGGCATCATCGTGGTCGCCGCCGGCCACAACCAGCAGGACTGGAGCTACCCCGCCATCTTCGAGAACGTGATCGGGGTCGATGCCGCCAGCTTCGACTCCCCCTTCACCTACCGCTACCGGCCGGACGAGGCGATGGAGTGCCTGGCGTGGGGCCTGGACGTGCCCGTGCGCTGGCTGGGCGGCCGCCACGTGCCGCGCACCGGCACCAGCTTCGCCGCCACCATTTTCATCCTCTCGCTCGCCGCCCATGCCCCCGCTGTCTTGGCGGCCGACACGGTGAAAATCGTTGTGCCTTACCCGCCTGGTGGATCGTCCGATGCCGCAGGTCGCCTGCTCGCCGAAAAGTTCAAACAGCAGACGGCCGCAACCGTAGTGGTCGAGAACAAGGCGGGAGCGAATGGCAACATCGGTACCGCGGCCGTGGCCAACGGGCCGGCTGACGGCTCGATGCTTTTGGCGGCCACCGACAGTGCCATCACCGTGAACCCGTTGCTCTACAAGAGCCCCGGTTATGACCCGCTCGAGCTCAAGGCGCTGGGAATGTTCGCCACCATGCCATCGGTTTTGCTGGTACCTGCCGACAGTGCAATACGCAGTGTGAGCGCGTTTGTCGATGAAGCAAAAAAGCGGGAGCTGACTTACGCATCTGGGGGCGTCGGTTCAGCCGGGCACCTGACGATGGCGTACTTCGGCAATGTGGCAGACCTGAAGTTGCTGCACGTGCCTTTCCAGGGCGGTGCGCCAGCAATGGTGGCGCTGCTTGGCGGCCAGGTGGATACAGGCTTCGTCGCACTGCCGAACGCTTTATCGCAAGTGAAGGGCGGCAAGCTGCGTGCCCTGGCCGTTTCGGGCGCGCAGCGCTCTGCGAGCTTGCCCGACGTGCCGACAATGATCGAGTCGGGCTTCAAGGGCTTTGAAGTGCAGGTGGCCTACTTCCTCTTCGCGCCGTCGAAGGCGCCTGCAGACAAGCTGAAGATGTGGAGCGCAGAGCTCTCGACGGCTGCGTCGGCGAAAGAGTTTCAGGCGCGGCTGAGCGAGCTTGGTCTGGAGCCGCAGGTCAAGGATGCGGAAGGCGCCACGACTTGGCTCGTGAATGAAAAGAAGCGCTGGAAAGGCGTCATCGAGAAGCATGGCATCAGCGCCAATTGACGGGCCCAAACGAACGGTTCGGCCGCTGTCGACGCAGATTGCGAGTCTGAATACCGAAATCTGAACGCCGCCAAGATGAAGACCACCGTGCACACCCGAGACGAATTGCTTTTTGAAGCAAAGGCGCTCTCGACGCGGCTGACGATGTTGCCTGACGTCAACGCCCGTCGGCGCTCTCGAACGACCTATCGCTAAAGACCCACTGCCCCATCCAGATAAGGCTGCGGATCCACCGGGGCACCGTCTTTGCGCAGCTCGAAGTGCAGCATGACCCTGTCGGCGCCGCTACTGCCCATGGTGGCGATCTGCTGGCCCTGACGCACACGGTCACCTTCGCGCACCAGGACGGCGGCGTTGTGGGCGTAGGCGGTGAGGTAGTTGCCGTCGTGGCCGATGACGATCATGTTGCCGAATTGCGGCAGGTCGGCGCTGACAAGCTTCACCTCGCCATCGGCGGCGGCGAAGATTGGCGTGCCGGGGGCGCCAGCGAAATCGATGCCTTGGTTGTTGCGACCGTCGAAGCGGCCGATCACCAGGCCACGGGTCGGCATGATGAAGCGCGCGCCCGACACCAGGGACGGCGAGTTGACGACGGGCGGGGGCAAGGGCATCGGGGCGCGGACTACCGCTAGTGGCGGATAAACGCCACGCGGTGCCAGTGGCGGATAGCCGCCAGGCGGTGTCAGCGGCACCGAGGTGCAGCCGGCCAACGTGACCGCCAACAGCAGGCCGTAGCGGGCCCGCGAAAAATTGTCGAGCGTTGCGGTCGCGGTCTTCGTCATTGTTGTCATTTTTTCAGGGGAATGGCGGTGGCCCGGTCGACCGCAACGGCGGTCACGGAATTCTTCGGCGAACCTTCGATCAGTTTGTCGGAGTAGCTCAGATAGATCAGGGTGTGGCGCTTGGCGTCGACCATGCGCACCACGCGCAACTTCTTGAACAGGATCGAACGCCGTTCGCTGAACACTTCCTCGCGTTGCGGGATCGGTTCGGCAATGCGGATCGGCCCGACCTGGCGGCAGGCGATAGAGGCATCTGACGTGTCTTCGGCCAGCCCCAACGCACCCGAGATGCCGCCGGTCTTGGCGCGTGACACGTAGCAAGTGACGCCGTCGACGCCCGGGTCGTCGTAGGCATCGACGACGATCTTGTGATCGGGGCCGATCAGCTTGAAAACGGTGTCGACATCGCCGATGGTTTCGGCTTTTGCCGCGCTGGTGAGCGCCAGCGTCCAGGCACCTACAAGTACCGCCGCACGAAGCGCCTGCAAGCCGTTCCTGGGGACGCTCGCCAGCCGTAACAACGGTTCAAACCCAACGCGCGTTTGGTTATTCATGTGTGGGCTGGTGGCCGGTACCGAGTGCCGAGAGAGGGCTGCGAACGGGAGCGTCGGATTTTATTCGCACCGCCGGCGCACCCGGGCAGTGTGGCGCAAGCCCCCGCTGCGCTCTGTCAGACTACATCCACAGCATGCACGCCTCTCAGCGCGCCGGCGCGCCTGTCGTTGAAATAGCAGCGCAGCGCCTCTCGCACGGTACGAAAGGCCAGGTCGTCCCAAGCGATCTCGGCTTCGCCAAAGAGCCTTGCCTCGATGGTCTCGAAGCCGGGCGCGAAGCGGTCGTGCAGCAGGCGCGCGGTATAGAACAGATGCACCTGGCCGACGCGGACCACGCTCATGACGGCGTAGAGCGGCTCCATCTCGAACTCGGCGCCGGATTCTTCGACGGTTTCGCGGGCCGCGCCCTGTGCCGTCGTTTCACCCAGTTCCATGAAGCCGGCGGGCAAGGTCCACTTGCCCCAACGCGGCTCGATGTTGCGCTTGCACAGCAGCACCCGATCGTCCAGGTACGGGATGGTGCCGACGACGTTGAGCGGGTTCTGGTAATGGATGGTGTGACACACCGGGCAGACGGCACGCACCTTGGTGTCGCCGTCGTCGGGCACCCGATACTCGACCGCAGCGCCGCAGTTCTTGCAATGCTTGATCGGCGTTCCGCTGTTCATTGATGGGAGGCTATGGGCTGCGCAACATCAACGAAGCCGCAGGGAAGGCCTCATTCGACCTCGACGCTGAGGGTCGGCAGGCCGGTAATGCGTCCGACCATGGTGTCGCCGCCGACAACCGCGGCCACGCCTTCGGGCGTGCCGGTGAAGATCAGGTCGCCGGGCTGCAGCTCCCAGGCCGCAGACAAGTGCTCGATGGTCTCGGCGATATTCCAGATCAGCTTGTCGATGGTGCTGCGCTGACGGTCTTTGCCATTGACCTGCACCGAGATTTCCGCCACGCCGATGTCACCGGCTTGCGCTACCGGCACGACCGGCCCGGTCGGTGCACTCTGATCGAAGCCCTTGCCGATGCTCCAGGGCCGGCCCTGCTTTTTCATCTCGTTTTGCAAGTCGCGCCGCGTCATGTCCAGGCCGACGGCGTAGCCGAAGATATGCTTCATGGCGTCACCGACGGCGATGTTCTTGCCGCCGGTGCCGATGGCCACGACCAGTTCGATCTCGTGATGCAGATTTTTCGTGAGCGAAGGGTAGGCCATCCGGCCGGTGCTGTCGGCGTCGACCGCTACCAACGCATCGGCCGGCTTCAGGAAAAAGAACGGCGGCTCGCGCCCGGTGAATCCCATCTCCTTGGCATGCTCCTCGTAGTTGCGGCCGACGCAGTAGATGCGATGCACGGGGAAGCGTGCGGCTTGGCCAACGATTGGCAGCGAGACGGTCTTCGAAGGCGGGAAAACGTAGTTGTGGGCCATGCAGGGTTCTCGGATATGTCGTTTCCGTCGAGTGTGCCACGCCGTCGCTCGCCGGCGCGCGCCGTTCGCCGTCGGCGCCGTGCCGGTTCAACCGCTATGCTTTGCGATATGAAGCTGTACTCCTACTTTCGCTCGTCGGCGTCGTATCGCGTGCGCATTGCGCTCAACCTGAAGGGCTTGCCCTATGAGTACGCGGCTGTGCACCTGCCGCGCGGTGACCAGAAGCACGAAGACTTTGCCCGCCTGTCGCCGGACCATGTGGTGCCGGTGCTCGAAGACGGCGGCGCCCATCTGCTGCAGTCGATGGCGATCATCGAGTACCTGGACGAGACGCATCCCGAGCCCGCGCTGCTGCCGCGTGATGCGCTCGGTCGGGCCCAGGTGCGGGCACTGGCGCAAACCATCGCCTGCGAGATTCACCCGCTCAACAACCTGCGCGTGCTCAAGTACCTGGTGCGCGATCTCAAGCTGGAAGAGGCTGCCAAGAACGAGTGGTATCGCCATTGGGTCGGCGATGGCTTGCAGGCCTTCGAGAAGCAGTTGGCGCAGCGCCCGGCCGGTGTCTACTGCTACGGCAACAATCCGACCTTGGCCGATTGCTGCCTGGCGCCGCAGATCTTCAACGCGCAACGTTTCGAGTGCGATTTGTCGGGCCTGCCGCGCACGATGGCCGCGTTCGAGGCCTGCATGCAGCTGGAGGCGTTCCAGAAGGCGCAGCCGGCCAACTGTCCGGATGCCGAAGCCTGAGCTGCGTGAGACGCCTGCGTCGTCCGAGCGGCCTGAGCTGCTTGATCCGCTCGCGTCGTCTGAGCGGCCCGAGCTACAACAAGGTGGCTGGCGCCCACGCTGGCCGGCGCCACCTGGTGTGCGCGCCTGGTGCAGCACGCGCAACGGCGGCAGCTCGCAAGGCGAATACGCCAGCCTGAATCTCGGCCAACGCGTCAACGACGATCCAGGAGCGGTGGCAGAAAATCGGCGCCGCTTGCAAGCCACGCTGGGCGTCCGGCCGGTGTTCTTGCAGCAGGTGCATGGCGTCGATACCGTCGAACTCCAAGGCGGAGGTTCAGACGATGCCGTCGCCGACGGCAGCAGCACGACAGAGCGCCGACTGGTCTGCACGATCCTGGTTGCCGATTGCCTGCCGGTGCTGTTTGTCGATCGTATGGGCACCCGCGTTGCCGCTGCGCACGCGGGATGGCGTGGCCTGGCGCTCGGCGTGCTGGAGCGCACGGTTGCAACGTTCCGGAGAGGGAGAGACGAACGTGACCCTGATGCGCCGCCTTTGATCGCCTGGCTCGGGCCTTGCATCGGTCCAAAATCGTTCGAAGTCGGCGGCGAAGTGAAGGCGGCCTTCGAAGCCGCCGATGCGGGTGCTGCCGCCTGCTTTTGTCCGGCTGCGTCCCATGGCAAATGGTTAGCGGACTTGCCGGCCCTGGCGCGTCGGCGGCTGGCGCACATCGGCATCGAAGACGTGTATGGCAACGACGGCAGTGATGCCTGGTGCACCGTTCGCAACCCGGCGCTATTCTTTTCGCACCGGCGCGATGGCCGCAGCGGCCGCTTCGCTGCTTGCATCTGGCTCGACTGACGGCGCTGGCGGCGCATCCGCTGACACATCCGCGCGCACATCCGCCGGCGCATCGGTCGGCGTATTGTTGGCCCGCGCACGTTCCTGCTCGGCCAATTCGCGCGCCCTGGCGCGACGCCTGCGCGCTGGAGACAGCAACAGATACAGAACCAGTGCCACGGGCCCGAGCCCGTACAGCAAGAACGTGAAAATCGCGCCGATGACGGTGCCGTTGCTGGCCGTCGCCTCGGCCACAGCCATCATGACGGCGACGTAGAGCCAGGCTATGACGATGAGATGGATGAACATGAACGTGGCTTCGAGCGCCGAGCATACGGACGGGCGCCATCCGGGGGTTGCGAGGGGTTGTTGCGATCGTCAACGAAAACGCAAATAACGGCGCGCTGTTCGGCGCCCGCAAGCAGCCCCAACTAAAATCGGTTGCGTGCGCAGACGGCGCGAATGCATATCAAGACACCCACAGACACCATGCAGCAACTATCCATGCCCGACGCCGGCCTTGCGCCGTTCCAGCAGGCGCTCACGCAAGGCTGGAACAAGGCGCTCGAATCGATCCAGTCGATCGGCACCGCCGGCTCCGGCGATGCCAGCTTCAAGCAACCGCGCTTTGCCCTATCGTCCACCTCGAGCGACAAGCTGCACACGCTGCATCATCAGTATGTGACGGAGGCGACCGACATCTGGCGCCAGGGCTTGCGCGCGTCGGCCGAATCGGCCAAGGACCGGCGCTTTGCCGGCAAGGCCTGGTCCGACAATCCCATCTCGGCCATGGCGGCTGCTGTCTATCTGCTCAATGCCCGCACCTTGCTCGGCCTGGCCGATGCGGTGGAAACCGATGAAAAAAGCCGGGCGCGCCTGCGCTTCGGCGTCGAGCAATGGATGGC
>JBDSYU010000107.1:0-18761 GCA_039925525.1 Variovorax sp.
CAGTGCGCCGTCGTGGAAGATCGGTTTGAAGACGTAGATATCGGGCAGGTGCGTGCCGCCGCCGACATACGGATCGTTGGTGATATAGACATCGCCTTCGTGCATGTCGCCGGCAAAGCGCGACAGCACGGTGGCGATGGTCGGCGGGAACGAGCCCATGTGCATCGGCAGGCACAGGCCCTGCGAAATCAGGTTGCCTTGTGCATCGATCAGGCCGGTTGAGAAATCCATCGCCTCCTTGATGACATAGGAGCGCGCGGTGCGCACGACGGTCGCCGCCATCTCGTCGGAGATGGCGGCAAAGGCGTTCTTCAGCAGCTCGAGGCGGATCGGGTCGCGAGTCACGACGCTGGCCGATGCCGCGGGCGCGTTGGCAACCGTTGCAGTGGATCGCTCGGCATGCATGGGCAGTGCGGTCATTGAAGGGGCATCACAGAATGTCGCGAAGATCGATGCGAATGCTGCCCGACGCGTCGAGTTGCAGCCGGGCGCCCGGCGGCACCACCACTGTAGTGTCGTATTCCTCGACGATCATCGGGCCGATCGCTGGGACCAATTGCTCGCGCCGCACCACCGGCGTGTCGTGCCAGCCCCAGCGGTCGCCGAAATACACGCGCCGCTGCTGCATGACGTGCTCGGTCGGCAGACCGAGCGCCGGCCGCACGCTTTCAGCCTGCACGCGCGCGCTGCCGGCTGCAGTGGCACGCACACGGGCGCGCAGGTTGACGATCTGCACCGGCTCCAGGGGGCTGCAGTAGCCGTAGCTGCGCTCGTGCTCCTGATGAAAGGCCGCGACGCCGGCCTCGATCGCTTGCGCCTCCAGCGGCAATGGCAGCGGCACGGCGATCTCCGAGCTTTGTCCGCGGTAGCGCAGGTCGAGTTGCAGCACTGTTTCGCTGCTGGACGCTTCGACGCCCTCGGCCTGCATGAGCTCGTCCGCTTCACGTTCGAGCTCGGCCAGCGCTGCCGCCAGGCGCGCCAGGTCGGGGTGGGCTGCTTCCATGAAGCAGGCGCGCACCAGTCGATGCTCGATGCGCGTGAAGAGCAAGCCAAAGGCGCTGAACACGCCGGAGGCTGGTGGCACCACCACGTGCGCGATGCCAGCATGGAGCGCCAGGAAGGCGGCGTGCACGGGCCCGCTGCCGCCGAAGGCGACCATCGTGAAGTCGCCCGGCGCGCGGCCGATCTCGCTGGTCACTGCCTGCACCGCCCGCACCATGGTGGCGTTGGCCACGGCGTGGATGCCGAAGGCCGCCTCGTGCACCTGGAGGTGCAGGGGCGCCGCGATGTGGGTGCTGATCGCTGCCTCGGCGGCGGCGCAGTCGATCGGCATCGCCCCATCCAGCAGGTGGCGGCGACTGAGAAAACCGATCACCACATTGGCGTCGGTCACCGTCGGTGTCTGGCCGCCACGGTCGTAGCAGGCCGGTCCGGGCACCGACCCGGCGCTTTGCGGACCCACGCGCAGGGCGCCGCCGGCATCGACCCAGGCCAGGCTGCCGCCGCCGGCGCCGATTTCCGCCAGATCGATGGCCGGTGCCCGCACCACATAGCCGCCGCCGCTCAGCAGGCGTTGGCCGGCGTTGAGCGCGGCGCCGACTTCCAGTTCTGCGGTGAGGCGCGGCTCGCCGTTCTCGATCAGGCAAGCCTTGGCCGTGGTGCCGCCCATGTCGAAGGCGATGAGGTTGGGAAGGCCCAGCAACCGGCCCAGCGCCGTCGCGCCGACAGCACCGGCCGCCGGTCCCGATTCGACGCAGTACGCCGGGAACTGGCGGGCGCTGTCGGCCTTCATGACGCCGCCGGCCGACTGCATGATCATCAGCGGCGCACGCACGCCGCGACGTTCGAGCCCGGCCTCGAGCCGGCCGAGGTAGGCATCGACCACCGGCTTGACAAACGCGTTGACGACCGTGGTGCTCGTGCGCTCGAACTCGCGGATCTCGGGCAGCACCTTGTGCGACGCAGACACCGCCACATGGGGCGCACGGGTCTGGACGATCTCGACCACACGCTGCTCGTGCCGAGCGTCGACATAGGAATGCAACAGGCAGACGGCGATCGATTCGACGCCGGCGGCGACCAGTGCATCGACCGCCTGCTCGACCTCGGATTCGTCGAGCGGCGTCACCACCTCGCCCGTCGCCGACAGCCGCTCCGTCACTTCGAGGCGCAGGCTGCGCCGCACCAACGGCTTGGGCTTGTCCCACTCCATGTCATAGAGCTTGGGCATTCGCAAGCGGCCGATTTCCAGAACGTCGCGAAAGCCCCGAGTCGTGATCAGGCCAACACGCGCGCCGGTGCGTGTCAGGAGGGCATTGGTGGCGACCGTGAAGGCGTGTGCCATGCGGTCGACTGCGGCCGGCTCGAGCACACCGGCGTGCAGCAACTGATCGATGCCTTCGAGGATGCCGCGGCTGTAGTCATCGGGTGTCGAGAGCACCTTCAGAGTGTGGATGCGCTCGTCGGCATCCGTCACCACCAGGTCGGTGAAAGTACCGCCGACATCGAACCCGATTTGCTGCATGCCTACCGTGTGCCTTGAAAGGTGCCTGGCCCGCCGATGCGCGCCACAAGTGGCAATGTAGGCGCGCAAGCCATGGCGTGCCAATCGGAATTCGTCGGCCTGGCGATAGAATTTTCTGATCATGCGCGCCACCATGGCCCAGCTCGAAGCCTTCTACTGGATCGCCCGCTTGGGGAGCTTCCATGCGGCGGCGCGTCAACTGCATGTGACGCAACCGACCATCTCGGCGCGCATCGCCGAACTCGAGCAGACCCTCGGCGCGCCGCTGTTCGACCGCGCCAATCAACGTGCGCGACTGACCTCGCGCGGCAGCGGTATCGTCCCATCGGTCGACCGCATGCTCAAGCTGTCCGACGACATCGCGCTGCATAGTCAAAGTGGCAGCACCCTGCGCGGCCTGTTGCGTCTCGGCGCGGTGGAGTCGGTCGCGCTGATGACACTGCCGCACCTGTTGCCGCGCTTCGTCGCCAGGTATCCCGAACTCAAGGTCGAACTCACCCTGGACGTCGGCTCGGCCTTGAACCGCAAGCTCAACGCCAGCGAACTCGATGTGGCCGTGCTCACCGACCCGCAGGTCAACGATGGCGTCACGGTTGAGGCCGTCGGCAACATCGAGCTTGCATGGTTCGCCAGCGCCCGATTGAAACTGCCGCGGCGGCACCCGCTACGCCCTGCCGATCTGCGGCTGCTGCCGATCCTGACCATGCCCAACCCATCGACGATCCACCGTGCCATTTCCCAATGGTTTAGCGCGGCCAGTGTCGAGCCAGAGCACATCAGTTCGTGCAATTCGCTGGCTTTGATGGTGCGGCTCATCGCCGCCGGCCAGGGCATTGCGGTGCTGCCGACGGCCATGGTGCGCGCCGAGGTTGCCAGTGGTCAGCTGGTGCGGCTGCCGACGTCGTCAAACATTCAGCCCGGCGTGCTGGTGGTGGCCTTCGTCGGCCCGGCGCACCGATATCGGCCACTGGTCAAGACCATTTCCGACGCACTTCGCGAGAGTGAACTGGTGGCGCACCTGTGACGCCCGCGAGCCATGACGACAGCGCGCCGAGTGGCAGGCGTGACAAAGCCGGCGGAGGCAGAACCCCAGCCGGCTTAAGTTTCTTGACGCAGCCAGCTCGGCAATGCCGTGCGGGCAGCTAGGGCGCGCAGATGTAGCGCGATAGGGTAGACGCTGTCAAGCAAATGCGGCTTTGCCACTCTGCGAGACATCAAAGGAGGGAATGACGCAGCATTCCCGGGGTTGATCAGTAGCCGCTGTTGCCGCTGTTGCCGCCGCCACCGTAGCCGCCGCGGCCACCACTGCCGCCGCCGCCACTGCCGCCGCCACGCGGACCAGCGCCATACGGGCTGCGAAAGCCACCATCGCCGCCGCCGCCGCCGCCGCTGCGGCCACCACCGCCGCCGCCGCCGCTTCCGCCACCACCGTAGCCACCGCCACCGCTGCCACCACCACCGTAGCCACCGCCACCGCTACCACCACTGCCGCCACCGCCGTAGCCACCGCCACCTCCGCCGTAGCCGCCGCCGCCACCACCGCTGCGCGGTGGCCGGGCTTCCATGGGCCGGGCTTCGTTGACCACCACGCTACGACCGCCCAATGGCTGCCCGTTCATACCGGTGATGGCGGCCTGCGCTTCCGCGTCGCTGCCCATTTCGACGAAACCAAAGCCTTTGGAACGGCCGGTGTCGCGCTCCATCATCACCTTGGCGCTGCTCACGGCGCCGAATTGGCCGAAGGCCTGCTCGAGATCGCTGTCGCGCACCGAATACGGCAGATTGCCGACATACAGTTTGTTGCCCATCAAGGGACTCCTCAAAAACACAAAGAAAAAAGCGATGGAGTCCCGATAGGCCGATGCAAACAGAATTGTTGCGCCGCACCACACTGACCGATCACCCAGTTACCGCGCCCCCTATTAACAAAATCAGCAGGCACGCTTGGCTATTATGTGCTAATTATTCCAATTGCAAGCAGGAATTGCCCTAATTCGTCGTCGTCGGCGCAGACGCGGTAGGCGGATCAATTGGCAGACGGTGCCAACGCTGGCTGCGACGGCCGTCGCCGGTGCTTCGCGTCGTTCGCAGGCCCCTGCATCGCTATACTCGCCGCCCACTTGCTGTCAGTTTGACGGGTTGCGCCAAGCTGCGGCCCGCCCATGGCTCGCCTGCCGGTCGTGGACCGCCATGTCGTTCGAAGTCGCCTCCCAATCGATGTCGTTTGCCGGACCCTTGCCGCTGGCAAGTGGCGGCGCGCTGCGCGACTATCAGCTGCACTATGAGACCTACGGGCGGCTCGCTGCCGACCGCGCCAATGCGGTGCTGGTCTGCCACGCGCTGAATGCGTCGCACCATGCGGCCGGTGTGTATGCCGGGAAGGCGCACTCCGAAGGTTGGTGGAACAACATGATCGGCCCGGGCAAGTCGATCGACACCGATCGCTTCTTCGTGGTCTGCGTCAACAACCCGGGCTCGTGTTTCGGCTCGACCGGGCCGATGCATGTCAACCTCGCCACCGGCCGCGTTTATGGCGCTGAATTTCCGGTACTGACCGTCGAAGACTGGGTCGATGCGCAGGCTCTTTTACTCGACAGCCTGGGCATCGAGACGCTGGCCGGCGTCATGGGCGGCAGCCTCGGTGGTATGCAGGCGTTGTGCTGGGCGCTGCGCCATCCGGCGCGGGTGCGCCACGCGGCAGTCATCGCCAGCGCGCCCAACCTGAACGCCGAGAACATCGCCTTCAACGAAGTGGCGCGGCGCGCCATAGTCACCGACCCGGACTTTCACGGCGGTCACTTCTATGCCAGCGGTGTCGTGCCGGCACGTGGGCTGCGCGTGGCGCGCATGCTCGGCCACATCACCTACCAGAGCGGCGATGTGATGAACGAGCGGTTCGGGCGTCAGTTGATCGGGGCCTCGGATGCGCCCGATGCGCCGTCGGCCTACCGCTACACGACGCAGGAGCCCGAGTTCGAGATCGAAGGCTACCTACGCCACCAGGCGGAAAAATTCAGCGGCTACTTTGACGCCAACAGCTATCTGCTCATCACCCGGGCTCTGGATTATTTCGATCCGGCGCGTGCGCATGGCGGACGGCTCACTGCGGCGATGGCGGCAGCGCGGGCTCGCTTCCTGGTCGTCAGCTTCAGCACCGACTGGCGCTTCGCACCGGCGCGCAGTCGCGAGTTGGTCAAGGCCTTGCTCGACAACCGGCTGGGCGTGAGTTACGCGGAGATCGACGCCCCGCACGGGCACGACGCGTTCCTGCTCGACGATGCGCGTTACCTCGACGTGGTGCGGGCCTATTTCGACCGCGTGGCGCGCGAAGTGGGGGTCTGAGCCATGAGCGGTGCCCGCCGATGAGCGACATGGCCCTGCAGTCGCTGATCGCGCAACTGGTGCCCGAGGGGGCACGCGTGCTGGACCTCGGGTGTGGCGACGGCGCGCTGCTCGATCGGTTGCAGCGCGATCGAGGCTGCCGTGGCTACGGCGTAGAAATCGCCGACGCCAACGTGCTGGCCTGCGTGCGCCGCGGCGTCGACGTGATCCAGCTCAACCTCGAAGAAGGACTGGCCATGTTCGACGATCACTCCTTCGACGTCGTGCTGCAGATTGACACGCTGCAACATCTGCGCAATGCCGAGGTGATGCTGCAGGAGACCGCGCGTGTCGGGCGCATCGGCATCGTTGCGTTCCCTAATTTCGCGCACTGGCCGAACCGCGTTCGCGTCGCGCTTGGCCGAATGCCGGTGACGCGGCGCCTGCCCTACCAGTGGTATGACACGCCCAATATTCGCGTCGGCACCTTCAAGGATTTCGAGGCCCTGGCGCGCAAGAACAGCTTGCGCATCACCGATGCCTTTGGCGTCGAGGACGGCCGAGCCGTGCGCTGGGCGCCGAACGCGCGCGCTGCGACGGCGGTCTTCAAGTTCGAAGCCGCGTAAGCAAAGTCCGTTGAATCAGGCCGGTTGTTGAAGTATCGCGCTCGCGGCTGGGCGCAGCGGCTCTGCGCAGCGCCGGCAAAAAAGCGCATCCGGCGCATGACCATCAAGGCTGCATGCCGGGCAGGTGGGCGCGTTCACTGGACCCTCTGCATCGGAATCGATGGATGGAACGCGCGGATACAGCTCGCCGCCGGGCTGCGAACGGAGTCGCGCTTGCGCGGCCTCGGCAACCGCATCGCGCCCGCTGCGCATCATTTCGGCCGAGACGATACCTGTCGGCACCGCGAGCACCCCCCATCCGAGCAGCATCATGAAGGAGGCGATGGCGCGGCCGAGATCGCTTTTGGGGACCAAGTCGCCAAAACCCACAGTGGTCATGGTCGAGATCGCCCAGTACACAGCGACAGGAATGCTGGTGAAACCGTGTTGCGGTCCTTCCACAACATACATCAGGGTGCCCAACACCAGCACCACCATCAGCACGACGCCGACAAACACCATGATCTTGCGCCGGCTCGACGACAAGGCCTGCGCCAGTTGGCGGTACTCGACCGCATATTGTGAGAGCTTGAACAGCCGGAAGATGCGCAACAGCCGCAGGATGCGCACGTCGATCAGCGCATTCAACCCCGGCACCAAAATGGCCAGGTAGGTGGGCAATACCGCCACCAGATCAATCACGCCATAGAAGCTCAGGGCGTAGCGGCGTTTGTGCCTGACGCAGATCAGGCGCGCCGCATACTCGAGCGTGAACAGCACCGTGAAGACCCACTCGAGCAGGTTGAAGACGCTGCCCCAGCGCAGGTGCAGCGCCTGCACGCTGTCGAGGACCACCACCAACACACTGAGTAGGATCGCCGCGATCAGCAGCAGGTCGAAGGCGCGACCCGAGCGAGTGTCGGCCTGGAAGATGACCGAAAACAGCCATAACCGGAAGCCACCCGATGGGCGGCCATAGCGCCGATCGAGGGCGACATCTTCGGCGCTGAGCGCCCTTCTCGAAAACGCAGGCGAATCACGCTCAGAAACGCTCATGACGAGCGAAGTCGCAAAGGTCGACAGCGTGCGGGCAACCGTGGAATCGATAAGGCATGCCCGAATTTAACCGTGTCTCAGCCTGGCTGAGCCTTTACAAGACGCAGCCGGAGCGCGAGGAGCGAGCAGGCCCGTGGCGCGGCCGCGCCACCGCCCGAAGGGCTGCGAGCCTCAGCCTTGGCTCGCCGGCGCGAACTGGAGCGCCAAGCCGTTCATGCAGTAGCGCAGCCCGGTGGGCTTCGGGCCGTCGTCGAACACGTGTCCGAGATGGCCGCCACAGCGATGGCAATCGATCGCGGTGCGCTTCATGAACAGGCCGTTGTCCGCGACTTCGTCGACCGAACCGGCGATGGGTTGATAGAAGCTGGGCCAACCGGTACCGCTCTCGAACTTGGTCTTGGACCCATATACCGGCAACTGGCAACCAGCGCAGCTGTACGTGCCCTCGCGCTTTTCGTTGTTGAGGGGGCTGCTGAAGGGTCGCTCGGTGCCTTCCTCCCGCAGCACGTTGTACTGCGCCGGCGTGAGTAGCTGCTTCCATTCGGCTTCGCTATGCGTCACCTCATAGTTGCGCTTGGCAGCGTTGGCCGAGGTGGCGCCTGTCAGCGCACGGGCGCCGACAAACAGGCCGCCGAGAGCGCCGATGGCGCTCAATGCTTTTCGTCTGGTGGTGGTCATGAAAACTCTCCTTAGAAAGCAATACGTATGGGCGCGTGAAATGGATACAACTTCCTGACATTTGCGGGCTCGGCTGCGCGTAGACTTGCGCGCGGCGCGGCAGGTTCATTTTCATTGTTAGTACATGCGCTTGAGTGTAGAGTGACGCGCGCCGCGTTTCGGTCGGCCCCGTCTGATCACCGCGACCAACGATTCCGCGCGGCGGCGATTCTGATCGCCTCCGCATGTTGACGACAGCCCTTTCCAACAGGAGGAAGCAGTGGCATCCCAATCCCCTTTTTTCGGTAAACGCGAGCGTGAGCCTGACGGCTTCAACAGCCGACCCACGCCCTTGGTCGGCGGCGGCACCCAGCCGACCAGCGCGCCGCAAACCATGCCGCTCGGCGCCGCACCGGTCCAACCGGCAGCCGGCGCTTCTTCTAGTGCGACGCCGGCGGCCAAGGACGCGGCGAGCAAGCTGACCGTTGGCCCGAACATCAAGCTCAAGGGGGTCGAGATCACCGATTGCGACACGCTCGTCGTCGAGGGTACGGTCGAGGCAACCATCAGCTCGCGCCTGATGCAGATCGCCGAGCGCGGCGAATACCGTGGCGCGGCGGAGATCGACATTGCCGAGATCCGCGGCGCCTTCGATGGCAACCTCACGGTGCGCGAGAAACTGGTGATTCACGCCACCGGCAAAGTCACAGGCAAGATTCGCTTCGGCAAGATCGTGATCGAAGAGGGCGGCCAGTTGTCCGGCGAGGTCGGCCCGGTGACAGGCAAGGACGGCACGTCCAAGGACAGCGTGTCCGCCTAGTCGCGCCGCGTCGTTCACCGCCTGGCGGGCGGCGCCATGACGCCGCCCATTACGCGGCGCCGGCGCAGCGGTGCAGCCGGGCGAGCATCGCCATGGCGGCCGCCGGCGCCTTTTCCTTGGCGCCATTGATGAAGAACACGAACACGTCGCGGCGTGCGCCAGCCGACGCCGGCACTGCGCCGCCTGCCGCCAGTGGCAGTCCTTCGGGCGTTTCGCCGCTGGACCAGGTGCGCGCATGGCTGGCCCAATTGTCCAGCGCGCGCGGCGCGTAGCCGTCTTTCAAACGCGCCTCGGCGCGCATCAGGCGGGCGTAGACGAAGTCGCCTGTCGCATCGGCAATCGACGGATACTTTTCGGCATCGGTGAAGACGGTGGCCACCTGGTGCGCACGCGCCAGGTCGAGGTAGGCATTGCACATGAAGCTGGGATGGCGAACATCCATCGCGTGTCGCAGTGGGCGCCGGTCGACCTGCCTGGGCAACAGCGAGAGAAACGCGCCGAAATCATCCGCATCGAACACCTTGGTCGGCATGAACTGCCAGACGATCGGGCCGAGCTTGGCGCCCAACTCGGCGATGCCGCTGCCGACGAAGCGATCGATCGACTCGCCCGCGCTCGCCAGCAGCTTGCGATTGGTGGCGAAGCGCGAAGCCTTGAGCGAGAAGACGAAATCGTCGGGCGTCTCGTCGTGCCACTTGCGAAAGCTCGCCGGCTTCATGGTGCTGTAGTAGGTGCCGTTCACCTCGATCGCCGTCAACTGCCGGCTGGCGTAGTGCAGCTCCTGGCTGTGCTTGAGGTCGGCCGGGTAGAAATTGCTCCGCCATGGCGCATAGGTCCAGCCGCCCACGCCAACGCGAATGCGTTGGCGTTCGCTGTTTTCGACGCGGATGCTTTGGCGTTCGCTGCTTTCGACGCGGATGCTTTGGCGTTCGCTGTCCTCAGCGCGGATGCTTGGGCGTTCACCCTCTTCGACGCGAACGTCGTGAGGCTCGGCGCTTTTCGCGCTCTCGCTGCGGCTTCCACGGACTTTCTTCGTCCCTGCTGACGCGCTTGGCTTGGTCATGTAGAAACTCGCAATTGGCGGCATTTGCCGAATCTGGAGAATACGCTTCGCGCGCAATCGAACTCACCGCACCGGAGCCCCTGACGTATGGCCAATCGACTTTCACAAATCGCCACCCGCACCGGCGACGACGGCAGTACTGGCCTCGGCGACAACACCCGTGTCGCCAAGAGCCACCTGCGCGTGCATGCCATGGGCGATGTGGACGAACTCAACTCGCAACTCGGCGTGCTGCTTTGCGAAGCGATGCCGGCGCCGTTGCGCGAGTTGTTGATCGATGTGCAGCACCAGTTGTTCAATTTCGGTGGCGAGCTGTCGATGCCCGGATTTACGCTGCTCAAGCCCGAGGCTTTGCTCCAACTGGACCAGGCATTGACCGATCACAACGGCACGTTGCCGCGCCTGGTCGAATTCATCTTGCCGGCCGGCACCCGCGCCGCATCGCTGGCGCATGTGTGCCGTACCGTGGCCCGGCGTGCAGAACGCGCGGTGGTCGCCCTGGGCGCGGCCGAACCGATCAACGACAGCCTGCGCCATTACCTGAATCGCCTGTCCGACCTGCTGTTCGTCCTGGCTCGGGTGCTCAACCGCATCGATGGTGGCGACGACGTGTACTGGAAGAGCGAGAGGCTGGCGCGGACGTTGGCCGAAGGCGACTGAGAAGTACCTGGGCGCGGCGCGTGGCCGTGTCCGATCGACACGGCAGCGAAAGCACGGTGGAGATACGCTTCTCTCGCCGACCACGGTCGAGAACATCCCCGAAGTTTGGAGGGGTGCCCCGAAGACAGGACATGGAGTGATCAAAATGGACACCACGCCGCAGAATGAAGGACGCAACCTGTTGCTCTACATACTGCCGGGGACGCGCGCGGCCGTCTGCCTTGCACCTTGAAGCGGTGGCGGCTCCCGTCGGGCAGGTGCTGCACGAGTCGCGCGCACCGGTGCGTCATGCGTTCTTTCCCATCAGCGCCATCGTTGCAGAGGTCGGCATGATGGAGAACGGCGATTGCGCCCAGGTGGCGATGATCGGGCGAGAGGGCATGGTCGGCATGTCACTTTTTCTCGGGGTCGAGCCCTCCGCCAGCAGAGCCAGTGTGCAAAGCGCCGGTCAGGTTCTGCGCCTGCCCGCTCGCCGCCTTCTGGAAGAGTTCGAGCGTGGTGGCGCGCTGATGCGGGTGCTGCTGCGCTACACGCAGTCTTTCACCGAGCAGATGGTGTGGACGGCGGCGTGCAATCGCTGCGGCACGCTGGAACAGCGGCTGTGCCGTTGGTTGCTGCAAAGCCTCGATCGTTCATTGGGCGGCGCCTTGACGATGACCCACTAATGCATCGCCAACGCCCTGAACGTGCGGCGTGCAGGCGTCACCGAAGTTGCCGTGAGTTTTGCAACGACGGGGTGCCATCCGCTGCCAGCGCGGGCACATCCAGGTTCTTGACTGCGCCGTGCTCGAGGCGCTTGCCTGCGAGTGCTACAGCGTGGTTCGTCAGGCGACAGAGTCGGTGCGTTGCGATGCACGCCTGCTTCGGCCTGGAGCCATGGCCGAGGTTGCAGACGCCCTGCCCAGGACCAGGTTCCTCAACACGATGGCATCGTTGTGAACCTCGTCGCGAGCGGAATAGACGAGGGTGATCGGACCTTGGCCGGCCAATTTGCGCAATTGGCTCAGAGCTTCGGTATGCCCGAGTACCTCTTCGGCATAGCGCGCTCGAAACTCTGGCCAACGCGCGCGATCATGGCCGAACCTTTTTCGAAGCGCGGTGCTCGGGGCGAGTTCCTTCAGCCATAGCTCCACCGTTGCGTCGGCGTCGCTCATGCCACGTGGCCACAGGCGATCGACCAGAATCCTTACGCGTCGTCGCGCGCGGGCGCCTCGTAAGCCCGCTTCAATCTGACACTGCCTGCATGGATGGGGTGCGCATCGGGCTTCTCCTGCTGCGATGCGCGCTGGGGCCGCGTACGCCCACTCCAATCTGGCGCTCGATACCATGAACCAGGTGGCGGCGAAACATGCGCATGCGGGTTGAACCGATGCTCAACAGAATCAGCCATCTCGTCGGATCGTCCGTGACCGCCATCGACCACAGGATCGGGCACGTCACGGATGCATATTTCGACAGCCAGTCCTGGACAATCCGCTATCTCGTGATCGACACCGGCATACCCGTCGGTCGTGACTGGGAGCGCGCTGGACACGATCAAAATCAGCGATGAGACGATGCGTAGCGACGCGACGGCACCAGAATCTTAAAAGCTGCCGTGATAGAAGCGTGAAAGTTGATGTGAACCCGAACCCGAACCCGAACTTGACTCCTGTAGGCGATCCGAAGGCTGAGCTGACCGCCGTGCTGCTCGAAGGCATCCACCCATCGGCCGAGGATGCGCTGCGGCGCGACGGTTACACGCGCATCGTCACCCATGCCAAGGCGCTGGCAGGCGAAGACCTGCTTTCTGCCGTTGCCGAAGCGCATTTCGTTGGCATCCGCTCGCGGACCCGCATCACATCCGATGTGCTGGCGCATGCGGCTCGACTGGCTGCGATCGGCTGCTTCTGCATCGGTACCAACCAGGTCGACCTGCAAGCCGCGATGCGCCTGGGGGTGCCGGTCTTCAATGCGCCGTTTTCCAACACCCGCAGCGTCGCCGAACTGGTATTGGCGCAGATCATCATGCTGATGCGCGGTATTCCGGAGAAGAATGCGGTTCTGCATCGGGGCGGATGGAGCAAGAGCGCGGCGCACTCGCACGAGGTGCGCGGCAAGACCCTCGGCATCGTCGGCTACGGCCACATCGGCACGCAGATCGGCGCGCTGGCCGAACAGCTCGGCATGCGCGTGCTGTTTCGCGACATCGAAGCCCGGCTGCCGCTGGGCAACGCGACCGAGGCGGCAAACCTGGATGAGTTGCTGCAGGCCGCCGACGTGGTCACGCTGCACGTTCCGGAAACGCCCGACACGGCGAACATGATCGGGGCGGGCCAGCTGGCGAGCATGAAGCCGGGCAGCTATCTGATCAATGCCTCGCGTGGCAGCGTCGTCGACATCGATGCGCTCGCGCTAGCGCTTGAAAGCCGGCACATCCT
Organism: Variovorax sp.; assembly: GCA_039925525.1. GTDB lineage: Bacteria > Pseudomonadota > Gammaproteobacteria > Burkholderiales > Burkholderiaceae_C > Variovorax. Next base: position 13,127 of record JBDSYU010000107.1, read on the forward strand.
GGGCGCGGCGATCGACGTGTTTCCGCTCGAACCGCAGGGCAATGACGTGGCCTTCGTCTCACCGCTGACGCGCTTCGACAACGTCATCCTGACGCCACATATCGGTGGTTCGACATCGGAAGCGCAGGTCAACATCGGCAGGGAAGTCGCGGCCAAGCTGATCCGCTACGGCAGCAACGGCTCGACCACCTCGGCCGTCAACTTTCCTGAAGTCGCCTTGCCTGAACGCGCCGGCCGCAGCCGCTTGCTGCACATCCACAGGAACGTGCCGGGCGTGCTGGCGCACGTCAACGAACGGCTCTCAGCCGCGGGTATCAATATCGCGGCGCAGTACCTGGGTACCAATGCAGACGTCGGGTATGCAGTGATCGATGTCGACGGTCCGGCAAGCCTGTCGGCGCTGGACGCGCTGTGCGCGGTGCCCGCGACGATTCGCTGCCGCATCTTGTACTGACGGCGAGTCGGCGTCGATCACTCCGCCAGCCGGAAAGCCGACCACGAGCTTCACGGGGTGATCAGGCCAGGCAAGCTCATTTCCGCTCGCCATGGAGAGACCGAACATGTAGCGATGCCCCATCGCCTGGAAGAACGGAGGACAGAACTCATTGATCTTTTGTTGATCCCTGTATCAGTCGACAGCGAACGGCACACGCTGGGCCACGGCGCACATCAGTTCGTAACCCACGGTACCGGCCGCGTGCGCCACCTCGTCGATCGAAAGCAATGCGCCGCTGCCGGCGCGCCCCCATAACGTGACCTCGCTGCCGAAGCCGACGTCGCGCAGGGCGAGTGGCGACAGGTCGAGCGCCACCATGTCCATGCTGACGCGTCCGACGATGCGCGTGCGCACGCCCTCGACCAGCACCGGCGTGCCGGTCGGCGCGTGCCGCGGATAGCCATCGGCATAGCCGACCGCCGCGACGCCGATACGCATCGGCGCATCGGCCACGAAGCTGCTGCCGTAGCCGACGGCATCGCCAGCGGCCAAGCTCTGCGTGGCGATGAGGCGCGTGGACAACGTCATGGCCGGCTGCAGTTGCCAATGCACCGCGTCGTGCGCCGGAAAGTCCGGCGCGCTGCCGTACAGCGCAATGCCCGGACGCACCCAGTCGGCGGCCACCGTGGCGCCTTGCGTGTCATCGGAGCCGCGAGCATGGCGCAGCAAAGCGGCACTGTTGGCGAGCGAACGCTCGCCCGGCAGGTCGACTGTGGCGCGCTCGAACACGGCCATGGCCGCGGCGATGCCGCGCTCGCCGTCGGCGTCGCTGAAGTGCGTGGTCAATGTGATCTCGCCGACCTGCGGCAAACCGGAAAGACGTGTCCAGGCGCTGCGCAAACGCGCCGGCGCGAAGCCGAGTCGGTTCATGCCCGAGTTCATTTTCAGAAAGACGCGCTGCGGGCTCTGCGTCTTGTGCGCCGCGAGCATGTCGATCTGTTCATCGCAGTGCACCGTATGCCACAGATCGAGGCGCGAACACAGTTCGAGGTCGCGCGCGCCGAAGACGCCTTCGAGCAGCAACACCGGGCCGCGCCAGCCGAGGTCGCGCAGGCGCTCGGCCTCGGCCAGGTCGAGCAGCGCAAAGCCATCGGCACCACGCAAACCTTCATAGGCGCGCTCGATGCCATGGCCATAGGCATTGGCCTTGACTACCGCCCAGACGCGCGCATCACCGCCGGCCCGACGGGCGCGCGCCAGGTTGTGGCGCAGTGCCGGGGTATGGACGGTGGCAAGGATCGGGCGAGGCATCGCGGCAGCACTTCACGGCGTGGCTAAATCAATTGCCTGCAGTGAGGTGAACAACTGATTCTGCCAGCCGGGCTGCATGCTATAACCACCGCACTCGTCGGGCCGGTCGTCTGCCCCGCAGCAGGAGACAAGTTCCAAGTACCATGCAATCGATGGATCGGTTCCGGGCAGATTGCAAGCCTCTGCGCGATGCAGCGGCAGCAACGCTCTGCCATGCGCTGTGCAATTGCTTTGCGGCAGCGCCACACGCACTTCGTTCGGGCTGACCGCGCTAACGAGCCCTTCTTGCACTGCGTTCGCACTCCGATACCACGCCACGAGTGGCGCCCGTCCGTGCCTCGATGAAGCGCGGCTTCTACACCATCATGGCGGCGCAGTTCTTCTCGTCGCTGGCCGACCAGGCGCTTTTCGTGGCGGCCGTGGAATTGCTGCGCACCACCGGCCATCCGGAATGGCAGCGTGCGGCGCTGGTACCGATCTTCGCGATCTTCTATGTCATCCTGGCGCCGCTCGTCGGCGCATTCGCCGACGCCCTGCCCAAGGGCCAGGTGATGTTCATCAGCAATGCCATCAAGGTGGTGGGCTGCCTGATGATGCTGTTCGGCGGACACCCGCTTTGGGCCTACGCGGTGGTCGGGCTCGGTGCCGCCGCCTATTCGCCAGCCAAGTACGGCATCCTGACCGAGTTGCTGCCGTCGTCGCAACTGGTCAAGGCCAACGGCTGGATCGAGGGCCTGACGATCGGCTCGATCATCCTGGGCATCGTGCTGGGCGGTTCGCTGGTGGGGCACGCGATTTCCAGTCGCTTGCTGACCTTCGATTTCCCTTTCATCGATACCGGCGTCGACACACCACCCGAAGGGGCGATCTGCGTGCTCATCTTTGTCTACGCGCTGGCGGCTTGGTTCAACCTGCGCATCCCACTGACCGGCGTCGAAATGCGCCCGCTGCGCCTCGACCCGCACCGCGGCATTGCCGCCAACATGGTGGCGCTGCTGCCGGATTTCTGGCATTGCAACGTACGCCTGTGGCGTGACAAGTTGGGTCAGATTTCGCTGGCCACGACCACGCTCTTCTGGGGTGCTGGTGGCAATCTCAAGTACATCGTTCTGGCCTGGGCGGCGCTGGCGCTGGATTACGACACGGCGCGCGCCTCGCAACTGGTCGGCGTGGTGGCCATCGGCACGGCCATCGGCGCCGTCGCCGCCTCGGCACGCATGCGCCTCGAAATGGCCACCGGCGTCATTCCGATGGGTATCGGCATGGGCGTGCTGATCATTCTCATGAACTTCATCACCAACGTCTGGCTGGCCGTGCCGTTCCTGATCCTGCTCGGTGCGCTGGGCGGTTTTCTGGTGGTGCCGATGAACGCCTTGCTGCAGCACCGCGGCCACAACCTGATGGGCGCCGGCCGATCCATTGCCGTGCAGAATTTCAACGAACAGGCCTGCATCCTGGCGCTCGGCGCACTCTATGCGGCGTGCACCGGGTTCGGTCTGTCTGCCTATGTGGCCATCGCTATCTTCGGCAGCATCGTGGCCGGCTTCATGTGGCTGATCAAGCGCTGGCATGCGCGCAACCTGCGGGACTATCCGGAAGAAGTCGAACACCTTCTGGCCATCGCTCGCAGCGACAAACACCATTGACCACTGCTCCGACCACCGCCGTCTTGCCGGCGCTGGCCCTGATGGTGAACGCTCTCGTGTGGGGGGTGTCATGGATCGTCTTTCGCCAACTGGTGGCGCACGGCTGGCATCCGTTGTGGACCACGGCGATCGTCTATCTGTGCATCGCCATCTTCATGCTGGTAGGGCGGCGCCAGCGCCTGCGCGGCTTCGCGGCTCGGCGTGGCCTGCTGCTGCTGGCAGCGGCCGCCGGTCTGACGAATGTCGGCTTCAACTGGGCCGTGACGTTGGGCGATGTGGTGCGCGTGGTGCTGCTGTTCTATCTGATGCCGTTGTGGAGCGTGCTGCTGGCATGGCTGTTGTTGGGCGAGCGGCCAACGCCTGCTGCGCTGGCGCGTGTGGCAGTCGCCCTGGCCGGCGTGGTCATCATTCTGAAGACGCCGCAGGTTGACTGGCCACTGCCCAACTCGTTGCCCGACTGGTTGGCGGTCGGCGCCGGCTTTTGCTTCGCGCTGACCAACATCTTCTTGCGCAAGCAGGGTGCGGCCACCGGCGAGCAGCGCGCGTTTGCCATGTTCGTCGGCTGCGCAGTGGTGGCGGCGCTGGCGGCGATATTTGGTTCGGCGCTCGGCAGGGTGTCGCTGCCCCGCTTCGATGGAAGCATTTGGATCGCCTGGGCGTTGCTGCTGGCCCTGGCTTTCTGCGTCGCCAACATCTGCTTGCAATATGCCGTGCCGCGGCTCACCGCAAGCGCAGTGTCGGTGATCATGCTGTCGGAAGTGGTGTTCGCCAGTGGCTCGTCGGTGGCTTTGGGCGCAGCGCAAATGGGCGCCAGAGTCTGGCTCGGCGGGGCGTTGATCCTGGCCGCAGCTTTGAGCGCGGCGCTCGCACCGCCGCCGCGCGTACCATGACTGGGCCTTACCGGCACGCGCAACGAGGAGACACGGTCTTGATCCAGGATTTCGAAGTCGACCGCATCGACGGCAGCAAACTCGACCTCGCCGAACTGCGTGGGCGCGTGCTGCTGATCGTCAACACCGCGAGTGGCTGCGGCTACACCCCGCAATTGGCCGGCCTCGAAGCGCTGCACCAAAAATATGCTGACCGAGGCCTCACGGTGCTGGGTTTTCCGTCGAACCAGTTCGGCGCGCAGGAGCCCGGCAGCAACGAAGAGATTGCGGCATTTTGCGTCAAGAACTACGGCGTCAGCTTTCCCATGATGCGCAAAATCGATGTCAATGGGGCCAGCGCCACGCCCTTGTACCGGTGGCTGGTCGACGAGTGCCCCGGCCCGTTGGGAAGCACCGCCATCAAGTGGAACTTCACCAAGTTCCTGATCGACCGCAAGGGCCAGGTGAGGATGCGCTACGAGCCCGCCGATGCGCCGGCGTCGATGGAAAAAGACATCGAGGCGGCGCTGAGAGCCTGAAGTCCGGCCGCCGGCCCCGGTCGATCAGAAGCGGAAGTCGAGCCGCCGGTTGCCACCGCCAACGGTCACGCTCTGGCTCTTGCTGGCGCCTTCGGCCTTTGCCGTCACGCTGTAGCGTCCGGGCGGCAGGTCGACCAGGCAGATCGGGCCCGTGGCGTTGAAGGTGATTGCTTCGCCCTTGGCAGGCTTGAGGGTGACCGCCACGTCGGCCACGTAGTTGCCGCCGGGACGTGCGAACAGCAATGACAGGCGATGGCCTTTCATTGCCTGCCGCATCGCCGTCGATTCATCGGAGCCGATGCCGCCGCAGGTATAGCTGGCGGCGCCTGCGCTGCGCATCGGCGGAATCATGTCGGCACTTTGCGCTTGGGCGCTCGCGGCAGCCAGCGTTAGAAGACCGGCCGCAAGGCCGGATCGGAAGTGTCGAGGGGATGGCATGAGGGGCTCCTTTCGCATGAAATAAAGCTTGAGGATCGCACGTTTGAAGAATCGTATGCGTCAGCACATGGCGGACATCGCTGCGCGACCGGGCCTTGCGTTCCTGCCAAACGAAGAGCGCCTGTTCACATCCACGCATCTTGCGTTTTGGTGTGAACAGGCGCTGGATTTGCGGGGTAGGCCGGGTCAGCGGTTGTACGCCGTCTCCCCATGTGACGAGATGTCCAACCCTTCGCGTTCTTCTTCTTCAGTGACGCGCAGGCCGAAGGCCATATCGGCGATCTTGAAGGAAATGAAAGCGACGACACCGGACCAGACCACGGTCAGGGCCACGCTCTTCAACTGAATCCACAACTGGGTGCCCATGTTGAAGGTGTCGGGTGCGGTGCCGCCGGT